>NZ_JBFAKX010000046.1:0-1022 GCF_040655935.1 Promicromonospora sp. NPDC050262 | reverse complement strand
GGTGGTTGTGTGGTGGGGTCGAGCGTGTGGTCGTAGGGGTGGATGTGGTCGAGGTCTGCCCATTGGGCGGGTCGGTCGCACTGGGGGAAGCAGCAGGTCTGGTCGCGTTGGGTGACGGCTTGGCGCAGGATCTTGCCGGGTTGGTAGGTGGTGGTGGAGTAGTCGGTCAGGATCCCGGTGACGGGGTCGGTCAGGAGGCGTTGCCAGGTGGCGTCGGTCGCGATGTGGGCGGCGGTCTCGGCGGGGATGGGGCCGTATCCGTGCAGGTGGCCGGGGGTGTTGTCCAGGCCGAGGAGCATGGTGGCCGGGACGGTGACGCGGATCTGGGGCTTGGTCGTGACGACCTTGACGGTGGTGCCGCCGCACAGGCACCCGCCGCAGGTGCAGCCCGTGGCGGGTGCGGTGGTGCGCGGCATGGCCTGCTCGCCCGTGCCCGTGCCCGTGCCCGTGCCCGTGCCCTGCGGGGTGACGGTGCTGTCGGGGGCGCAGTCGGGTTGTGGCGGGACGATGATGCGGCCGGTGGTGATCGCGACGAGGGCGTCGGCGCGGGCCTGGGCCAGGGTGCGGGTGTTGCCGGGGGTGCGGCGCAGGGTGTGGGCGGTCTGTTCGATGGTGTCCCAGACGGCGGTGGCGTCGGTGGCGGGTAGGTTCGCGCTGATCCAGGCCATCGAGTTGTCGGCGGGGTCGAGGTAGACGGCGCGGCGGGTGGTGGCGTGCTTGGCGACCTCGTTGGTGCCGTGCAGGTTGGTGGCGTACTGGTTCATCTTGTCGCGTAGCCAGCGGCGGGTGTGGTCGGGGGCCTGGGGCAGGTAGCGGGTGATGGCGTGTTCGCGTTCGGTGGTGGTGAGGGGGTTGCCGGCGTGCAGCAGGATGTCGGCCTTGGCGGTGTCGATCGTGCTGGTGTGTAGGGCGTTCATGACCTGGGGGTGTTGGGTCAGGCTGGTGCCGCGGGCCATGAGCTTGTTCGCGTCGGTTTGCGGGATGCGCAGGCGGGCGCTGATCTCGGCTGCGGCGGTGGTGTG
>NZ_JBFAKX010000045.1:0-1895 GCF_040655935.1 Promicromonospora sp. NPDC050262 | reverse complement strand
CGGCTGCGCGCAGCTCGAGCACGATTCGCCCGTCTGGCTGCTGAGGCGCAGCGCGCCGGCGAACCGCTCGACGTGACCGACCTCGAACGCCGGCTCCTGGCCGACGACGAAGAGACGACCCTCGTGGTCGACGGCTCCTGGACCTACGCCGGCACCGGCTGGTCGACCAACGGGGAGAAGGAGCTTGCCGAGGCTGCTGCCGCTCGTGCTCGCGAGTACGCGCAGTGGAAGGCGGCTCAGAAGTACCCGGCCCGTACGGCCTGACGACAACACGGTGTGGTGGATGTGGAAGGGAAAGACCATGGATGCCTCAGACATCTCTGACCTGCTGACCACGGAAGAGGTCGCAGAGCGGTTCCGGGTGAACCCGTCGACGGTGCGGCGCTGGCGGCTCGACGGCGTGGGTCCTCGTCACGTGCGGATCGGGAGCGTCTACCGCTATCCGCTCGCGCTGCTCAACGAGTGGGTCCGGAAGAACCTCGCTGAGACCGGCCCGTCGCGTGCCGAGGTCGCATCATGACCACGGCGAAGAAGAAGCAGCCCGTACCGCCGCTCGGCGCGGATGTGCAGGGCGACGTCCGTACACGCGAGGGTGCGCGGCTGGGCACCCGCTACCTCGCTCGGGTCCGCTGGACTCACCCGGTGTCGCACGTCCGCGAAGAGGCCGGCGCCACGTTCTCGTCCGACGAGGAAGCGCGCGCGTGGATCGATGAGCAGAAGTCGATCGCACGAACCGGCGTGAACCCGGGCCAGACCCTGGAGGCGTACATCGGCGGGATGGGGGAGCGGTGGGCACGGTCCATCGATCGGACCTCGACCTTCGACCCGTACGCGGCCGGCCTCAAGCTGCGTGTCATCCCCGAGCTCGGGCATATCCCGGTCGGCATGATCACGGCCGGCCTTATTGATCGGGCCATCGATCGATGGGAGAAGACCTCCGGTCACTCGACGGTGAAGAACACGGTCGCAGCGCTGGTCCACGTCCTGGATGACGCGGTGCGCGATGGCCTGTTGCCGAGGAATCCGGCCAAGGATCGTGCTCGGCGTAAGCAACCGGGTCAGGTCAAGGACGGGTCCGACGTCAACCCTCGTGAGCTGGCGCTGCCGGACGTGGCGACGCTGGACAAGCTCGTGGCCGCCGTCGTGGAAGCGGGAGGGGACCAGTGCTGGGGCGACATGGTGCTGCTGCTGGCGACGACGGGAATGCGGATCAGTGAGGTGTCCGGGCTCATCGTCGGTGACGTCGACCTCAAGGCCGGCCTGATCCACGTCCGCCGGCAGAAGTACCCCGGGCGTGGCGGCCTGATCGTGAAGTCCACCAAGGGCCGGCGCAATCGTGTCGTGCCGATCATCGAGCCGGCCCGCGAGACGCTCGAACGTCTGATGGCTGCTGGCCGGCCCGATGACTCGCCGCTGATCAAGGGACCGCGCGGCGGCACCATCACGACCGCGACGCTTCGGGATGCCACGAACTGGGACCAGCTCGTCAAAGACCTCGGCATCGCCGGCCTTGTTCGGCACGGGCTCCGGCACACAGCCCTGACCTGGATGGCTGACAGTGGCGTGCTGCTCCACGTGCTCCAGCGGGTGGCCGGCCACCAGGACCCGGCCATGACCGCCCGCTACCTGCACCCGGACCACCGAGCGCTGACCGACGCCGGCGCGACGTTCGGTGCCTGGTGGGCGGCCGACAGTGCGGCACCAACTGCGCCGGCTGCCGACGACGCGGAGCCGGCATGAACCCGGATCGGGGACGGATCGGGGACAAGTCTCGTTCCGACATCTGTCGCAGCGAGGGTTTCAAGACAACGAAAAACGCCCCTCACCTGCGTGAACAGGTGAGGGGCGATCTGTCGGGCTGACAGGATTTGAACCTGCGACCCCTTGACCCCCAG
>NZ_JBFAKX010000044.1:0-4118 GCF_040655935.1 Promicromonospora sp. NPDC050262 | reverse complement strand
ACCCGCGCGTTCATCGACGTCCGCGAGGTCTCCTGGATGCTCCGCGACCTCGGCCAGCACCTCATCGCCGGCGGACTCCTCACCACCACCGCCGCTGGCGCCGGTATCGCCGGCGCCAGCGGATCCACGCGCGCGACCCGGCTCCACTCGTTCGGCACCAAGCACGCCGCGGTGGCCGCGGGTGTGGCCGCGGCGCTCGCCATCGGAGCCGGCGCCATGGCCCTGATGGCCGTCCAGCCCGACAGCCCCTCGATCCAGGCCGACGGCGAGCCGTTCGACGGCGGAGGTCCCGAGGCGCTCCTCGAACCGGACCCGCCGCGGGACCCGTCGCCGCCCGCCGACCCGCCGCGGCGTCCGGCCGCGCCCGCCGAGGAGGACTCCGCCGCCGAGCCGATCGCGGCACCGGAACAGGTCGCGGCCGCCGTGCCAGCCTCCGCGGTGACCGCCGAGACCCCTCCCGAGCCCGCGGCGACCCCCGCACCGCCCCGGAAGGCCCCCGCGCCGGCGAAGGACAAGCCCGCGCCCGCGCCGAAGGACCCCGCCCCGGCCAAGCCGGAGACGCCGCCCACCGCGCCGGCCCCCGAGCCGAAGCCGGAGCCGGAGCCGGAGCCGGAGCCGAAGCCGGAGCCGGAGACTCCCCCGGCGCCCGGACCGCCCGACAAGAGCCCCGCCGGCCCACCCGGCAACCCCTCCAACGACCACGGCAAGGGCCCGGCGAAGGACAACGACCAGGGCCCGGGCAAGGGCAACGGTCACGACAGGGGCAACGGCCACGACAAGGGTCGCGGAAACGACCACGGCCCGGGCAACGGCCAGGGCAGCGGAAACGGCCGGGGCCCCGGTCCCGGCCCCGGCAACGACAAGAGCCACGACCACGGCAAGGGTCACGGCAAGGACAAGGGCGGCGACCAGGGCAAGGGCTCCGGCAACGACCGGGGCCACGGGCACGGGCACGGGCACGGCCACGGGCACGGCCACGGCCACGGCCGAGGCCGCTAGCGCCACCCGAACCCAAGCCCCTAGTCCACAACCCCCAGCGCCAGGTCGAGCGCGTCCGTCCGCACGCGCTCCAGCGCGAGCGTGGACGCGCCGACGATCACGGCGTCCGCCCCGAACGACGAGGCGACGAGCTCAGGGGCGGGCGGGTGCACCATCCCGTCCAGGATGGTCGCGGTGCGCCGCAGCAGGTCGCCGACCACGGGCGCCACGCCACCCGCCACGACGATCCGGTCCACGTCGAGCATGCCGTCGATGACGGCGCACACCCGGGCGAGGCGGTCGGCCAGGCGGTCGACGAGGGCGATGGCGCCGACGTCGCCGGCCGCGGCCGCCGCGAACACCGCCGGGGCGTCGATCGCGCTCGTGGGCAGGGCCCCCAGGGCGCTGTCGGCGGGCAGGGCGCCCGACTCGTGCGCCTCCCGGCCCCAGATACGGGCCAGGGAGCCGAGGCCGTGCGGGCTGCCCACGCCGACCACGTAGTCGAGGAGACGCATCTCGCCGGCGCCGCCGTAGCTGCCGCGCACGAGGGCGCCGTCCACCACGATGCCGGCGCCGAACCGCTCGCCGGACAGCAGCGCGGCGAACGACCCGACGTCACGCCCCGCCCCGAGGGCGCGCTCCGCGTGCGCGGCGAGGTTCGCGTCGTTCTCGACGGTCACGTGCCAGCCGCGGTTGCGGAAATGCTCGGCGAAGCCCGGGTTCATGCGCGCCCAGAAGGTGTTCGGGCCCGGCGGGGTCGCGCCCTGCGCGTCCGTCAGGGCCGGCACGCCGACGGCGATCCCCAGCACCCGCGCGGGGTCGATGCCGGCCGCGGCGAGCGCCTCGTCGATCGTGGTGTCGGTGACGGCCAGCCGGTCGGACGCGTTGTCGTGCGCCCGGTCGACGGGGTGCTCCTGCCGCCCCACCTCGGCGCCCCGGAGGTCGCTGACGGTGGCGAGCACGCGGTGCTGCCCGGCGTCGACGCCCACCACGTACCCGGCGTCGGCCCGGAGCTGGTAGAGCCGGGCGGGCCGGCCCTTCCCCGCGGGCTCGGGCGCTCGCTCGACCTCGCGCATCCAGCCGAGCTCGATCAGCTCGGCGCACCGGCTGATCACGGTCGAGCGGGTCAGCCCGGTCGCGTCCATGGCCTCGGTCGCGGTGAAGACGTCGTTGGCCCAGGCGAAGTCGAGCACGCTCACGGCGTTGATGCGTCTCAGCAGTCCGGACGACGACGCGTTCTGGGGTGCTCGGCTCACGCTTGACCTTTCGTCCCCGACGCTGGAGGCTCTCTCCAGGGCATTAAATCTAACGCTTGCATAAAATTGCGACCGCTCGACCACGACAGCAAAGGATCCCGCACCGTGACCAGCACCCTCAGCGAGCAGCAGCTCCTCGTCGACGACCCCACCTGGTGGCGGCAGGCCACCGTCTACCAGATCTACCCGCGCAGCTTCGCCGACGCGAACGGCGACGGTATCGGCGACCTGCGGGGCATCATCTCGCGCGTGCCGTACCTGAAGCGCCTCGGGATCGACGCCGTCTGGCTGAGCCCCTTCTACCCGTCGGCCCTGGCCGACGGCGGTTACGACGTGGCCGACTACCGCGACGTGGACCCGCGGATCGGCACGCTGGACGAGTTCGACCAGATGGTGCAGGCCCTGCACGGCGCGGGCATCCGCGTGATCGTCGACATCGTGCCGAACCACTCCTCGGACGACCACGTCTGGTTCCAGGAGGCCCTGGCCGCGGCGCCGGGCAGCCCGGAGCGGGCCCGCTACATCTTCCGCGACGGCCTGGGCGAGGACGGCTCGCAGCCGCCCGCCGACTGGACCAGCATCTTCGGCGGCCCGTCGTGGACCCGAGTGCCCGACGGCCAGTGGTACCTGCACCTGTTCGCCAAGGAGCAGCCCGACTTCAACTGGGACAACCCCGAGGTCCGCGAGGACTTCCACCGGACCCTGCGGTTCTGGTCGGACCGCGGCGTCGACGGCTTCCGCATCGACGTGGCGCACGGCCTGACCAAGGAGCTCGCCGAGACCCTGCCGAGCCAGGCGGAGCTCGACGCCATCACCGAGCCCGGCGCGCACCCCCTGTGGGACCGCGACGAGGTGCACGAGATCTACGCGGGCTGGCGCCAGGTGTTCGACGAGTACACCCCGCCGCGCATCGCGGTGGCCGAGGCCTGGGTCGACACGCCCCGGCGGCCCCGGTACGCGAGCGCCGACGGCCTGGGCCAGGCGTTCAACTTCGACCTGCTGGAGGCCGACTTCGACGCGGCCCAGTTCCGGAAGATCATCACCGACAACCTGGCGCTGTCCGCGGCGTCGGGCTCGTCGACCACGTGGGTGTTCTCCAACCACGACGTCGTCCGCCACGCCACCCGCTACGCCCTGCCGCCGCGCGACGGCCGGCCGGGCAAGCAGGGCCAGGCCTGGCTGCTGTCGGGCGGCACCGAGCCCGTGGCCGACGTCGAGCTGGGTCTGCGCCGCGCCCGCGCGGCGACGCTGCTCATGCTGGGCCTGCCGGGCAGCGCCTACCTGTACCAGGGCGAGGAGCTCGGCCTGCCCGAGGTCGCCGACATCCCGGCCGACCAGCACCAGGACCCGGCGTTCTTCCGCAACCCCGGCGTCGACCCGGGCCGGGACGGCTGCCGCGTGCCGCTGCCGTGGACGCGCGAGGGTACGTCGTTCGGCTTCGGCACGGCGGGCGCGCACCTGCCGCAGCCCGCGGGCTACGGCGAGCTGTCGGTCGAGGCGCAGGACGGCGTCGCGGGCTCGACGCTGGAGCTCTACCGTGCGGCGCTCGCGCTGCGCGACGAGCTGCAGACCGACGAGACGCTGGAGTGGCTGGACGCGTCGGACGACGTCGTGCACTTCACGCGGCCGGGCGGCTGGCACGTGGTGACGAACTTCGGCACGGAGCCGACGGCGCTGCCGGACGGCGAGGTCCTGCTCACCAGCGAGCCGCTGGCCGACGGCCTGCTGCCCGGCGCGACGACGGCGTGGGTCCGCACGGCGTGACGCCGCGCGGCGTCCGGTGACCATGCGGTTGCTGCCAGAACGAGGCTCGGTTGGGGGGCCACCCCCAGGTGTACCTGGCGGGGCCGGGGCCGGCGAGCCGGGGTGGGGGGGGCGGGGGGC
>NZ_JBFAKX010000043.1:0-9292 GCF_040655935.1 Promicromonospora sp. NPDC050262 | reverse complement strand
AGCCGGCGTTCGAGGTCGGTCACGTCGAGCGGTTCGCCGGCGCGCTGCGCCTCAGCAGCCAGACGGGCGAATCGTGCTCGAGCTGCGCGCAGCCGGCCGAGGGTGACGGAGTAGCGCCGGCTCTTGGTGGAGAAGTGGCCGCGGAAGCCGAGCATGTGCGCCCACTTGGCGAGCAGCCGGTACGGCGAGTCGATGCAGGTCCCGCACACGCACCCGTCCTCGTCCTCTTCGGGCTCGTAGCCGGCGGGCCGGCAGGCGGTGGCGGCGCGGTCGGCCAGGCGACGGCACTCACGGGTGAGCCTGGACAGGTGTGGGCGGGGCGACGCCGGGTCGACGTTGGTCGACTTGGTGGCGTACTTCGCGAGATAGCCGGCTACCTGTTCCGGCACGAGGGTGTCGGACGTGCGGGCATCGTCGGCAGCGGTTCCCGGTAGGCCAGTGCGCACGGTCCGCGCGTCGAGCTGGGACCCGAAGGCCAGCACACGCGGCACGTCCGCACCGTCGACCGCAGGAGCCTCTACCCGCACCCCACGAGCGGCCTGTTCGATCAGGCCAGCCAGCGTCGACCCGTCCACGGGCGCAGTCGAGCCGGGACCGTCGGAGCCATCGAGGCGGACCAGGGCGTGGAAGTGCACGAGGCCGCGCGCCTGGTACTCAGCGACCTTGGCGTACTGCACAGACGCGGCCTGGCGCAGCTCGGCGTCCGTCAGCCCGAGATAGCCGGCCAGGGCACGGCGGAGAGCGATCGTGAAGCGTCGCCACAGTTCCGGGGCGTGCCACTGCCAGACGATGGCCGAGGTCCAGTCGTAGCAGTCCCAGCACAGCGGCGAGCCCACGGCCTGGTCGGTCTCGGTGTGGACCCGCATGCAGGACTTGGACCGGCCGTGCGGGCAGGTCTTGGCGCGGTCATAGGGACGGCAGGTCCCACCGGCCTTGTGCCCGTTCTTCGGGCGCACACCGTGGACGTGCCCGAACGACGGCGCGGTCAGCGTGGCGAACACGAGCGGGTTGGACGCCACGGTCTCGGGCACGGTCTTGCCGCCCAGGAGGCCGGACCGGATCATCGCGAAGGTGTCGCGGGCGTAGACCCGGGAACAGGCCGGGCAGACGTCCTCGCGACGGTTGCCGCACGGTCGGTACAGCACGCCCATCGGGGCGTCGGCCGAGTGGTACTCGCTGACGACCTCGCCCGTGGTGGTGTCCACGGTCATCGAGGACCCGGAGAGCTTGACCGGGTGCGAGCAGTACCCGACGCCAGCAGCGACCTCGGAGAAGGCTTCCAGGCGGGCACGGAGGGACCGGCCCCGAGTGCTCTGGGTAGCGAACCCCAGGGCACCCGGAGCGACCTCCAGTGGTGCGTGCTCCCCGAACCCCGGGAACTCAAGGACGGTCATGCGACGTCCCAAGCTTCGGAGTCCGGCTCAGCCAGGCGAGCCTGACGGCGGATAGCAGAGCGGTCCCGGTCGTGCCCGGCCCAGAAACCACCAGTGATCCGCGCTTCTGCCACGTAGACACGGCAGGCGTCACGCAGCGGGCAGCCGGCGCAGACACGGGACATGGCGGCGACGTCCGAAGCTCCGAGCCGCCAGGTGTCCACGGTCCAGGGCAGGTCTCGTTTGTCCTCCTGGGCGCACGAGGCACCTAGCATCCAGCCGCGCGGAACGTCCTGAGGGCGAAGGCCGGTCATGCTTCGGCCCTCACGGCGAAGCCGGGCAGGTCCAGGGCATCCTGGGTGACCGGACGGACGCGGCCCAGGCGCGGACGGCGAGGCGTCGGAGCGACGACGGGCGCAGATGCCGGTGTGGCAGCGGGAGCGGACTCGGCGGGTGCAGCCGGCTCGATGGCGGCCGGCGTGGGAGCGGGCTTCACGGGTGCCGGCTCTGTCGCACGCTCAGCGGCGACCTCAGGCACAGGCACGGGCGCGGCGGAGACCACGAGCGAAGCCAGAGCGTGCGTCGAGGTGAGCACCGACAGCGGCGCGAGGGCGACCAGGACGACACCGACGACGGTGCGCAGCTCGGGGCCGACGTCGTAGGCGTGCGCGGCGTTCGCACCGATGGACACGACCGTGAAGCCAAGCATCAGGGTCCAGGCCCACGCCGAGGAACGGCCACGGGCACGAAGCACGAGCGCGACCAGGCCGTAGACGAGCACCGAGGCGTCGATGACGACGGGCACGAGGAACGCCAGAGCCTCGGGGACGCGACCCCAGAGAGCGGCGTCCCGCAGGGACGCGAACGAGAGTGCGAAGGAGGCCAGAGCGACGGCGGCGGTCAGGACGACAGTGAAGACGAGCACGGGCCGGGAGTCGGCAGCGATGCGGGCGACGGGGCCGGCAGGGCGGGCGGGGCGGTTCATGAGTCACCTCCGGGAGTTGAGGGCGCACCGGTCTCGCGGACGCGAGGCGTACGAGGGGCGCGCGGTGCACGGGGCTTGCGCGGGGCACGAGGCTTGCGGGGAGCACGAGCGGCCGGCGTGGTCGAGCTCGGGGCGGCGTTGTCGTCGTCCGGCGTCGACTTCATGGCCGTTTCAGTGGGCGGGTTCACGGCATGCAGGTGCCCACCAGCAGCGCGCCATGCGGCAGCCTGATCGGCGTCCGACCGCGACAGCGCAGCGGGGCCGGCGTTGTGGTTCGGGTACGTCGCGGCGACCTGGCGAATCAGGTTGTCCGGCCAGTACGCGGCCCGGATCTTGTCCGACGTGCCGTCGTCGTTGACCACGTACGCCGTGCCAGGCGCGTCGATGCTGATGTCATGGGCCGGTGCGACGTCGTGCATGCCGTCACCGAGGACCATCCGGACCTCTTCGGCCGAGCGGAGCCGGAGCGCCACGGTCTGGGTGAAGAGGCCGCGCATCCCGATGGTCTCCTTGCGCGGGTCCTGCACGCAGGCCACGACCAGGACGCCGAAGGCGCGACCCTGGGTCAGAATCTCGGACAGCAGCCGGGAGGCCTCGTTCTTGGTCTCCTTCTCGGCGTAGGCCGTCAACACGGCGACCTCATCCACCATGACAACGTGCAGCGGCGCACCTTTGGAGGGCTTGTGCAGACGAGACTTGCCGGCCATCGCGGCACCGCGCTCGTCAATCACGCGGAGCACCGCCTTGAGGGCAGCGATGGCGGCGCTCGGGTTGTCGGCCACCGCGTGGAACAGACCCTCCCCGACACGCACCTCAAGACCGCGCTTGAGGTCGATCCCCCATAGCTTGACGAGGCCGGCGTTCACGGCCGGGCCGAGGTTCGCGGCGATGCCCCAGAAGATCGAGCCCTTGCCGGAGCCAGAGGCGCCCACGACGAGGGTGTGCCGGCCCAGCAGCCCGAGCCGCCAAGTCGAGCCATCCACCTTCCGACCGATCGGCAGTTCATCCACGAGAACCAGCTCGGGGAAGCCCGCGGTGATCGGCAGTGCGAGGGCGTCACGCATCGTCAAGGCGATGACGACCGTTCCCGGGGCAACCGTGCGAGCCGACCACGCCAGGGCGTTGGCAGTGGTCGCGATAGCCGGCAGCGCGCGAGTGATCGCGTCAGGTGTCAGGCCGCGCTGAACTCGGACCTTGAGCGTCAGCGTCTCGCCCCTTGCCGAACGCTTGAGCACCCGAGGCACGACGAGGGTCCCGTCAGCCTTCTTGGTGGACAGGCCGCACGACGATGCGACGTCGACCCACTCACGCCGAGCCCATTTCTTCCACGCCCGACGCCGGGACGGGCCGGCTACGCGGCGTTCGTAGCTGACCGGAGCGACGCCGAACCAGAAGCCGCAGACCACTCCGGGCGCGAGGCCGACGACGAGGAAGCACAGCCCCTCAGTACGGGCGTCGGGGCGACCGGTCAGGGTGCCGAAGCCCCACCAGACCAGACCGATCAGGCCGAAGGTCAGCACCAGAGCGCGGCGGTGCCAGATCCACCACGAGCAGGCCCGCATGTACCGCTCGGCCGGGCGCAGCACACGCCGGAGCTGGGAGACGCGTTCGGGCTTCATCGATCCTTCTCCATTCCGAAGCGGCCCACCCAGCGGCCGGACTCGTCGTAGAACTCGGGCCGTTCGGCGCGGTGGGCGTTCGTGGCCGCGAGGCTGATTTCGGTGTGCAGGCTCGCGGCCCGGTCGTGCAGGCCCTGGGCCTGGTCAGCCGCACCGAGGACCCCGGCACGGTCGAGGGTTCGGTACGCGCCGTTCAGCGCCGTCACGGCTTCAGACAGATAGCTCGCGGCATTCGCGAGGGATTCGGCGCGGGACATCAGGCAGCCTCCTGCGCAACGGCGTGTGCGTCAGAGGACCAGTCCCACGGACGGCGGTGCGGAAGCCCGCCCAGCGCGAGCGGTGCGGACAGGAACACGGGCACGTTGCCCGAGGTGCCCCTCCACGACGAGAACCCATCGAGGCGATCACGTTCGATGTCCGAGCGTTCACCGAGACCGAGCAGGTGGGCGACCGTCTCACCGTGCGTGGTGTCCGTGACCGTCACGAACAGCCGCTTCTCCCCGGTCGAGCTGTCGTCATACCAGGCGATGCTCTCCACCCGGTCGTCGCCGATCAGTTCAGCCACGTAGGCGGCGAACCGGAGGACATCCCCCGCCGAGGGGGCGAGAACCGAAGCCCCCGCCACCCCCGACGACTTGGCGTTGATGCTCATGGGTCAGGCTGCCTTGCCGGCGTCCGGGCGGGCAGGCGTGGCCACGTCGGCCTTGCCCGGCTCGCACACGTCGTCGGCCTTGTACGACCACGCGAGGCGCGGCCGGTTGCCGTTGTCGTCCACGTACGGCAGTGCCGTGAGGCCCACGAACTCGATGGGCGTCCACGGGAACGGCGTCTTGTTCTCCGGGGGCACGGGCTGGAACTTCGCCGCGATCTTGACCGTCACGGCGGTGTCCTTCTTCCCCGCGTCCTCGTCCGCGTCGAGGACCACGACCTGCCACAGCGGCAGCCCCGTGTCCTTGTCGAGCTGCTGCGGGCGGGACCCGTCCTCACGCTTCGGACCGTTGAAGTCGGCCACCGGCTCGACCTCACCCTTCAGGAACGCCCCCTTCGGGAAGACGTCCTCGTGAGCCACTGCAAACCGTCGCTGCATCGCCATGGTCTTGCCCTTCTGTTCGACTAATCCAACTGGCTTAAGCCAGCGATCCACACCATAGACTAGCTTGAGCCAGTTGCGCAAGAGAGTGGCTTGAACCAGTTCGCTAGAGTTGGGCGCATGGCAGATCAGCGACCCCACGGCGACAACGCCGAAGCCCGCGCGATCGCGGCGGCACTACGGGACGCGATCCACTCCGGCGAGTACAACGCCGGCGACAAGCTCCCGTCAGAGCGAGTGCTCGCGGCGACCTACCACGGTGCCCGGAACACGGCCCGAGCGGCGATCCAGGAACTCATCCAGGAAGGCCTGGTGCGGCCCGAGCACGGGCGCGGGTACTTCGTTCGTGAGCGGCCGCGGTGGATGCGGTTCGGCCGGCTGCGCTACACGACGCCGATGCGGGCCGTCACGACGCATGGCCCGTTCGGCGCAGAGGCGCGGGCCCAGGGCAAGACGCCCCGAGTCGACGTGCGCAACGTCGAGCGCATCCCCTCCCCCGTCGACGTCGCGGAACGACTCGACATCGAGCCCGGGGCCGACGTCGTACGGCGTGAGAACTGGTACTACGCCGACGAGATCCCCATGCAGATCGGCATCACGTTCATCCCGTGGTCCATCGCCAAGGGCACCGCGCTCACGAAGGCCGAAAACCTCGGCAAGCGCGCGCTCTACGGCCGGCTGGAAGACCTCGGGTACACCATCGCGAACATCCGCGAAGAGGTCACCGCGAGGCCGGCTACCCGCGAGGAAGCCGAAGGTCTCGAAATGCCGGCAGGCGTGCCCATCATCGACCTGTGGCACACCGGCATGACCGCCGAGAATAAGCCGTTCGAAGTGACGAACTTCCGCATGCGCGCCGACTACTCAGCGCTCGACTACGACATGCCTGTGGAGTACTGAGCCCATGGCTGTGACGATCCGACCGCGCCGCGAGGAAGACATTCCCGTCCTGGCGGCCATCCTCATACGTGTGCATGAGCTGGACGGATACCCAATCGAAGGCGTGGCCGATCCGGAGGGCTGGCTACGTCACGACAGCGAGCTACGGAGTTGGACCGCAGTCGAGGACACCACCCCAATTGGCCAAATCACCTTAACCATAGGTGCCCCAAGCGACGACGCCGCGCGAGCCTGGTACGAGCACACGCACGGCGACGTCCAGTTCCTCGCAATACCCGCTCGGCTCTTCGTCGCCCCCGAGCACCGAGGTACCGGAGCAGGACGACTTCTAATGAAAACGGCCATCGAGTTCGCACGCGCCCGGAAACTGGCTATCGCATTCGACGTAATGCTTAAAGACCGCGCTGCGATTAGTCTCTATGAAAGCCTCGGAGCGGAACGTGTCGCAGAAATCGTTCATCGGGCCGCTCCTAACATTGAGGAGCCAGCCGCCGTCTACCTTATCCCTGATGGTCCGAATTCAGCCGCAACGTAGCTCAGCCAGCGTTTCGCAGCCTGCCTAGTTGCATTGGAAGACAGTCGAGTCCACGCAGCCACCGCGCAGCCAATCCTGCCAGTCTTCGGATGGGTTGAACCACTGTATTTTTCGCAGAACCTCGTAATCGGCACCAAGCCTCACCACATAATTCCGCTGTCGATCATCCCGAGACGCCACCGCAAACCAATTGAGGATCACGAGCTCTACGATGAAGGCATCCTTCTCCATGGCAGTTCTGATGCCTTCATCTTCGACCTTGCTTATCGCCCTTCGATAATCCGCAACACGGCGATCTTCTATGTGTCGGATCCTGCGCCTGGACTCCATACTTGCCCACCACCGGTTGAATGCCCGCGAAGCATGCTCTGTCCACTCGGTTTCGAGTTCCGGTGATGTCACGACCCCTACCTTGCACGCCGCGTCCTGCAATGCATTCAAAAGGAGTAGGCAGTCAAGACTCGTGTCGTTCCTCGCTGGATCGTTGTACGACTTCGCGATGTTCGTATCGATGATCAGGTACTGGTTGTACTGTGCAGTCGTCATCGACGGGCCCCGATCGCCTTGAGGTAGTCAATGTCGGCATCCTGGGAAATCTCATCAAAGTCAACGGGCCAGTCACCGAAACGACCTGCTTCGTCCAGTTCCGCCACGTCTACGCGACTGAACCCGGTCTCCGGATCACGACTGAACCAGTTCATCGACACCGCCGAAGGCGGCAGGCTGCCGAGCGCTATCTCGGTCTGGATTGAACGGATCAACAGGGAACTGTGAGTCTCGATTACCACGCGGACCCCACGATTAGCTGCGGCAACCAACGGCGCCGCAAGAGCAACCTGCGCCCTTGGATGCAGGTGAATCTCAGGTTGCTCCAGGTAGACAATCTGGCCGACTCTCGCCGCGAGCAGCGATACTAGGACAGGCAGAGCCTGGCTAACGCCGAAACCTACGTCGGCCACACTGACCAGATCCTGTGCACCGCCTCGCTGAGCGCGCGGCGTACGTCCGACCAGCAACTCGACGGATGCGTCGTTAATCTTCTGTGCCTTAATCTTCCAGGTGAGGCCTAGTACTTCCAGGTCATGCGCCAGGCTCGTGACCAGACTCGGCGCCCGATTCGACCACTCATGAATTATGCTGGCCACATACGTTTCGAACGTTCCTATGTACGTGGAGCCGACCGCGGATCGAGGATATTGCCTCTCCGGGTTTCCACGCAGACCAGGCACGTGGATTATTCCTCGCAGCAATTGCGACCATTGCGCGGTGTCGTTGTCAACGACTGGAGTTTTTAGCGGAGCCCGAACTTTGCTATCTTTCGAGATGAGGGTCAGGGATAAGTCCAAGAAGCATGTGCTCCGGAGCACATCCACTTCGTACTCATACTCGGATTCTAGGCTGTTGTTAATAAACGCTCGGCCAAGCGCGTTTAGATACGGCTCGTACTCTGCAACTTTTGTCGCTGGCATTCCTGGGTAGAGATTCATGGACCGACCCGGCCCCGAAGCGATGTCATGTGATATGACGAACCCGTCATCGCTCGTAGTGTAGGAAATAGTGCGGTCAAAGTCGCCGCTCGCCAATCCAACAGTGAACGATGCGCTTTGAGTAGCCCGGGATCTCTCGCGGCTCAGCGTCTGACTTGCATCGGTAAACTTCACGTTCGGACCGTGAAGCAGTATTGCGCCCGGATCAAAACTGGAATCGATTGTCTGCTTCAGCAAGAGGAATGCCTGCATGAAGCTAGACTTTCCCGCACTATTCGATCCGGACAGGACCGTCAGCGGAGCGACATTTATCGAAACCCTGTTACCGATCGCCTTGAATCCCGAAAGGCTTAGAGTCAGTTGCCCGTGCGTCGTATCGAGGTGTGGAGCTGACTCGTTCTGGTCATCAGCCGAACGATCGGCCCGGACTCGTCGATTCCTCGGTGGCATGTCGACCCTTCGTCGCGTCAGGAGCGCTAGACATCATGCCTGCGTGCCAGCGCCTATAACTTACGCTCACGCAACCCCTCGGTCACGTCCAAGGAGGGGGTGAACTAACAGGCTCTTTGACGCCAGCCAGCCGTGTGAGGACTTTCTTTACTGGCTCAAGGCGCGGCTCCGCCGCGCAGGGGCGCGCCGTGCCGGCGCGCCCAGGGGCCCGCGACAGGGGAGCCGGCCCCCGCGCGGGCTCGCTGCGCTCGCTCCGCGCACCCCCATCGCACCCTGGTCGCGCCGGCACGGCGCGCCCCACTCATGACGAAGGCGGCCCGGCCAGATGACCGAAACCGTCTCTCGTCGTGCAGCTCTTGCTCGTCGTCGTGCTTCCCGTAGATCGCGGACGGTCACGGCGGCCGGCACCCGTAGCCGGCTACTCGATCATCCGCCTAACAACCGCCCGCCCCCGCTCCCCCATGCTCGCCTGATCAGTGGTCCAACTTCTCACGAGACAAGCAACGACCGGCTCTCGAAGTCTCTTATCAACGCCGAACCGCATCAAGGGCACTACGCGTCACTACGTGATGGACTCCGTCCACCCTTGACCCGATCCGACGTCGACAAGACGTGGCAGGGAGCCGGGCGATGCCCACCTACGGCCGCACCGGATGTGTCCCCGATCTGTCCCCAACGCCCTGCACGCGATGCGTGTCGGAGCACTCCCTAGCTCACAGCAACCGCAGAGAACCGGGGGCGAGGACTCGTCAATCCACCTGGGGGTCAAGGGGTCGCAGGTTCAAATCCTGTCAGCCCGACAGATCGCCCCTCACCTGTTCACGCAGGTGAGGGGCGTTTTTCGTTGTCTTGA
>NZ_JBFAKX010000042.1:0-10276 GCF_040655935.1 Promicromonospora sp. NPDC050262 | reverse complement strand
CTGGTCGCGGTGGGCTTCGCCGCGCTCGCGTTCTGGCAGCTCGCCACGGCCGTCGTCGGCGTGCCCAACGCGGAGAGCCAGCTGGCCGCGCGGGGACACGTGTCTCGACGAGCCCGGCCACCGGTCGCGGCCAGCAGTTCAGGCCCGGGACGGGCCCGCTTCAGGCAGTGCCTGCTCAGCCGAGCGCGGCAGCCTTCTCGACGGCCTCGTCCCAGGACTCGTCGGCGTCCTGCGACTTGGTGATGTCGACGCGGTTGAGCGCGTTGGTGACCTCGTCACGGATGGCGAAGTAGTGCGCGCCCTTGTACGGGGCACCCTCGATCGCCTGGGCCCGGGTGGAGAAGATCTGACCCACCGGGGCGTCGTTGAAGAACTCGTTGGTGAAGCCCTGGACGGCCTCGGACTCCTGCGCCTCGATCTGCGACGGGAACGTGCCCGAGGTCTCGAACGCCTTGGTCTGCTGCTCCGGGGCGGTCAGCCACGCGGCGAGCTCCTTGGCCGCCTCGGTGTGCTCGCCGGAGGCCGGGACGGTCAGGAACGAGCCGCCCCAGTTACCGCCGCCACCGGGGAAGACGTCGGCGACGTCCCAGCCCTCGATGCCACCGGAGTTCTGCTCGATCGGGCCGGTCATCCAGGCCGGGCACAGCATCGTCGCGAAGGCGTCGTTCTGGAAGCCGGCGACCCAGTCGTCGCCCCACTGCTCCAGGCCGGCCGACAGGTCGTCCTCGACCGAGCCGACGATCTCGTCGTAGATCGCCTTGACCTCGGCGTTGTCGCCCAGGTCCTTGGCCTCGCCCGTCTCCGGGTCCTCGAACGCGGCGGGCAGCTGGTTGATCATGCCCTGGAAGGTGCCGGCGGAGCTGTCGTACCAGGCGGCGTCCGACTCCTTGACGAAGTCACGGCCCGCGGCGAAGTAGTCCTCCCACGTCGCGTCCTCGCCACCGAGCAGCTCGGCGACCTCCGCGCGGTCGGTCGGCAGGCCGGCCTTCTCGAACAGGTCGGCGCGGTAGCAGATGGCCTCGGGGCCGATGTCGGTGCCGTAACCGATGACCTTGCCCTCGGTCGTGGTGGCCTGCTGGACCTTCCAGTCCACCCAGCGGCCCTCGAGCTCCGGGTCGGCCAGGTCGGTGAAGAGGTCGGGGTACTGCGTGAGCTCGGGCAGCCAGTCGACCTCGATGGCCTCGATGTCGGCCAGGCCCTCGCCGCCGGCGGCGAGCTTGGTGGTCATGTTGCTGCGCGCGTCGTCCGTCGTGGCGGCCTTGACGTGCTCCACCGTGACGTTCGGGTGCTCCTTGGTGTACTCGGCGAGCATCTCGTCCGTGTAGCCGAAGTCGTTGAACGTCGCGACCTTCAGGGTGATCGGGCCGTCCTCCTCGCCAGATCCTTCGTCGGATCCACCGCCGCAGGCGGTGAGGGCGAGCGCGACGGCGGCCACGCCGGCGGTCGCCTGGAGGGTACGGGCGGCTGCGCGCCGCGTGGGTCGGGTACTGCTCAGCACTGGGGACTCCCTTGTCGTGCGGTCTGGTCCTACGGGTTCCTGCGGGTCGCGATCTCGTGCCGCGCTTGGCACAGCTGCGTACCGGCACTGGGAGCGCTCCCACTCCTGGGGTGTGGGAGCGCTACCACGCGACCTGATCGTTGCGGTCCGGGCCCTGCCGTGTCAAGGCAGGGGGTGGGCGAAGCCTGGTTCGCCTACTCCTTGATCCGGAAGCCGGAGACGGTCTGCACCGCCTGGTTCCAGGCGATCTCGGGGCTGTTCGTCCCGGCGTCGACGGCGGCCAGCGCGTTGTTGACCTCGTCACGGATGGCGAAGTAGTACTGCCCCTTGTGCGGGGCCCCGTCGATGGACTGGGCGCGGGCGGTGAAGATCGTGCCCACCGGCGCGTTGTTGAAGAACGGGTTCACGTAGCCCTGCACGGCCTCGGAGCCCTGGGCCTCGAGCTGCGACGGGAACGCACCGGCAGTCGTGAAGGCCTCCGTCTGCTGCTCCGGTGCGGTGAGCCACGCGGCGAGCTCCTTGGCCTCCTCCGTGTGCAGACCGGCCGAGGGCACCGTCAGGAACGAGCCGCCCCAGTTGCCGCCGCCGCCCGGGAAGACGTTGGCCACGTCCCAGCCCTTGACCCCCTGGGAGTAGGACTCGATCGGGCCCATCATCCAGCCGGGGCACAGCATCGTGGCGAACGCGTTCTGCTGGAACCCGGCCGTCCACTGCGGGGTCCACTGCTCCAGGCCCGCCGAGAGGCCGTCGTTGATGCCGGACGTGATCTGGTCGTAGATCGCGCGGACCTCGCTGTTGGTCGCCAGGTCGGTCGGCTTCTGCGTCGCCGGGTCCTCGAAGGCGGCGGGCAGCTGGTTGACCATGCCCTGGAACATGCCGGTGGTGCCGTCGAACCACGCGGCGTCGGACTGCGCCGTGAACTGGCGGCCCACCTCGAAGTAGCGGTCCCACGTGGCGCCCTTGCCGCCGAGCAGCTGGGCGACCTCGTCGCGGCCGGTCGGCAGCCCGGCCGCCTCGAACAGGTCGGCGCGGTAACAGATCGCCTCGGGGCCGATGTCGGTACCGTAGCCGAGCAGCTTGCCGTCGGTGGTCGTGGCCTGCGCCACCTTCCAGTCCACCCAGCGCTTGGTGACCTCGGGGTCCGTCAGGTCCTCGAAGAGCTCCGAGTGCTCCATCAGCTCCGGCAGCCAGTCGACCTCGGCCGCGACCACGTCGGCGAGCTCGGACCCGTCACCCGTGGTGAACGCCTTGAGCATCTGCAGGCGGGCCTCGTCGGACGTCGGCGCCACGATGTGCTCGACGGTCACGTTCGGGTGTTCCTCGGTGTACCGGGCGAGCAGCTCGTCGGTGTACCCGAAGTCGTTGAACGTGGACACGGTAAGGGTGATCGGAGCGTCGTCGCCGTCGGAGCCCGCGGCTTCCTCACCCAGGAGCGAGCCGCATCCGGTGAGGGGCAGGACGAGGGCCGCGAGTGCGGCAGCGGCCGCGCGGTGAGGGGCGACGGTCCGGCTTCGGACCGGTCCGTGTTTGGTGGGCACTGGTACTCCTTGTGTTCGGTACGCGTGTCGATGCGTGAAAGCGATATCAGAGCACAAACTCGCCCACATCCGACACGAATGTTCGCTCAGGTTCTAGCACCTCGCCGTCGGGAAACGAACGAGGTGGAACGAACGTAAAGTACCAATTGAGAAACGATGTCTGAAATGCCGCAGTCGTGCCTGGAAGGGAAAAAACTCGTCAGGATCTGACGCGGGTCGCGCCGTCCGGCGCGATCCGCAGGGGCATCCTGGCAGGGACATCCCCGTCAGGGGAAGTCCCGTCCGGGACGGCTCAGGCCGTTCCGGTGCGCTTGCCGGCGAGCCAGTCGCGGCCCGCCTCGGCCTCGGTCTCGAGGGTGGTGCGCACGGCGCTGACTGCGGCCTCCTCGATCACGGTGCCGAACAGCGGGACCGTCGCCCGGACGTCGCCCGCGTAGGTGAGGCGGGTGCCGCCGTCGGGCAGGGCGGTCAGGGCCGCGGTGGCCGTGACCCGCACCGGCGCGCCCAGGATCTCGACCGCCACGGTGCCCGTGCGGCGCCCCTCGGACGCCGCCTCCCAGGCCTCGGCCTGGCGGATCTCGAGGTGCGCCCCCACGAACGGGCGCGCCTGCACGGGGATGATGTCGGTCGGCAGGGTGCGCCGCACCACGACGGTGAAGCCGGTGACCGCGGTCCCCGTGACGTCGGCCTGCTCGACCACGCCGTTCACCGAGCCGGTGGAGCGCTGGGCGCGCCACCGCACGAACGACTCGTCGGCGAGCATCGCGGAGACGTCGTCGATGTCTGCGGGGAACGTCAGGTCCACTGTCAGGTGCACGGGCTCTCCTCCTCGCGCCGACGGGGCATGCCGGTGGTGGAACTCTAACCGACGCGTTGCGCGCGTCCGATCTGGAGGAGCCGTGCCCGGGCCGTGGGTACGCGCCGAGCACTCATCGGTCCATGAGCCGGTTCCGACATAGGCTTGGCGCGTGTCCGCGATGAGTGACCTGATCCTTGAGCACGCCGACCTCGAGCCGGCCGACGTGGAGTGGCTGCATCTCCTGGTCGGCGACTGGCAGGTGGTCTCGGACCTGGCGTTCGCGGACCTCGTCCTGTGGTTGCCGACCGATGACGGGCGGTTCGTCGCGATCGCCCAGTGCCGGCCGTCGACGGGTGCCACCGTGCACTACGACGACGTCGTCGGCTCGTTCGCGCCCGAGGGGCAGCGCCCGCAGCTCGCCAAGGCGATGGCCGAGGCGAAGGCGCAGCGCGCCCGCGAGCCGCGCTGGTTCGGCGCGTACGCCGTGCGGGAGGAGGCGATCCCCGTGGTGCACAAGGACACGGCGGTCGCGGTGATCGCGCGGCAGACCAACCTCGGTTCGGGCCGGACGCCGTCGCGCCTGGAGCTGAACTACGTCGAGGCGGCCGACGACCTCGTGGCGATGATCCCGCGGGGCGAGTTCCCCCTGCCGAACGCCGCGACCGGCTCGCGCCGCGGCGCGCCGCGCGTGGGTGACGGCCTGATCCGCCTCAACTCCGAGGGCGAGGTGCTGTACGCGAGCCCCAACGCGCTGTCGTGCTTCCACCGGCTCGGCGTGATCGGCCCGCTCGTGGGGCAGTCCCTCGTCGAGGTGACGGCCGACATGGTGGAGCAGCTCCAGCCCGTGGACGAGTCGCTGCCGCTCGTGGTGATGGGGCGCGCCCCGTGGCGCACGGACATCGAGGCGCACGGGGTGTCCCTGTCGCTGCGCGCGATGCCGCTGACCGACCGCGGCCAGCGCATCGGCGCCGTGCTGCTGTGCCGCGACGTGTCCGAGCTGCGCCGGCGCGAGCGCGAGCTCATCACCAAGGACGCGACGATCCGTGAGATCCACCACCGCGTGAAGAACAACCTGCAGACCGTGGCCGCGCTGCTGCGGCTCCAGGCCCGGCGGATGGACGTGCCGGCGGCCAAGGAGGCGCTCGAGGAGGCCATGCGGCGCGTCTCGACGATCGCCCTGGTGCACGAGAGCCTCTCGCAGACGCTCGACGAGCAGGTCGAGCTCGACGACATGGTGGGCAGGGCCCTGCGGCTCACGGCCGACGTCGCGTCGGCGGACACCTCGGTGCGGACCGTGCGGACCGGCTCGTTCGGCATGGTGCCCGCGCAGGACGCGACGCCGCTCGCGCTCGTGCTCACGGAGCTGGTCACCAACGCGGTCGAGCACGGGTTCGTCGGGCGTTCCGCGGGCACGGTCGAGATCGCCGTGGAGCGCGAGAACTCCGACCTGCGGGTGGTCGTGGCCGACGACGGCGTGGGGCTGCCCGAGAACGGCGGCGCCGGCGGACGGGGCCCCGGCAGCGGTCTGGGCACGCAGATCGTGCGCACGCTCGTCACCAACGAGCTCGGCGGGACCATCGAGTGGTCGGCGCGGCCCGGCGGCGGCACCGAGGTGGTGCTGCAGCTCGTGCTGCGGGTGGCGGAGCCGGCCCGCTCCTGACCGCCCTGACGCGTCAGAACCCCGCCAGACGTGTCAGACCCACAGGTCACCGGGGTGACCTGTGGGTCTGACAGGTGTGGAATGACGCGAGCCACGCCTGGGCGGAGGGGGCGTGCTCAGGCGTGGCTCGCGGAAAACGTGGTGCGGGGTGGTGCTGTGCTGTCGGTTCAGCCTGCGCGACGAGCGCGCGCGGTGCGGCGCTTGAGCGCACGGCGCTCGTCCTCGCTCATGCCGCCCCAGACGCCGGCATCCTGGCCGGACTCGATCGCCCACTTGAGGCAGGTGTCGACTACGTCGCAGCGACGGCACACGGCCTTGGCCTCCTCGATCTGCAGCAGGGCAGGGCCCGTGTTGCCGATGGGGAAGAACAGCTCGGGGTCCTCTTCGAGGCATGCTGCGCGGTGGCGCCAGTCCATGGTCACGTACTCCTTGGAAGGAACTTCCCACCGTCCGGCTCGCCACTAGGGAGCATCGTCGTCGTGCGTCTGGGGCGCGCAGGTCTGGTTGTGGATCGTTTTCCGATCCCTGAGCGCCAGGCGGCGACCGACGGGGGTGTGTTCGGGGGTGTGTGGGATTGCTGCATCTAGGTTCACACGCTCGTGAACGCTCGCACAAGGGGTTACGGCGAAGTTTCTGAGCCATGAACCCTGAGGTATCCGTCACACTATTGTGAATACCCTTCTCGCCAGTATCCTAGTTCGTCGTGCCTGTACTGGAAGCCTTTTTCGCACCTCGTGTCCCGGCGTTTCTTCGTGCCCTCGTGATCGGCGTGGTGGTCGAGGTGATCGGCCTCGTTGCCTTCGCCGTGGTGCTCCTTGGCGAACTCATTACGGGCGGTTCCATGTCAGTAGGAGTGAGCCTCTTTCTGGTTCTCTTCCTCCTGGGAGTCGCCTGGGTTCTCGTGGTGTGTTGCCGGGCACTTCTCGCGGGTCGCCGATCCGGCCGCGGACCCGTCGTGACCTGGCAGCTCTTTCAGATCATCGGGTCGATCGCGGCGGTCGGGAGCGGCAGCGGACCCGCCGTCCCCGGCGGGTGGGCCGCGCTCGTGATCGCGGTGGGCGTGGTCGTGCTGCTCATGACGCCCGCCGTCGTCGCGGCGACGTCCGGGACCCGCTCGGAGGACTGAGCACCCGGGGCCGGTCCGGCTGGGCGACCTCCGGTTCGAGCACCTGGCACAGCACCGGATCGTCCCGGTCGCACCAGGCGGCCCGGCCGGGCGGCCCGCCCGCACCCGCGAGCATCGCCGGTGCCCCGAGCACCACGTCGGCTGCGCGGTCGGTGCTCAGCAGCACCAGGCGCGGCCCGAACCGCGCCGCCAGCCCGCCCACGGACGGGCCGTCGGCCGTCACCGCGAACGAGACCCCCGACCGCAGCGTCGCGAGGGGCAGCGTGCCGCGCACGTCCTCGACACCGTCGATCAGCACCAGCGTGCCGTGTGCCGTTCCGGGGGCGGCGGGCCCGGCGTCGGACAGCAGGCGGTCCAGCGCCCCGGCGCCGTCCGGGTGGCTGGTGCCGGCGTAGCCGGGGTGGTCCCGCAGTACCGCCAGTCCGGCGGCGTCGCGCGTGATCCCGTGGACCCGCCAGCCCCGGCGCAGCGCGGCCAGGGCCACCGTGACCAGTGCGGTCGTGCGGCCCGATCGGGCCGGGCCGACTACCGCGAGGTGGCCGTCCGCCGGGCGCCAGGCGACCGTCGTGCGGCGCTGTCCCTCCGGGTCGTCGCCCAGGGCGAGCGCGAGGCCGTCCCGGTCCCGCCGGGTGCGCGGGGGCAGGTCGGCGGTTCCGGCCGACCGGGGGAGCGGCGGCAGCCAGGGCGGCGCGCCCGGGCGGTGACCCAGCGCACTGGCGGCCTGGCGGATGGCATCGACGACCAGTGTGGCGACGTCCTGCACCGTGGTGTCCTGCCCGGTGGCATCCGGTCCGGTGGCGTCCGGTCCCGGCGTGGCCGTGACGGCGACGCGCGACGCCGTCGCGCGGCCTCCCGGCCGTGCGGGCGCGCGGCGGACCAGGGGCAGCCGCGCCTCGGGCGACGTCGTGACGTGCGCGCACTGCAGCAGCACGGGTCGCGCCGAACCGAGGCGCAGCACGGCCCGCCCCGGCGTCGTGCCCGGGAGGTACGCCGCGGCGGGGTCGTCGACCACGTCGCGCGACTCCAGCGGATCGGTGACCCGGAGCGCCAGCCGGGCGCTGACGTTGGCCCGCAGGTCGGGGCCGACGGCGCCGCCCGGCCGCTGGGTCGCGAGCACCAGGTGCACGCCGAGCGACCGGCCCTGCGCCGCGACGCGCAGCAGCGCCGGCAGGAACGCGGGGAGGTCGTCGGCCAGGGCGCGGAACTCGTCGATCACGACGACCAGCCGGGGCAGCACACCGGGCGGGAGCGCGACGACGTCGGCCGCGCCGCGCTCCGCGAGGATCCGCTCCCGGCGCCGCAGCTCGGCACGCAGCCCGGCGAGCGCCCGAGCGGCCAGCCCGGGTTCGAGGTCGGTCACCTGCCCCACCACGTGCGGCAGCCGGCCGCAGGCACCGAGGCTCGCGCCGCCCTTGAAGTCGACCAGCACGAGCGCGAGGTGTGCGGGCGGCCGGGCGAGCGCGAGCCCGAGCACCAGCGTCTGGAGCAGCTCGGACTTGCCCGACCCGGTGGTGCCCGCGACGAGCAGGTGCGGCCCGTCCCGGACCAGGTCCAGGAGCACGGGCGCGCCGTCCGCGCCGAGGCCGAGCGGCACGGCCCAGCCGTCGGCGCGTGTCCGGTGCTCCGCAGCCGCCTGGTCCTCCGCAGCCGCCCGGCCCCCCGCGCCCGCCCAGCCAGCGGCGACCCGGTCCGGTCCGGGGACCTCGTCGAGACCGTGCGCCCTGGTCAGGGAGACGGCGGCGGGCAGGCGCGGGTCGTCGTCGCGACCGTCGCCGGAGCCACGCAGCGTGGCAGCCGTCCGGGCGAGCCACGCGGCGCCCGCCAGCAGCCGGGCCAGGTGCTCGGCCCACTCGACGGTGACGCCCACGAGCGGCACGGTCCGCGCGGCGCCGTCCGGCCCCGTGATCCGGACCCGGCGGGCGTCGAGCACCTGAACCAGCGCCCGGCAGCCGGGCGGCACGGACCCGACGGACACCATGAGGTGGGCGGACGACGGGGCGGGCCTGCCCGGCGGGCCGCCAGCCACCGGCGGGCCGTCGACCACCAGCACCGACGGCCTGCCGTCGGGGAGCCAGCGGGTCCAGGACCAGCCCTGGGCGCCGTCGTCGACCCGCACGCTCGCGCCGCGGGCGGCGAGCCCGGCGACCAGCGCGCGGGCGACCGACCGGGCGAGGTCCCCCGGGCCGAGCACGGCGACCGCGCCGTCCCGCAGCAGCGCGGCCCACGGGCCGTCCGGTGCGGACGGGAGGTCCACGGCCGCTCCGGACGCGGCACCGGGGGCCGCCGTCGCGCCTCGCGCCAGGGCGGCCGCCCAGGCCTCCCGCGCCGCCGTCCACGCGCCGGGCGAGACGTGGAGCGCGGCGTGCGCGAAGGCGAGGAGGCGCGCCGGCCCGGGCAGCTCGCGCGCCCCGCCGCGCGCGGCGCCCCGGCCCGTCGTCCGCTGCCGCGCGGCGCGCAGCTGCGGGGCGGCCACAACCAGGCCTACCAGGGCGAACACCGCCAGGACCGGCTGACGCAGGACCGCCGCGAGCACCAGTGACGCGACCGCGGGGAGCAGCACGAGCGGCCACGGGACGCCGCCCGGCGCGGTGTCCGGCCGGGGTGCGAGCAGTGCGGCAGGACCGCGGGACCGGCTGATCACGAGGCGCCCGCCCCGGCGCAGGCGGGCCCATGTCCGGAGGGCAGCCCAGGGGCTGTCGGCACCCACGACGGTCCCGGCGTCGGGACCGGTCACCCGGACGACCAGCCAGGCCCGGGTGAGCCCGGCTGTGTCGAGACCGGCGGCGGCGTGACCGGGTCCGGGCCCGGCATCCGGGCCGGCCGCCCCCGGCCCGGCGCCGTCCGGCCGCCGCACCCGCAGCACGGCGCCGGGCAGCAGGGGGCGCTCGCCGACCACCTGGTCGTCGGTCAGGCGCACACCGTCGGCCGTCAGCGCCGCCCACCGCAGCTCGGGGCGGCGGGCGAGCGCGGCCAGCGGCCCGCGCACCTCGCCGAGCCGGCTGCCCGGCCGCAGGAGCACGTCCTCGCCCGGGTGCAGGGTCACGCGCACGGCGTCGTCGGGCGGCGGGGGTGTGGTCATGCCCCCAGCCTTGCGCCGGCCGGTCCGCGCCAGGGCCCTGACCAGGGTTTCTGTGCACAACCCCGGCTTCCACAGGCTTACCGTCGCGCTCCCTGGGGCACAACCCCTGGGGGACTGCCCCTACCCGGGACTGACGAGATGTACGACCAAGGGATGACACGACCAGGGAAGGATCAGGCCGACGCCCGATGTCCAGACCCGCCCCGGCTCCGTAGGTTCGTTGATGCCGGCCGAACCGGGGTCCACCCCGGGAAGGCCGGACCACTTCCGGGCCGCTCGCGGGACACGTTCCCGCAGGCGTCGCCCGGCGCGTGTCGCCACCGGCGGCCCGCGCAGCACGCAGCAGCGCCAGCATCCAGCGGCGCCAGCATCCAGCAGCGTCGATCACCGAGGAGAATCTCGTGGACACCACCGTGTACGTCCCGGCGGACCAGCCGGCTCCGGGTTCGGGCAGGGCCGCCCGTGCCGTCCGGGCCAGGAACCTGACGAAGACGTACGGCAAGGGTGAGGCGATCGTGCGCGCCCTGGACGGCGTGGACGTCGACTTCGAGCAGGGCCGGTTCACCGCGATCATGG
>NZ_JBFAKX010000041.1:0-13264 GCF_040655935.1 Promicromonospora sp. NPDC050262 | reverse complement strand
ACCCCCACCCCACAACCCCTCACCCTCTTTCTGTTTTTTTTGTTCTTTTTTTTTCGGTGTGCCTCCGCTTGGTGGGGGGGGTGGTGGTGTGGGACCAACAGCCGTTGGTCCCACAGACACCCCGCACTCGACGAGATGGAGAAGTGGTCAGGCGACCGGCGCGGCGGGGGCCGCCGACCGGTCCACCTTGGTGGTCCCGAAGTCGAGGCGCTGGTCGCGCACCGCGTCGTACGTCGCCTTGATGGCGATGGACGAGCGGTCGTAGGTGCGCTGCGCGACGCGGACGAACAGGTAGTCCACGACGGTGAGCTGCGCGATGCGGCTCGACATGGCACCCACCCGGAACTGCGTCTCGCGGGCCGTGGTGGCCAGCACGACGTCGGACACGAGACCGATCGGGGCGTCGGGGAAGTTCGTGATCGCCGCCGTGAGGGCGCCACGCTTGCGCGCGATCTCCAGTGCCTGGTTGGTCTCGCGCGTCTGGCCGGAGTGCGAGACCGCCACGGCCACGTTGCCCGGCTCGAGCAGCGCCGACGAGGCGAGCTGCTGGTGCGGGTCGGGCGAGCTGAACACGAAGACGCCGATGCGCTGCAGCTTCATCGCGAGGTCGGCGGCGGCGAGGTTGGACGATCCGACGCCGTAGACGTCGACCCGCTTGGCCTCGGAGATCGCCACCGCCACGCGCTCGATCGCGTCCGTGTCGATCATGCGGGCGGTCTCTTCGATGGTGCGCGCCTCGTGGAACGCGATCTTGGAGACGACGGCCTCGATGTCGTCGGTCTGGTTGATCTCGCCCTCGGCGATGCCGGACCGCTCCATCTCGACCTCGCGGCGGCTGGTCGCCTGTGCCAGGTCGATCCGGAACTCGGGGTAACCGGCGTAGCCGACGGCACGGCAGAACCGCACCACGGTGGCCTGTGACGTGTCCGCGTGCCCGGCGAGCTCGGTGATGGTCGAGGCGACGACGGTGTTCGGGTCGTCGAGGACCGTCTGCGCCACTCTCGCCTCCGCTGGCCGCAGCGTCGGTAGTGCGCGCCTGAGTCGGACGAGGACGTCACCTGTCATGTCGCATCTCCCGGGATGGTGTGGTGAGGCTGGGTCGAGAACATACACCCGTACCGGGGATCCGGGCACAGCACGTCAGTGAAGGACCATGCGGGTGAACTGCCGTCGTTCACTGAAGCTCGTCACCAGGCAGGTCGGTCGCCGAGAGCTGAGCGGTGAGGATGTCGGTGCCGCCCACGTCCTCCGGGGTGTCGCGGCTGGTGTGGTGGCCGTCGACGCGGATGGTGAGCCACGGCCGGAACCCCGTCACGGAGTGGGGCGCCTCGCGCAGCCGGCGGGCCAGGTGGAGTGCGCCGTCCAGCGGGGAGCCTCCGCTCGGTACGAGCGAGACGTCGGGACGGTCCTCCGAGAGGTGCTTGGTGAGCGACACCGTGAGCGGCGACTCCTCCTGGACCAGGCGACCGGTCGTGGAGGCCAGCGGCGGGATGTCACGGCCGAGCGCGCTCGCCAGCGTGTCGGCGAGGTGCCGCCCGGCCTCCTCGAGGATCCGGATCGACGTGGGGTCGCCCTCGGCGGCGGCGATCATCACCTCGGGCGCCATCGACGCGAGCTGCTTGGCGCGCTCCGCGTTCTTGTAGAACTGGTTGGGCCAGCTCTCGATGAGGCCGAACTTGGCGACGGCCGCCTCGAGCAGGCGCTTCGACGCACCACGGCTCGCGCCGTCGTGGTAGCGGCCCGCGGCGCGCAGCGCCTCGCCGCCGACCCAGACGCCCGCGCCCAGGTCGCCGAGCAGGTGTCCCCAGCCGTCCGCGCGGCGCCAGCGGTTCACGCCGTCGTAGCCGAACGCCACGGCGCCCGTGCCGACCGACAGCACGGCTCCGGCGCGCCCGCGCAGGGCGCCGAGGTGCGCGGTGAGTGCGTCACCCGCCACGGCGGTGCGGTTGGTCCGCAGCTCGCGGGCGAGGATGTCGTGGATCTCGAGCGGCTTCTCGACCAGCGAGGTCAGGCCGGTGATGCCGACCGCCGCGGAGGAGACGGGTGCGGTGCTGCCGTCGCTCATGCCGTGGTGGCCCATCCGGGCGGCCCACGCGTTGAACGACTGGCACAGGGAGGCGACGACGGCCGAGGCGTCGCTGCCGTGGTGGTTGACCTTGACGGCGCGCCCGCTGAGGCTGATCCGCTCGGGGTTCACGGAGTTGCCGAACTCTGCGACCAGGCGCGAGCCACTGCCGCCTACGTCGAGAGCGACGACCCAGGCATCAAAGCCCTCGACCGCCACTCCATCAAATCCCTGTGAGTGTTCCGACACCAGGTCATTCTGACACGAAACCAGGGCAAGGTTGTCTAAAGAGAAGAGGAAATTCTGGTCTGTTCTGACGCCTCTTCTCGCCAAATATCGGACGTGCCCGACGTCGGACCTCACCTTCCGTACCCAAGGCTCGCTCCGACGTCGGACACCACAGGCACCGTCGCCTACTGTGAACACGTGCGAGGAGAGTTCAAGGTTCCACTCGGAAAGCTGGTTCGTGTCGAGACCGAGGTGGACGGGGCGGCGGGTCCGCCGGGCCGCCTGACGGGCACCAGGGTGAGCGGGGACTTCTTCCTCGAGCCCGACGAGGCGCTGGAGGCCATGGGCGCGGCCCTCGACGGGATGCCCGCCGACGCGTCGAAGGCGCAGCTCGCCGAGGCGGTGCGCGGCGCCCTGGACGGCGCCACCGCCGTGGGCTTCGACGCGGACGCCGTGGCCGTCGCCGCCCGGCGCGCGCTCGGCCACGCGACGGCCTGGGAGGACCACGAGTTCCAGGTGATCCGCACCCCCGCGGTCTCGCCCCTGCTCAACGTCGCGCTCGACCAGGTCCTCACCGAGGAGCTGGGCGCCGGACGGCGCGGGCCGACCCTGCGGTTCTGGGAGTGGGACGAGTCCGCGGTGATCATCGGATCGTTCCAGTCGCTGCGCAACGAGGTCGACTCCGAGGGTGCCGCACGGCACGGCGCCCGCGTGATCAGGCGGATCTCGGGTGGTGGCGCCATGTTCATGGAGCCCGGCAACACCATCTCCTACTCCCTGTACGTGCCGGGCTCGCTCGTCGACGGGCTGAGCTTCGAACGGTCCTACGCGTTCCTCGACGACTGGGTGATCGGCGCCCTGCACGGCCTCGGCATCGAGGCCTCGTACGTGCCGCTCAACGACATCGCGTCGCCCGCCGGCAAGATCGCCGGCGCCGCCCAGAAGCGGCTCGCCGGGGGCGCCGTGCTGCACCACGCGACCATGGCGTACGACATGGACGCCGACAAGATGACCGACGTGCTGCGCATCGGGCGCGAGAAGCTCAGCGACAAGGGCACCCGCAGCGCCAACAAGCGCGTGGACCCGCTGCGCTCGCAGACGGGGCTCAGCCGCGCCGAGGTGATCGACGCGCTCGAGGCGTCGTTCCGCGAGCGGTACCGCACCGTGCCGGGCGAGGTCACGCCCGACGAGTGGGCGCTGGCGCGAGCTCTGGTCGAGTCGAAGTTCGGTACTCCGGAATGGACCGCGCGCGTGCCTTAGCCGCGGGTGAAAGGTGCCATGCCATGATGGGCAATCACGGTTTGGTAACACCCCTAGCATGCACTTCACCCGGTCAGTAATCTCCACGCAATGCCGCGTATTGGGAAGTTCATTTCTCAGAAATACCATCTGGCTACTCTCGCGGCGCCCGGCGCAGGACCAGCGGAAGGAAGCCGAAGGATGACTCGAGCGATGCGACGGCCCGTGGCGGCAGCCACCGGAGCCCTGCTTCTCGCGGCCACGACGGCCGCCTGCGGCGGTGGTGGCGGCGGCGACAGCGAGGGTGACGGCACCCTCAGCGTGTGGATCATGCAGGGCACCAACCCGGACGCCGAGGACTTCTTCGCCGACGTCTCGACCGCGTTCGAGGAGGAGACCGGCGCGACGCTCGACGTCGAGTTCGTCGAGTGGGGCGACGCCCACGACCGGTTCGTCACCTCCATCGCCGGCGGGACCACCCCCGACGTCGCCGAGACCGGCACCACCTGGACCCCCGAGTTCGCCGACGCCGGCGCGCTCGCCCCCCTGGACGAGTACGTGGACGCGGCCGGGGTCAGCGACGACCTCGTCGAGGGCCTGGTCGACGCCGGCACCTACGACGAGCAGCTCTACGGCATGCCCTGGTACGCCGGCGTGCGCTCGCTGGTCTACAACACGGAGCTGTTCGAGCAGGCCGGCGTCGAGCCGCCCACGACGTGGGCCGAGATCGAGGACGCCGCGGCCGCGCTCAAGAAGGAGTTCCCCGACAAGATCGCCGTCGCCGTGCCCGGCGACGCCGAGTTCACCGTCTACCCGTGGGTGTGGGGCGCGGGCGGCGAGGTCGCCACGCTCGACGGCGACACCTGGACCTCGGGCCTCGACAGCCCCGAGGCGCAGGAGGGCATCGGGTTCTGGACCGGGCTGGCCACGGAGGGCGGCTACTCGTCGGCCGGCGCCACCACGTGGCGCGAGACCGACGTGCTCGACTCCTTCGCCGCGGGCGACGTGGGGATGGCGGTCATGGGCTCCTGGACGCCGGGCGCGATCGTCGAGGCCAACGCGGACATGGAGGGCAAGTTCGCCGCCGTGCCGATCCCGGGCCAGGACGGCGGCATCGCGCCGTCGGTCCTGGGCGGCTCGCACCTGAGCGTCTTCGAGACGGCCGACGACAAGGACCTGGCCTGGACGTTCGTCGAGATGATGACCACCGGCGAGTTCGCGCAGCAGTGGGCCGAGCAGTCCGGGTACTTCCCGGGCCAGGTGTCGCTGCTCGACGAGACGCTGGAGAGCACCGACCCGCTGGTCGCGCCGTTCGCCGAGCAGTTCGTGGACGGCGGCGCCTCGGTGCCGGCCGCGCCCACCTACGGCTCGGTGCAGGCCAAGGCCACCACGAGCACGATGATGCAGTCGATCCTCTCCGGGGACTCGGACGTCGCCGGAGCGAGCACGGCCGCCGCCGAGGAGATGACCGGCCTGCTGAACGGTTCCGAGTGACCCTTGGCTGACTCCCTGGCGACAGCCACCGTTCCCCGCCTGGGCAGGGCCAGGGCCGCCGTCGTGCGGCCCTGGCTGCTGCTCGCCCCCGCCCTGGCCGTCCTGGCGGTGCTGCTGCTGTGGCCCCTGGTGCGGGTGTTCCTCTTCTCGCTGCAGGACTACGGCCTGCGGGAGATCACGACCGGCGAGCCGAACTGGATCGGCCTGGAGAACTTCCGCGAGATCCTGGCGACGCCCGAGCTGTGGACGGTGGTGCTGCCCAACACCGTCGGGTTCGCCGTGCTGTCCGTGGTGGGCACCGTCGCGTTCGGCACGGCCGTCGCCGTGCTGCTCGCCTCGCTGGGCACCTTCTGGCGCACCGTCACCTCCAGCGCGATCATGGCCGCCTGGGCCATGCCCGCCGTCACCGGCACGTACGTGTGGGTGTGGATCTTCGACGCCGACCGCGGGGTCTTCAACGACGTCCTGATGAGCCTCGGCCTGCTCGACGACCCGACCAACTGGTTCACCAACCGGTGGACGTTCTACGCGATCGTGCTGCTCAACGTGATCCACCACGGCTTCCCGTTCGTCGCGGTGACTGTGCTGGCGGGGCTGCTCGGCGTGCCCAAGGAGATGCTGGAGGCCGCCGAGATGGACGGGGCCGGGTCGTTCCGCCGGTTCTTCTCGATCGTCGTACCGCAGCTGCGCCAGGTGTTCGCCGTCGTGATCATCCTGTCGACCATCTGGGACTTCAAGGTGTTCGCGCAGGTCTACCTGATGCCCGGCGGCGCCGGGTCCAACCGGTCGGTGCTCAACCTGGGCGTGTGGTCGTACGTCGAGTCGTTCGGGCAGAACCGGTACGGCTTCGGCTCGGCGATCGCGGTGCTGCTGACGGTGCTGCTGCTCGTCATCACCGCCGTCTACGTGCGCACCGTCCTGGCGGAGGAGGAACGATGACCACCATCCGTCAGGCCCCGGCCGCCAGGGGCGCGCTCGCCCGGCCGGCCCGCCGTCCGCTGCGCCGCACCGCGCGCCGGTCGCCCCTGCGGCAGCTCGGCAAGGGCGTGCTCGTGGCCCTGCTGCTCGTGTTCACGCTGTTCCCCGTCTACTGGATGCTGAACAGCTCGCTCGACGCGCAGGCCGGGCACACCAGCAGCTTCTGGCCCGCCGAGCCCACGCTCGAGCATTACGTGTTCGTGCTGACGGAGGGCGGGTTCGGCACGTTCCTGCGCAACTCGCTGCTCGTCGCGCTCGGCACCGTCCTGATCTCCTCGGCACTCTCGCTGCTGGCGTCCGTCGCGGTGGCCCGCTTCCGGTTCCGGATGCGCACGCAGATCCTGATGCTGGTGCTCGTCGTGCAGATGGTGCCGCTCGAGGCGCTCGTCATCCCGCTGTTCGTGCAGGTCCGCGACCTCCAGCTCCTGGAGACCCTGATGGGCCTGATCGTGGTGTACGTCGCCCTCGCCCTGCCGTTCGGGATCTGGATGCTGCGCGGTTTCGTCGCCGCGGTCCCGGTCGAGCTGGAGGAGGCGGCCTACCTCGACGGCGCGAGCTGGGGCCGCATGCTCTGGTCCGTCCTGCTGCCGCTGGTGGCGCCCGGCCTGGTCGCCACCAGCATCTTCGGCTTCATCACGGCGTGGAACGAGTTCATCTTCGCGATGACGATGCTCGGCGGGGCGACCGAGAACTACACGGTGGCGATCGGCCTGCGCTCGTTCTTCGGCATCCACTCCAACGACTGGGGCGCCATCATGGCCGCCTCCACCATCATCACCGTGCCCGTGATGGTCTTCTTCGTCCTGGTCCAGCGTCGGCTCGCCGCGGGGCTGACGGCGGGGGCCGTGAAGGAATGACCGACGCACCGAAGGAGGGGCCGGAGCCGAGGCCGCAAGCCGGGCCCGAGGCTGGTCGGCCCGAAGCCGGTCGCACCGAGCGCGCCGTCAACGGGATGCTCCTGCCGGGGTTCGAGAACGCCGTCGGGCCGGACGGCGACGGCGTGCCCGCCTGGCTGGCCGCCGCCGCCCGCGCCGGCCTGGCCGGCGTCGTCTACTTCGCGCGCAACACGCCCGACGTCGCCACCACGGCCGCGCTGTCCGCGGCGTTGCACGCGATCTCGCCCGACCTGCTGATCGCCGTCGACGAGGAGGGCGGCGACGTGTCGCGGCTGGAGGCCACCCACGGCTCCTCCCTGCCCGGGGCCGCGGCGCTCGGCGTGCTGCCGGGCGGCGCGATCTCGCTGGACGCCGGCCGGGTGCTGGGCCGCGTGCTCGCCGCGACGGGCATCGACCTGCTGCTGGGCCCGGTGCTCGACGTCGTCTCCGAACCCGACAACCCCGTGATCGGCGTGCGCGCCTTCGGCACCACGCCCGACGACGTCGCCCGGCACGGCATCGCGTTCGCCCGCGGTGTGCGCAGCGCGGGCGTGGGTGTGTGCGGCAAGCACTTCCCCGGCCACGGCGCCACCACCGTGGACTCCCACGTGGGCCTGCCGGTCGTCGACGAGCCGCTCGACGTCGTCCGGGCCCGCGACCTCGTCCCGTTCGCGCGAGCCCTGTGCCCCGAGGGGCGGCTCGGTGCGGAGCCGCCCGGACTCGACGCGTCGCGGCGCGACCAGTCCCGGCTCGACGCCGTCATGACCGCGCACGTGCTGTTCCCCGCCGTCGGACCGGCGCCCGCGTCGATCGAGCCGGCGGCGACGCGCCTGCTGCGGGAGCTCGGCCACGACGGACCGGTCATCACCGACGCGCTCGACATGGGCGCGCTGCGCGAGCTCACCGGCACGGTGGGCGAGGCCGCCGTCCGCGCCGTCGAGGCCGGCGCGGACCTGCTCTGCCTCGGCCTCGACCCCGCCCTCTACACCGAGTCCTACGACGCGCTCATCGAGGCGGTCGCCTCCGGGCGCGTGAGCGTCGAGCGGCTCGAGGCGTCCGGGGCACGGACGCGCGCGCTCGTGGCCGCAGTCCACGACCGGCGGGCCGCCGTGGGCGCCGTGACCGACGCCGACGCCGCGCGGCGGGCGCTCGCGGACCTGGCCCAGCTGGGCGCGGGCATCGCGGACGCCGTGGTGCGGGTGCGGGGCGCGCGCCTGGTGCCGTTCGGGCGGGATGCCCGGCCCGACGTGGTGGACCTGCGCGTCCGGCTCGACCACGCCGCCGGACGCAAGGCCCGGCACGTCCAGACGGCGATCGCCGACGTCTGGCCGGGGGTGCGGGAGTGGCCCGGCCCGGAGGCGCCCGACGCGCTGCCCGAAGGTTCGCCCGAAGCTCGCCCCGGAACCCTGCCCGAGCCCCTGTCGAAGGGGCTCGGACTGGACGATGATGGACTTGGAGTGCTTATTGCCCGATTCACCCGGTACGGTGTATCGGCGGATCTCGACAGAACCGGTACCGAACGTGGCGCAGAATTTCCTGAGGGCGCTCCACGTCGGGCCGAACCGCTCGTCGTGATCACCCGCGAACCCGTCCCGGGTTCGGCCGAACGGGGCCGGCTGGAGCGGCTCTGGGCGGTGCGCCCGGATCTGGTGGTGGTGCACACGGGACTTCCCGGGCCGGTCGGTGACTGGTTCGGGACGCTGAGCGGTGGTGGCCCGGCGGTGGTGGTGGCGTGCGGGACCGGTCGGGCGAACGCGGCAGCGGCCGTCGAGCGCCTGCGGGGCGTGGGACCGCGGAACGAGATCGAGCAGCACGAGCAGTACGAGCACGAAGTCCAAGAGCACAGAGCAAGCAGAACGAAGGGGGCTCGCCGATGATCGCGGAGGCGGGATTCGAACGGCACGCACAGTCGGCGCCGCGCCCGGTCTCACCCACCGAGGAGCGCAACCCGCGCACCCGTGACATCGACGTGGTCTCCACGGCGGACATGGTGCGCATGATCACCGACGAGGACGCCGCCGTCATCGCCGCGGTACGCGCGGCGCACCCGCGCATCGTGGAGGCGATCGACCTGGCGGTGGACGGCATCCGCGCCGGCGGCCGGGTGCACTACGTGGGCTCGGGCACGTCGGGCCGCATGGGCCTGCTGGACGCCGCGGAGCTGCTGCCCACGTACGGCGTGGGCGAGGAGATGTTCGTGCCGCACCTGGCCGGCGGCCTGGGCGCCTTCAAGAAGGCGGCCGAGGGCGCGGAGGACGACGTCGAGGCCGGCTCCGCGCTCGTGTCCGACGTCGGGCCGGCGGACGTCGTGTTCGGCATCGCCGCCAGCGGCAACACCCCGTACGTCGGGGGAGCGCTCGACATGGGCCGTGCCCGCGGGGCGCGGACCGTGCTGCTCGCGTCGAACCCGTTCGCCGCCCTGGCGCCCAAGGCCGACGTGCCCATCCTGGTGAACACCGGGCCGGAGGCCATCACGGGCTCCACCCGCATGAAGGCGGGCACCGCCCAGAAGATGGTGCTGAACACCTTCTCGACGGCGGTCATGGTGCGGCTCGGCAAGACCTACTCGAACCTCATGGTCGAGGTGCTCGCGACCAACGAGAAGCTGCGCAAGCGCCTGGTGCGCCTGCTCACGCAGGCCACGGACCTGGAGTCCGACGTGTGCGCGAACGCGCTCGCGGCGACCGACGGCGACCTCCGGGCCGCCCTCGTGATGCTCGTGGCGGGCGTGGACCGGTCGGCGGCGATGACGGCGCTGGCCGTCGAGCCGGGACGGTTCAGCGGGCCGTCGGTGCGCGAGGCGCTGGCGCGGCTGGGGATCGAGCCGGCATAGCCGGGTGGTCCCGGCGTCCGGTCAGGCCGCGGCCGGACGCCGGGAACCCGCGGTGCGGACGTCGGCCGCGAGCTTGGCGACCAGCACGTCGCCGCCCTTGGTGAGCTGCTGACCGCGCTCCGAGAACCCGAGGCGGCCGTGGAAGCGCATCGACCCGGGGTTCGGCGGGTTCAGGTTGACCTCGCAGGTGACGACGTCGTGGCCGGCGGTCCGGGCGGCGTCGAACACGGCGTCGTAGAAGAGCTGGCCGATCCCGCGGCCGCGGGCGCCCTCACCCACCACGATGCGGTCCACGTACAGGTGGTCCAGGCCGCGCTCCTCGAACCAGGCGTAGTTCTCGCCCTCCCAGTCCTCGCCGCCGTCGAGCGCCACGACGAAGCCGAGCGGCTCCGCGGGCGCCTGCGGGTCGACGGCGACCAGGGCGAGCGACGACGCGTCGAGCAGCTCGGTCATGTCGTCGGCCGGGGTGTCCGGGACGGCGGGGATCGAGGCGTTGTTCAGACTCACCAGGTGAGAGATGTCGGCGTCGGTGGCGGGCCGCAGCACGGTGACGGTGGACATGGCTCTATCACTCCAAGGAGTCGGCGGGGGGACCCCAAGACGGTAGCCGCCGAGGCGGTGGCGCGTCTGTGACCTGGGTCAAAGAGTGGTGGCGGTCACGACGGCGGTCCGGTTGCCGGCGCCGGTGCCGGTGCCGGTGCCGGTCAGGGTGCTGGGCGCGGGCCGAAGACCGCCGTACCCACCCGTACGATCGTCGCGCCCTCCGCGATCGCGAGCTCCAGGTCGCCGGTCATGCCCATCGACAGCTCCGACGCCGAACCCGTCCCCGGTGCCCCCGACGCGAGCACCTCGTCGCGGATCGCCCGCAGCCGGGCGAACCCCGCGCGGACGGTCCGCTCCGAGGATCCCTCCAGGCGCGCGCCGATGGTCATGAACCCGGTCAGGCGCAGGCCGGGCAGGGCGGCGACGGCGGTGGCGAGCGCTCCGGCGTCCTCCGGCCCGACACCGGACTTGCTGTCCTCGCCGGTCACGTTGACCTGCACCATCACGTCCAGGGCGGTGTCGCCGGTGCGGCCGTCGCGCACGCAGCGGTCCGAGATCGCCCGCGCCAGGTCGAGCGAGTCGAGCGTCTCCAGGCCCGTGGCGGTGGCCAGCACCTGGTTGATCTTGTTGCGCTGCAGGTGGCCGATCATGTGCACCTGGAGCGTGCCGTCCGCCAGCCGGCCGGCCACGGCCGGTGCCTTCGCGACGAGCTCCTGCACCCGGTTCTCGCCGATCAGGTCGACGCCCGCGGCCAGCGCCTCGAGCACGGCGTCCGCCGTCTGCGTCTTGGTCGCGACCAGCAGCCGCACCTCGTCCGGGCCACGCCCGGCGGCGTCGGCGGCCGCGGCGATGCGGCCCCGGACGGTCGCGAGCCGGTCGGCGACCGTGCCGGGTGCGGGCTGAGGCTGCACTGCCGGGGGCTGTGCTGCCGAAGGCTGTGCTGACGAGGGCGGAGTGGCGGGCTGGGGCTGGTCGGGCACGGGGCGAGTCTATTTCGGGGTGCCGGGGCAGGCGGACGTCGGCAGACTGGACCGGAGGCCGCGTGCGGGCCCGGCGCCGTCGCCGATCACGCCGGGACGCTCAGGGTCGGATCAGGGAGGTGCCTGGTTCCGTGACCTGCTGCTCTACGGAAGGATGGGTCCCATGAGAACTCTGCTGAACATCATCTGGGTCATCTTCGCGGGGTTCGGGCTGTGGCTCGGGTACATGCTCGCGGGGATCATCTGCTGCCTGCTCATCGTCACCATCCCGTTCGGCGTCGCGTCCTTCCGCATCGCGGGATACGCCCTGTGGCCGTTCGGGCGTGAGGTCATCGAGAGCCCGCGCTCCGGCATCTTCTCCCTGATCGGCAACGTCATCTGGGTGATCGTCGCCGGCTGGTGGCTCGCGCTGGGGCACGTCCTCACCGCGATCCCGCTGGTGATCTCGATCATCGGCATCCCGATGGCCTGGGCCAACCTCAAGCTCATCCCGGTCTCGCTCATGCCGCTCGGCAAGCAGATCGTCCCCAGCGACGCGCTGCTGCCGACCTACCGCAAGCAGGCCGCGGCGGCCTGAGCCTCCGGCTCAGTCGCGCGCGATCGGGGCCGTCGTCCCGTTCGTGAGCGTCAGCAGGTCGGCCGGCGCGAGGCCGACGTCGAGCCCGCGCCGGCCGCCGGACACGTAGACGACGTCGAACGCCTCGGCGGACTCGTCCAGCACCGTGGTGTGCCGGGTCTTCTGCCCCAGCGGCGAGATGCCGCCCACCACGTACCCGGTGGCCCGCTCGGCCGCCGCGGGATCGGCCATCGCGGCCTTCTTGCCGCCGGCCGCGCGGGCCAGCGCCTTGAGGTCCAGCTTGCGGTCCACGGGCACGATGCCCACCACGAGCTTCCCGTCGACGTCGGCCAGCAGGGTCTTGAACACCTGCGGCGCGTCGACGCCGATCGCCTCCGCGGCCTCCATGCCGTAGCCGATGTCGCTCGCCGGGTCGTGCTCGTAGGGGTGCAGCGTGTGCGGCACGCCCGACTTCTCCAGGGTCACGACGGCGGGCGTCCCGTGGCTGGCGCGGGCGGACTTCGAGTTCTTGGCCACGACGCGATTGTGCCGTGCGGGCCGCGCGCCTGCGCAACGGTTTTGCGGTACGGACGCCGCCGTCGGCCCGGGGCCCCCAATCCCCTGGAGTCCGGTCGGAAACTACGTGGCTAGCGTAGGGGGCGTGCTCGCCCTCCTCGTCCTCGCCATCCTCGTCGGGGGCTCCCTGCAGCGCGTCGCGGGAATGGGCTTCGGGCTCGTCGCCGGGCCGTTCATCGTGCTCCTCATCGGCCCGATCGAGGGCGTCCTGTTCGTCAACCTCGTGGGCGCGGTGATGGCCCTGCTCGTGCTCGGGCGCACCATCCGCCGCGTGAACTGGCGCCGCTACGGCTGGCTGGTGAGCGCCTCGGTCGCCATGAGCGTGCCGGCGGCCCTGGTCATCCGGGACGCGAGCGCGTCCGCCCTGGAGATCGGCGTGGGCGCCGTGGTCGTGGTCGCCATGACGCTCGCGCTGGTGACCTCGCGCCTGCGCGGCGCGGAGCGGCCCTTCGCACCGGAGGCCCGGCTCCCGCTCCTCGTCACGGGTGCGGCTGCGGGGTTCGGCAGCGTCGCCGCCGGGATCGGGGGACCGCCCATCGCCGTCTACTCCGTGCTCGACCGCTGGGACCCGCGCGACTTCGCGGCCACCGCCCAGCCGATCTTCCTCACCAACGCGGTCGCCGCGATGACGGCGAAGCTCCTCTTCGCCGAGGCCACGTTTCCCTCCTTCGCGGCCTGGGAGTGGGCGACCGTCGGCGTCGCGCTCCTGGCCTCCGTCGGGCTGGGCGAGCTGCTCGTCGGGCGCATCTCGGCGAGTGCCACGCGCAAGGTGCTCGTGACGCTCGCCTACATCGGCGGTCTCGCGACCCACGGCCGCGGACTGCTGGACCTGCTCTGACCCCCGCCCCGGAGGTGTCAGACGTACAGGTCACCCCGGTGACCTGTACGTCTGACACC
>NZ_JBFAKX010000040.1:0-15398 GCF_040655935.1 Promicromonospora sp. NPDC050262 | reverse complement strand
TCGGTTCACCACATCCACGCCTTGTTCTCCCGGCCCCCCGCGCTTGTGTCGCCCCCCGATCCCCCTTGAGAGGTTTATCAGTAACTGGTCACCGGAGTGACCTGTACGTCTGACACGTCGGGCTGACACGTAGGGGGAGCGGGTCAGCCCTTGACCGAGCCCGACATCAGGCCGCCGACGAAGTACTTGCCGAGGATGATGTACACGATCAGCGTCGGCAGCGACGCGAACAGTGCGCCGGCCATCGAGACGCCGTAGTTCTGCAGCAGCGCGCCGTTGGCGAGGTTGTTCAGCGCCACGGTCACGGGGCCGTTCTGGGACGACGAGAAGAACACCGCGAATAGGAAGTCGTTCCAGGCCGACGTGAACTGCCAGATGAGCACCACGACGAAGCTGGGGATCGAGATCGGCAGCACGATCGACCAGTAGGTGCGCAGCATGCCCGCGCCGTCGACGCGCCCGGCCTCGATCAGCTCGTGCGGCACCGTCGAGTAGTAGTTGCGGAAGATCAGCGTGGTGATCGGGATGCCGTAGACCACGTGCAGCAGGATCAGCGTGGGTACACCCGTGGGTATGCCGAGGTTCAGCACGAGCTGGGTCAGGGGGATCATCACAGCCTGGTAGGGGATGAACATCCCGAACAGGATCAGCGTGAAGACGATGTCTGCGCCCCGGAAGCTCCAGCGCGAGAGCACGAACCCGTTCAGCGAGCCGAGGAACGCCGAGATGATCGAGCTCGGCACGACGATCGCCAGGGTGCGCCCGATCGCGGGCGCCAGCGTGGTCCACGCCATGGCCCAGTTCTCCGTGGTCCAGATCTGGGGCAGGGCCCAGGCGCGGCTCGGGTCGGCGTCGCCGGTGCCCTTGAAGCTGGTCACCAGCAGCACGTACACGGGGATCAGCACGACGATCAGGAAGAAGATCAGCCCCACGTACTTCAGGGTGCGCGCCAGCGAGTACCGGCCCTTGTGGACGCGCGGCGCGACGGGCGGCGGGCGGTGGGCGGTGAGCTGTTCGGCCTCGGCGGTCATCGCTTCTCCTCGCGGTTCGTGCGGACCAGGTAGGGCACGATGACGATCGCGACGATGATCAGCAGGATCGAGCCGACGGCGGCGGCGTTCGCGTAGTCGAAGCTCGACTTGAACACGTACATGTCCACGGCCGGGACCTTGGTCTGGTAGTTCGCGGGCTTGGAGATCGACATGATGAGGTCGAACGCCTTGAGGGACATGTGGCCGATGATGATCAGCGCGGACAGCGCGACCGGCGAGAGCTGCGGGAACAAGACGTACCGGTACATCTTCCACTCGCTCGCGCCGTCGATCCGCGCGGCCTCGCGCAGCTCCTCGGGGATGCCGCGGAACCCGGCGAGGAACAGCGCCATCACGTAGCCGGAGAGCTGCCAGATCGCGGGGATCGCGATCGCGACGATGCCGAACGTGACGTTGTTCCACCAGTTGTTCTGCAGCGCGTCGAGCCCGACGATCTGGAACAGCCGGTTCAGGCCGGAGGCCTGCTCGTCCTGGTTGGAGTTGAGCAGCCAGCGCCACACCACACCCGAGGCGACGAACGAGACCGCCATCGGGAAGAGGTAGACCGAGCGGAAGATCCCCTCGCCCTTGACGGGCTTCTCGAGCATCCAGGCCCACAGGAAGCCCATGACCATGGTCCCGGCGAGGAACACGACCGTGTACAGGACGAGGTTCATCAGCGAGTGCTGGAAGTCCTCGCTGGCCAGCAGGTCGAGGTAGTTGGTGAACCACACGAAGACCGCCGGCTTCTGCCCGGTGGCCTGGGCCGCCGTGTGGTTGTCCGTCAGGGACGTCGTGAAGTTGGCGGCGATCAGCCCGTAGACGAAGACGCCGACGAGGATCAGGGACGGGGCGAGCATGAGCAGCGGTGGCCCGACTCGCCGCAGTTTGTTCAGCATGTAGGTACCTCGGGAGGGTGGGCGCAGCCGCGCGCCGTCGGGACGAACCCGACGGCGCGCGACGTACGGCGGTGTGCGTTACGCGGGAGCTCTCGCGCCCGTGGGTCAGCTCTGCGTGGCCGCGGCCAGCTCGGACTGGTACCCGGCGAGGTCGGACGCACCGGTCGTGAACTTGCTGGTGGCGTCGGAGATCGCGTTGAGCGTCGCGACCGGGGCGGCCGCGCCGTGCGCCAGCGAGGACACGATCGTGTCGTTGGCGAACGACTCGATGGCGGTCTGCTGGTACTCCGAGAACTCCGCCGCGTCGGCGTCGGTCCGGGCCGGGATGGAGCCCTTGGCCTTGTTGAACGCGACCTGGCCCTCGAGCGAGCCCACGGTCTCCAGCCACGCCTTCGCGCCGTCCGGGTGAGGCGCGCCGACCGGCAGGGTGAACGAGTCGGCCAGGAAGTCGAACGTCCCGTCGGTGCCCGGGACCGGGGCCGCCGTGAAGTCCGTGCCGAGCACCTTGTCCTGCTCCTCGAACGCCGCCACGGCCCAGTCGCCCATGACGTTGAACGCCGCGTTGCCGTCGATGACCATCTGGGTCGCCTCGGGCCAGTCGAGGCCGTCACGGTCCTCGTTGGTGTAGCCGATCAGCGTCTCGAAGTCCTCGAGCGCCGCCGTGACCTCGGGGCCCTCCCAGTCGGTGGTGCCGTCCCACAGGCCGCTGTACGCCTCGGCGCCCAGGTCGGCGAGCAGCACGGTCTCGAGCAGGTGGACCTGGGTCCAGGTGGTGCCCACCGACAGCGCCGTGACGCCGGCCTTGTCGAGCGTCTCCAGGTCGGCCATCCACGCGTCGAGGTCCGCGTACTCGGCCTCGGGGTCGATGCCGTTGTCCTCGAGCACCGTCGGGTTGGCCCAGACGACGTTCGCGCGGTGGATGTTCGACGGGATCGAGTAGATCGCGCCGTCCTCGGTGGAGAGGCGGTCGACCAGGTCGGCCGGGAAGACGTCCGTCAGGCCGAACTCGTCGTAGAGGTCGGAGACGTCCTCGATCTGGGCCGCGTCGATGTAGTCCTGCAGCTCGGCGCCCGCGTGGGCCTGGAACGTGTCCGGCGGGTCCTGTGCCTGCAGACGGGTCTGCAGCAGGTCCTTGGCCGCGGAGCCTGCACCACCGGCGACGGCGCCGTTGACGAACTCGGTGTCGGGGTGCTGCTCGTTGAACACGCCCACCAGGGCGTCGAGGCCGGCCTTCTCGGATCCGGCAGCCCACCAGGTGAACACCTCGACCTGGTCGGCGCTGCCGCTCTCGCCGCTGCCTTCGCCACCGTCACCGCCGCCGCCGCACGCGGCCAGCGTGAGACCGAGCACAGCGGCTGTCGCCACCGTCGCGGTCATCCTCCGGTTCACTCGCATCTGGGGTCCCTCAACCTTCCTCGGTCGCTGGAGCACCGACCCCGGACGGCGTCGCCGTACCTGGCGAGGGTGAAGTCTCCTCGCGGCCAGGACGGCGTCGTTCCTGTGGACCGGCCGGGCGCGCCTGTACGCCCGTGAACCCGGGTCCTATCGAACGGCCGCCACGCCTTGGTGTCAAGAAATGAACGCAAGCGTCGCTCGATCGTGACCTGAACGTTCAGTTCGTGTATCCAAACCCGTCATACCAGGTCGATTCCAGGCCGGAGCACGCCGGAAGGCGGTTACCCTGGGCGCTGTGCGCGCGGATCGGGTAACACCGGGTTCGCAGACCTCACTGCGTGAGGCCAACCGAGCCCGGATCGTGAGCGCCGTCCAGCAGCGTGGCTCTCTCACGCAGATCGAGCTGGCCGGCGTCACAGGGCTGTCCCCGGCCACGATCTCGAACATCGTCAAGGAGCTCACCGTCGCGGGCGTGCTGCACACGTCGCAGTCGGTGCGCAACGGCCGCCGTGCCCTCCAGGTCACCCTCGCGCGCAACCTCGGCGTCGTCGCGGGCATCCGCTTCGGGATGCGCTCCCTCAGCGTCGCGCTGGCCGACGCCTCCATGCGGGTCCTGGCGGAGCAGCGCATGCCGCTGGCGCCCGACCACCGCGCCGACGCCGGCCTGCAGCGCACCGCGATGCTGATCCGGGAGATGCTGGAGTCCGTCGACGCCGACCCGTCCGAGCTGCTCGCCGTCGGCGTCGGGGTGCCCGCGCCCGTCGACATCCGCACGGGCCAGGTGGTCACCGTGGGCATGATGCGCGGCTGGGACGGCGTGCACGTCGACGACATCCTCGCCACCGAGCTGGGCGTGCCCGTGACCGCCGACAACGACTCGACCCTCGCCGCCATCGCGGAGGCCCGGTTCGGCGCGGGTGCCGGGTACGACTCGGTCGCCTACATCCGTGTCTCCCACGGCGTGGGCGGCGGCCTCGTGCTGGGCGGGCGCGCCCTGCACGGCCGGTCCGGCGTCGCCGGCGAGATCGGCCACGTGTCCGTCGACGAGCACGGGCCCGTGTGCCGCTGCGGCAACCGCGGCTGCCTCGAGATGCTGGTCGGCGCCTCCAGCCTGCTCGCCATGCTCCCGCCCGAGGCGGGGCACCTCACCCTCGCCGACCTGGTGGCCCGCGCCCGCGAGGGCGACGCCGGCTCCCGCCGGGTCGTGTTCGACGCCGGACGCCACCTCGGCGTCGCCCTGGCCAACCTGTGCAACCTCGTGGACCCCGACGTCGTGGTCATCGGCGGCAAGCTCGCCGAGGCCGGCGAGCTGCTGCTCGAACCGCTGCGCACCTCGCTCGGCCAGCGCGTCGTCGCCACCTCGCGCGGCCCGGTCGAGGTGGTCCCGTCCGCCCTGGGGGCCGACGCCGGGGTGCGCGGCGCCCTCGCCGCCGCCCTCGACCAGGCGCGGATGTTCGGCTCCCTGGGGGTGAGCTCATGACCCGCGCGAACCGCATCCGCCGGACACAGCCGGGCGGGACGCCGCAGCGGGGCCGGACACAGCCGGGCCAGACGCCGCAGCCGGGCCGGCCAAGGCGGACCGCCGTGGCGGCCCTCGCCGGCCTGGCGCTCGCGGCCGGGCTGGGCGGGTGCGCGCCGTCCGACCCCGCGGGCACCGCCGGCGTACCGCACGAGGGGACGATCGGCCTGCTGCTGCCGGAGGCGCAGACCGCCCGCTACGAGGCGTCCGACCACCCGACGTTCGTGTCCGTCACGGGCCGCCGGTGCCCGGGCTGCACCGTGCTGTACGCCAACGCGGGGCAGGACGCCGCCGCGCAGCTCCAGCAGGCGGAGTCCATGCTCGCCCAGGGCGCGGACGTGCTGGTGCTCGACGCCGTGGACACCGTGGCCGCGGCGGGGATCGTCGCGCAGGCCAAGCGGCTGGGAGCCCAGGTGATCGCCTACGATCGGTTCGTGGACGGCGCGGACTACTACGTGTCGTACGACTACGAGTTCATCGGCTTCCTCCTGGGCTCGGCACTTGCCGGTGCCGTCACGGAACGAGACGCTGGGACAGAAGCCGAACCAGACGCCGACGCCGGCCCGGACGCCGACCACGACACAGAACCAGACGCCGAGGACCGGCCGGGGGTGCTGCTGGTGCACGGATCGGCGACGGAGCCCAACGCGCTCGCCATCGCCGCCGGCACCCGCCGCGCCCTCGAAGGAGAGGACATCGACGTGCTCGCCGAGTACTACACGCCCGACTGGAGCCCGGACAAGGCCACCGAGTGGACCGAGGCCATGCTCACCCGGTTCCCCGGGCAGGTCGACGGCGTGCTCGCCGCCAACGACGGCATTGCGGGCGGCGCGATCGCCGCGGCCAAGGCCGCGGGACTGGACCCCGTGCCGGTCACCACCGGGCAGGACGGCGAGCTGGCCGCGGTGCAGCGCATCATCGCGGGCGACCAGTACATGACGGTCTACAAGGCGACCGACCAGCAGGCGCAGACCGCCGCGGAGCTCGCGGTGCGCGTGCTGCGGGGCGAGGAGCCGCGCACCACGGCGGTCATCCAGGGCGTGCCCACGCAGCTCCTGGCGCCGCGCGCCGTCGCGGCCGCCGACGTCCAGCACGTGATCGTCGACGGGCACGTCTACTCCACCGACGAGATCTGCGTGCCGGCCTACCGGGACGCGTGCGAGCGCGCGGGCCTGATCGGCCCGGACGCCGACGCCGCTGCCGCCCTCGGGGAGGCGGTCCGATGAGCGACCCGGTGCTCTCCCTGCGCGGCGTCTCCAAGCGGTTCGGCGGCGTGCGCGCCCTGGTGGACGTCGACGCGGACGTGCACGAGCACGAGGTGCTCGCCGTCGTCGGCGACAACGGGGCCGGCAAGTCCACCCTGGCGGGCGTGCTCGCCGGGGCGCACCGGCCCGACGCCGGCCAGGTGCTGCTCGACGCGCGCCCCGTGGTGCTCGACTCGCCCGCCGCCGCGCGGGCGCTGGGCATCGCCGCGGTGTTCCAGGAGCTCGCGCTCGTGGACGACCTGGACGTCGTGGAGAACCTGTTCCTCGGGCACGAGACCCGGCGCGGGCCCCTGCTCGACGAGGTGGCCATGGAGCGCGAGGCGTGGCGGCTGCTCGACCAGCTCGCCGCCAGCGTGCCCAGCGTGCGCGACCCCGTGCGCACCCTGTCCGGCGGGCAGCGCCAGACCGTCGCCGTGGCCCGCGCGCTGCTCGGCTCCCCGCGCGTCGTCGTGCTGGACGAGCCGACGGCGTCGCTCGGCGTGCGCCAGACCGCCGAGGTGCTCAACCTCATCGTCCGGCTGCGGGAGCGCGGCCACGCCGTCGTGCTGGTCAGCCACCAGGCGGGCGACCTCCAGGCCGTCGCCGACCGCATCCTCGTGCTGCGGCTCGGCCGCGTGCACGACGTGTTCGACGGCGACGCGTCCTACGAGGACCTGCTCGCCGCCATGACCGGCGCGGTCCGGCCGGGGGCCAAGCACCCGGGCGCCCGCTCCGGGGTGCGTACCGGCACCCGGTCGGGCGCCGAGTCCGGCGCCGGGTCCGGCCGGGCGGTGCGCCGATGAGCGCGCAGCCGGGCGTCACCGGGGCCGGCCTCACCGGGACAGGACTGGCCGGGACGGGCCTGACGGGCGCCGTCTGGCAGCGCGTGCGCGGCGGCAACAGCCTGCTCCCCATCGTCGCGGCGCTCGCGGTGATCTGGCTGGTGATGGGCGCCGTCAACCCCGCGTTCCTCGCCCCCGAGAACCTGGTCAACCTCACGCTGCAGAGCGCCCCCGTCGGCGTCATCGCCCTCGGCGTCGTGCTCGTGCTGCTGGTCGGCCAGATCGACCTGTCCGTCGGCTCGGTGAGCGGGCTCGCCGCGGCCGTCGTCGCCGTCGGCTCCGTGACGCTCGGGTGGCCCGTGGCGCTCGCGATCCTCGCCGCGCTGGCGTGCGGGGTGGTGGTCGGGCTGGCGTATGGCGCGCTCTCCACGCGGCTCGGGCTGCCGAGCTTCGTCTTCACCCTGGCCGGGCTGCTGTTCCTCGCCGGGGTGCAGCTGCGCGTGCTCGGGCCGTACGGATCGATCAACCTGCCGTTCGAGTCGTGGTTCGTCCGGTCGGTGCAGCAGGGTTTCCTCTCGCCCGCCGTGGCCTGGGCCCTCGTGGTGGTCGTGGTGGCCACCACGGCGACTCTGCAGGTCGTGGCCCGGGTCCGACGTCGGCGGGCGGACCTCGCCTGCGCGAGCGTGCCCCAGATCGTGGTGCGCACCCTGGTGCTGGCCGCCGTGCTGTCGGCGATCGTGGCCTACCTGGGCACGGCCCGCGGGATCGGGTACTCCGTGGTGCTGTTCGCCGCGCTGGTCGTGGTCACGGACGTGCTGCTGCGCCGCACCCGGTGGGGGCGCTCGGTGCGCGCGGTGGGCGGCGACCGGCGGGCGGCGATGCTCGCCGGCGTGCCCGTGCACCGCACGGTGGTGCTGTGCTTCGTCGCCTGCTCGACGCTGGCCGCGCTCGGCGGCGTGCTCGCCGCGGGCCGGCTGGGCGCCGCGAACCAGGGGACCGGGGGAGCGGACACCTACCTCGTGGCGATCGCCGCGGCCGTGATCGGCGGCACCAGCCTGTTCGGCGGGCGCGGCAGCGCCTGGTCGGCGGTGCTCGGCGTGCTGGTGATCCAGTCGATCGCCAACGGGCTCACGCTGATGAACGTGGACCAGGCCGCGCGGTACATGGTCACCGGCGCGGTCCTGCTGCTGGCGATCATCATCGACATGCTGATGCGCAAGCGACGGGAGGCCTGAGGTGATGCGTCGTCCGACGCTGGCGGTGGTGGCACAGGCCGCAGGGGTGAGCCTGAAGACCGCCTCCCGGGTGCTGAACGGGGAGCCCAACGTGGCGTCCGCGACGCGCGAGCGTGTGCAGGACGCCGCGGCGTCGCTGGGTTTCAGGCGCAACGCCGTGGCCGCCGACCTCGCCCGGGGCGGCCTCTCGCGGCTGGTCGGGTTCATCACCGGCGACCTGGCCAACGAGTTCTACTCCGCCCTGGCCAGCGGCATCGAGCGCGAGCTGCGCGAGCACGGGCTGCAGCTCCTGACGGCGTCGTCCGACGAGGACCCCGACCGCGAGGCGTCCCTCACGGGAGAGCTGCTCGAACGCCGGGTCGGCGCCCTGATCGTCACGCCCGCCGGGGCCGACCACTCGGCGCTGCGCGGCGAGATCGCCGCCGGGCTGCCGGTCGTGGTCGTGGACCGGCCGGCGGCCGGGATGGACGTCGACACCGTGGTCATCGACAACCGGGGCGGCACGCGGGCCGCCGTCGGGCACCTGCTCGCGCACGGCCACCGCCACATCGCGTTCGTGGGCGACGAGCCCCACCTGTGGACCTACCAGGAGCGCAGCGACGAGTTCCTCGCCGCGATGCGTGACGCCGGGGTGGCCGACGCCGCGCGCTGGGTCCGCTCCGGCGCCCACGACGCCGCGGCCGCCCGCGACCTCGTGCTGGAGCTGCTCGCGGACCCGGAGCCGCCCACCGCGATCCTCGCCGCGAACAACCGGGCCACCGTCGGCACGCTCCAGGCGCTGCGTGACACCCCGGGCGGCGCGGACGTCGCCGTGGTCGGCTTCGACGACTTCGAGCTCGCCGACCTGCTGGGCATCACCGTGGTCGCCTACGACGCCGTCGAGATGGGCCGGCGGGCGGCCGAGCTCGCCGTCGCGCGCTCCGCCGACGCCGACCGGACGGTCGAGCAGGTGGTGCTGCCCACGCGGGTCGTCACCCGCGGCAGCGGCGAGCGGCCGCCCCGCTCGCCGGCCCGCTGACCCACCCGTTGACACCGGGCCTGGCCTGCACCTACGTTCGGCACGCGACAGCGCTGTCAGCCGACGAGGGAGACCACCCATGTCCACAGTCACCGGCCGAGCCAGATCCCGGCAGGCGGCCGCCGCTCTCTCGGGAGCACTCGCCCTGCTGCTCGCGGTGCCCTCGGGCGTCGCGCTCGCGGCACCCGCCGGCACCAGCACCGGCACAGCCGCGGCGACGTCGGGCGGGGGAGCCGGCGGCGACTTCGCCACCTCCTTCGAGGACGACGACGCCGCGCCGCTGGAGTCAACGCCGGCCGAGCGCGACGGAGCGCCCTGGCAGCAGAACGTCGGCGAGTTCGTCGTGGGGCTGCCCGGCAGCGTGCTGGACCGGGTCGACGCGGTCGCGGCGAGCGCGGAGAACCTGCCGAACGAGGGTGCGGCCAACCTGGCGGACGCGTCGTCGGCCACCAAGTGGCTGACGTTCGCGCGCACGGGGTGGGCCACCTACGAGATGACCGAACCCACCGTGGTCACGGCCTACGCGCTGACCTCCGCGAACGACTTCGCCGACCGCGACCCGCGCGACTGGACGCTGCAGGGGTCGACCGACGGCGAGACCTGGGAGACCATCGACGAGCGCGGCGGCGAGGCCTTCGAGGACCGGTTCCAGCAGCGGGTCTTCGCGCTGGACGCACCGACCGCCGCCTACACGTGGTTCCGGCTGGACGTGACGCAGAACGCGGGCGCGGGCATCGTGCAGCTCGCCGACTGGGACCTGTCCGCCGACCTGGACGAGCAGCCCGCCGACCGGCCGATGACCACCGCCGTCGGCTCCGGGCCCACCACCGTGGACTTCACGAACAAGAAGGGCGTCGGCTTCACCGGCACCCGCTCGCTGCGGTACGACGGCGGGCACCAGGCCGACGGCCCCGCGCACGCGACCAACGTGCTGTACGACGACGTCGACGTCCGCGTGGGCCGCGACACCCGGCTGAGCTGGAAGATCTTCCCCGAGCTGCTGGGCGACCTGGAGTACCCGTCCACCTACGCGAGCGTGGACCTCAGGTTCACCGACGGCACCTACCTGTCCGACCTGGACGCGCGCGACGCGCACGGGACGGCCGCGACGGCCGCCGGCCAGGGCGCGGGCAAGATCCTGTACGCCGACCAGTGGAACTCCGTGCGGGTCGACCTCGGGCCGGTCGCGCGGGGCAAGACGGTCGACCAGGTGCTGCTGGGCTACGACAACGACGGCGGTTCGGCCGCCACGAGGTTCGCCGGCTGGCTGGACGACGTCGCGCTGGAGTCCCGGCCGGAACGGGTCGACGGGGACAGCCTGACCAACTACGTGGACACGCGCCGCGGCACGCTGTCCAGCGGGTCGTTCTCGCGCGGCAACAACGTGCCGGCCACGGCCGTGCCGAACGGCTTCAACTTCTGGACGCCGCTGACGAACGCGTCGTCGCAGAGCTGGCTGTACGAGTACCAGGCCGCCAACGACGACCAGAACCGCCCGGTGCTGCAGGGCATCGGCATCTCGCACGAGCCGAGCCCCTGGATGGGCGACCGCAACCAGCTCGCCTTCCAGCCCGCCACCGGCGCCGGGGTGCCCGACGGCGGCCTGGACGCGCGCGGGCTGGCGTTCGACCACGCCGACGAGACCGCGCGTCCCGACTACTACGGCGTGACCTTCGCCGACGGGATCAAGGCCGAGGTGACGCCGACGGACCACGCGGCCGTGCTGCGGTACACCTTCCCCGTGGAGGGCGACGCCGACGCCGGCACCGGCCACGTGCTGGTGGACCGCGTCGCCGGGTCCTCGAAGCTCTCGTTCGACGCGGCCACGGGCGAGCTGACCGGCTGGGTCGAGAACGGCAGCGGCCTGTCGGTCGGCCGCACCCGCATGTACGTGGCGGGCGCGTTCGACCGCGCGCCGTCGGCGGTGGGCGAGGCCGCGGGCGACCGCGCCGGCGCCCGGTACGCGACGTTCGACGCGAGCGAGGACCGCACGGTCGAGCTGCGGGTGGCCACGTCGTTCATCGGGCTGGAGCAGGCCCGCGCCAACCTCGGCCTGGAGGTCACGGGCCGGTCGTTCGAGACGGTGCGGCGGGCGGCCGAGCGGGAGTGGAACGACCGGCTCGGCGTGATCGAGACGGAGGGCGGCAGCGAGGACGAGCTCGTCACGCTGTACTCGAACCTGTACCGGCTCAACCTGTACCCGAACTCGCAGTTCGAGAACACGGGCACCGCCAAGCGGCCCGTGTACCGGTACGCGAGCCCGGTCACCGCGCCGTCGGGCGAGGCGACGGACACCGCGACGAACGCGAAGATCGTCGACGGCAAGATCTACGTGAACAACGGGTTCTGGGACACCTACCGCACGGCCTGGCCCGCCTACTCGTTCCTGTACCCGCACGTCGCCGCGGAGCTGGTCGACGGGTTCACGCAGCAGTACCGCGACGGCGGCTGGATCGCGCGCTGGTCCTCGCCGGGCTACGCGGACCTGATGACGGGCACGTCGTCCGACGTCGCGTTCGCCGACGCCTACCTCAAGGGCTCCCTGCCCACCGACAAGGCGCTCGACGCCTACGACGCCGCGCTGAAGAACGGCACCGTGGCCCCGCCGAACAACGCGGTGGGCCGCAAGGGCCTGGAGTCCTCGCCGTTCCTCGGCTTCACGCCGGAGAGCACGCACGAGTCCGTGTCCTGGGGCCTGGAGGGGCTGATCAACGACTTCGGCATCGGCAACATGGCCGCGGCCCTGGCCGAGGACCGGCGCACGCCGCGGGAGCGGCGCGCGACGCTGCGCGAGGAGTCGGCCTACTTCCTGGAGCGCGCCACGCACTACGGCGAGCTCTTCGACCCGGCGATCGACTTCTTCCAGCCCCGGCACGCCGACGGCGAGTTCCTGAACGCGCCGGACGAGTACGACCCGCGCACGTGGGGCGGCGGCTACACCGAGACCAGCGGCTGGAACTTCTCGTTCCACGCGCCGCAGGACCCGCGCGGCCTCGGCAACCTGTACGGCGGCCAGGACGGGCTGGAGGCCAAGCTCGACGAGTTCTTCGCCACGCCCGAGGACGCCACGCACACCGGCGGTTACGGCGGCGTCATCCACGAGATGCGCGAGGCGCGGGACATCCGGCTGGGCCAGTGGGGCATGAGCAACCAGGTCTCCCACCACATCCCGTGGCTGTACGACGCCGCGGGAGCGCCGCACAAGACCCAGGAGATCGTCCGGGAGGTCACGCGCCGCCTGTTCGTGGGCAGCGAGATCGGCCAGGGCTACCCGGGCGACGAGGACAACGGCGAGATGTCGTCGTGGTGGATCTTCGCCGCGCTCGGCTTCTACCCGCTGCAGGTCGGCTCCGACCAGTACGCGATCGGCTCGCCGCTGTTCGACAAGGCCACGGTGCACCTGCCGGACGGCGACCTCGTGATCAACGCCCGGAACAACTCCGTGGAGAACGTCTACGTGCAGTCGCTGCGCGTCGACGGCAAGAAGCGGACGTCGACGTCGCTGTCCCAGGCGGACCTGTCGGGCGGCGCCCGGCTGGACTTCGTGATGGGCGCCGAGCCGTCGGCGTGGGGCACGGGAGCCGACGACGCGCCGCCGTCGCTCACCGAGGGTGACGAGCCGCCGACGCCCGACCGGGACGCGACCGGGACGGGGACCGTGACGGTGTCCGACGGCGGGTCCGGTTCCGCGGCCGACGCGCTCGTGGACGACACGTCGATCACGCGCACCACGTTCGCCACGGCGACCCCGACGATCGCCTGGGACGGGTCCGGCACGCGGGCCACGGTCGGCACGTACACGCTGACCTCGGGGGTCGCGGGCACGGCGGCGCCGTCCGCCTGGCGGCTGGAGGGGTCGGACGACGGCGAGAGCTGGACCGTGCTCGACGAGCGGGACGGCGAGGCGTTCCGCTGGGCGCTGCAGACCCGGACCTTCCAGGTGGACGACCCGGCGGAGTACGGGCACCTGCGGGTCGTGGTCGAGGAGTCGGCGGACGTCGCGTCGGCGGGCGGCTCCGCGGGTGACCCGGCGGGCGACCTGTCGCTGGCCGAGGTGCAGCTCCTGGCCGACCAGGGCGCCGGCTCCGACGCGCTGCCGCTCGAGGCGGCCGCGGCGCCGGACGCCGAGACGCGGGCCGAGACCCGGGCCGCCGACAAGGCCGAGGACACCGCGACGGGGATCACGGTCTGGGCCGCCCCGGCCTGTGTCGACGGCGACTCCGCGCTGCGGGTCCTGGTGGACGGCGCCGACGGCGCGACCGTCGAGGTCACGTCGGACTTCGGCAGCACGACGCTGCGGGGTACGGGCGAGCACACGTTCGACGCGGGCTCGGCCCGGGTCGGCACGGGCGCGGTGACCGCCGTCGTGACGGCGACCGTCGACGGCCAGAAGGCGACCGAGACGGTGACCGTGCCGTACCAGGCAGCCGCCTGCGGCTGACCCGGACGTCGCTCGGCCCCGGTGCCGGGTTCGGTGGTGTCGCTCCTCGGGGCGACACCACCTCCGCGGGGTGTGTTCGCCCCGCGGCCCGACCGGTATCCGCACCCACATAGCACATAGGGGGCGGATAGGTACTTTCCACACAGCGTCGTCCCACCCGTTCTGATGGTGGGGTGCCGTCAATACGCTCCCAGGCACACGAGGTTCCCCAGGCCTGATGAGGAGCACAAGACCATGTCACGATCCCTGAGAACGTCACGTTCCCTGATAGCGCTGTCAGCAGCGGTGCTGATGGTCGGCACGGCGCTGACGGGCGCGAGCACCGCGGGCGCTGCGCCGGCGTCGCAGGACGTCCGGAGCTCACCGGGCGCGCAGAGCGCGGTGAACGCCCGGGGCGCCGACGCCCCCGACGCCCTGCCCGAGGGCCAGGTCGGCGCGATGGAGCGCGACCTCGGCCTGGCCCGGGCCGAGATCCCCGCCCGCCTGGCCCGCGACGCCGACGCCGCGATCGTCGAGGCGCACCTGACCGCGGCGCTCGGCGACCGGTACGCGGGCACCTGGCTGCCCGACGGCGCCGACGCCCCGCGCGTCGCCGTCACCAGTGCGGCGGCGGCCAAGGTGGCCGAGCGCGCGGGCGCCGACCCCGTCGTCGTCGAGCACAGCCTCGACGAGCTGACCGGGTGGAAGGAGGCCCTCGACGACGTGGGCGCTCCCACCTCGGTGCACGCCTGGTATGCCGACCCGACCACCAACGAGGTGGTGATCGAAGCCGCCGACACCGCGGCCGCCAAGGCGATGATCGCCGCGTCGGACGTGCCGGCCGGGGTCGTGCGCGTGGAGAAGTCGAAGGTCGCGCCGCAGACCGCGCGCGACATCCGGGGCGGCGACGAGTTCCACAAGCCGCTCGGCAACGGGTACGTGACGCTGTGCTCGATCGGCTTCGCGGTCTCCGGCGGATTCGTCACGGCCGGGCACTGCGGCTCGACCGGCGACCCGGTCAACGCACCTGACGGCGCCGCGCTCGGCACCTACCGCGGCTCCACCTTTCCGGGCCACGACTGGGCCTGGGTGGGGACCAACGGCAACTGGACGCCCACCCCGGCGGTGAACAACTACGCGGGCGGCACGACGGCGGTCGCGGGCTCCGCGGAGCAGGGCATCGGCGCGGCGGTGTGCCGGTCGGGGCGCACGACGGGCTGGCGCTGCGGCGTCATCCAGGAGAAGAACGTGACCATCAACTACGGCTCGGGCGACATCCCCGGCATGGCGACCGGTTCGGCCTGTGCCGAGGGCGGCGACTCGGGCGGCTCGGTGCTCTCGGGCAATCAGGCGCAGGGCGTCACCTCGGGCCGCATCGGCGACTGCTCCACGAACGGCCGGTTCATCTACCAGCCGGTCAACCCGATCCTGAGCGCCTACGGGCTGCAGCTCACCACCACCGGCGGGGGCAGCGGGGGCCGGCCGCTCGTCGGCCTGGCGGGCAAGTGCATCGACGTGCCGAACTCCGAGTTCACGGACGGCAAGCGCCTGCAGCTGTGGACCTGCAACGGCACGGGCGCGCAGAACTGGACGTTCCAGGCCGACGGGACGCTGCGGGCCGGCGGCCTGTGCATGGACGTGGCCGGGGCCAACACCGGTGACGGCACCGCCGTGCAGCTCGCCAACTGCAGCGGCAACCCGGCGCAGCAGTTCACGCTGAGCGGCGCGGGGGACCTGGTCTCGATCCTCGCGAACAAGTGCGGCTGCGCGCAGCTCGAGCACGATTCGCCCGTCTGGCTGCTGAGGCGCAGCGCGCCGGCGAACCGCTCGACGTGACCGACCTCGAACGCCGGCT
>NZ_JBFAKX010000039.1:0-16141 GCF_040655935.1 Promicromonospora sp. NPDC050262 | reverse complement strand
CCCGCCGCCCGTCTCGCCATCTCCTTCGAGGCCCGGGTTTCTTCGCTTTGAGGCGCCTCAAAGCGAAGAAACCCGGGCCTCGAAGGAGACTCGGTGCGGCCCGTAACGGCCCGCCCGCGAACCGCGGGACCAGCCGCGGACTCGCCTGTCGGAGAAGTCCGTTCTGGGTATTTTCGCTGGTCACACAACCTCCGCGGGGTTCACCTGCGTCTGGGATACGTGGCGCCGCACGGGCGGCGTGCTCGACTCGGACGGGAGAACCCGATGCGCAAGAGAGCAAGTGCAGCGGCGGTCGCTCTGGCGATCGCGCTGGGCGGGGGGACGTGGGCGACCGCGGCCGTACCGCGGGACACACCGGCACCGCACGACACCCAGGAGCGGCCCACGGCCGCGGAGCCGGGGCGCACCGCTACGGTGACGCTGCTGACGGGCGACGTCGTCTCCGTGGAGACCACGGCCGACGGCTCGCCGGACGTGGAGACCGTGACGGTGCGCCCCGGCCCCGGCCGGGAGCACATGGCGTTCTTCCAGCAGCGCGAGGGGGACCACCTCTACGTGATCCCGCGCGACGTGGCGCGGCTGGTGCCCGGCCGCCTGGACCGGGCGCTGTTCGACGTGACCGGCCTGGTCGAGGCCGGGTACGACGACGCCTCGCGCGACTCGCTGCCCGTGATCGTCCAGACCGCCGCGGCGACCGACGCCGCAGCGGCCGCCGACGCCCCCGGCTCGGACGCCGCCGCGCGGGCCGCGGCACCGGCCGAGCAGGACTGGGCGGCGTCGGGCATCACGCCCGACCGGGACCTGGAGTCGGTGGGCGCGGTGGCCGACGAGCTGCCCAGGGCCCGCGCGGCGAAGCTGCTCGACGCCCTCGCGCCGGTGGCGGAACCGGGTGCCGAGAGGCGGACCAGGCAGACCGCCGACCCCGACGCCGTCGGGTACGTCTGGCTGGACCAGCCGGTCCGCGCGTCGGACGCCGACTCGATGCCGCAGATCGGCGCGCCCGAGGCGTGGGACGCCGGGTTCACGGGCGAGGGGGTCACCGTCGCCGTGCTCGACTCGGGCATCGACGCGACGCACCCCGACCTCGACGAGGTGGTGGTCGGCTCGCGGGACTTCACCGGCAAGGGCGACGTGACCGACGGCGACGGCCACGGCACGCACGTCGCCTCGATCCTGGCCGGGTCGGGCGAGGCGTCCGACGGCGTGAACCAGGGCGTGGCACCGGACGCCGACCTGCTGGTCGGCAAGGTGCTGGACGACGACGGCAACGGCGAGATCTCCGGCGTCATCGCTGGCATGGAGTGGGCGGCCGCGGAGGGCGCCGACGTGGTCAACCTGTCGCTCGGCAGCCTGTTCTTCGACGTCCCGTCGCCGGACGCCGTGGCGGTGGACGAGCTGTCCGCACGGTTCGGGACGCTGTTCGTCGTGGCCGCGGGCAACGACGGCGACTTCGGCTACGGGACCGTCGGCTCGCCGGGGATCGCGGCGTCGGCCCTCACGGTGGGCGCCGTGGACGACGACGACGCCGTCACCTGGTACTCCAGCCGCGGAGGCGTCGACCCGGGGCTGCTCAAGCCCGAAGTGGTGGCGCCGGGTGACGGGATCGTCGCCGCGCGGGCCACGGGCACGACCGCGGGCGACGTGGTCGACGACCTGCACGTCGCGCTGAGCGGCACCTCCATGGCCACCCCGCACGTCGCCGGCGCGGCCGCGGTGCTCAAGCAGGCCCGGCCCGAGCTGGACGGCCAGGCCCTCAAGTCGGCGCTGACGGGCTCGGCCGAGCCCACCGGCGCGGACGTCTGGTCCGAGGGCGCGGGGCGGATCACCGTCCCGGGCGCCATCGCGCAGGAGGTGACCGCCTCCCCGGCGTCGCTCTCGCTGGGCACCTTCACCTGGCCGCACGACGGCGAGTCGGCCGCCGGCACCCTGACCTACGCGAACGCGGGCCCCGACGACGTCACGCTCACGCTGACGTCCGACGTCACCGACGCGTCCGGCGGCGCGGTGCCGGACGCGGTCACGCTGTCGGCCGACTCGGTCGTCGTGCCTGCCGGCGGGACCGCCGAGGTCGACGCGACCGTGACCGACGGCCCCGGCGTGATCGGTGCGGTCGGCGGCCACGTCGTGGCTACCGGGCCGGACGGCACGGAGGTGCGCACACCCGTCGGCTGGGCCAAGGAGCGCGAGTACGTGGACCTGACCGTGCGCGCCGTCGACCGCGACGGCGAGCCCGTCAGCGCCGACACCTGGGGTGCCGCGATCCGCCTGGACGCGGACAACGGCGAGCCGTACGCCACCAACCTCTTCTTCAGGGACGGCGTCGCCAAGGCCCGCGTCATCCCGGGCATCTACAGCCCGGTGGCGTTCATCGAGACCCTCGACGACGACGGCGCGGTCACCGACGCGCTCTTCCTGGGCAGCGGCGAGGTCGACGCCACCGCCGACGCCGAGGTGCTGCTGGACGGGACCACGGCGCGGGAGGTCACCACCTCGACGCAGCGCCCGGCCGACCTGGCGAGCCTGGGCCTGTCGCTGGAGACCGAGGACTCGCTGGAGTGGGTCTCCGCCAGCATCAACGTGAAGTACGGGCCGGAGACGGACCTCACGCTCACCCCCGTGCCGGCGGCGACCCACGGCGACTACGACACCATCGTCCAGGCCACGCTGCTGCCGCCCGCCACGGGGGACGCGGCCGCGCCCTACCGTTACGACCTCGCGCACCACAGCGAGGGCGTCGAGGTGCCCGTACTGCGGGGCGACCGCCGCACGACGGTCGCGGTGGACACCACCTACGGCGCCTCGGTCGGCGACACGCACCTGGCCGAGCGCATGTACTGGGAGCCGGGCACCATCATCGCCGGCGGCCTCGTGGAGCCGGTCCCCGTGGGCACGCGGCGCACGGAGTACCTGACGGCGTTGCCGGGCTCGTGGTACCTCCGGTCCGAGATCCAGGAGGACGGCGTGGGCGTGGTGCTCGCGGAGGCCGAGACGCACGTCTGGAACGAGCCGGGCCGCGTCCGGCAGGGACTCGCGGCGGGTGCGCTCGCGCCCGCGGTCTCGCGGATCACGCCTGTGGAGCACTGGGACGACCGCCTCTCGCTGGCGCCCACCGACCGGGCCGACGACGACGGCGGCGTGCTGTGGGGCTCCGACGTCGCGCTGCGCCTGCGCGTGTGGCAGGACGGCGAGCTGGTCGACGACGTCCCGGACCCCTACTCGTTCCCCACCGTCCCAGAGGGCGGGGCGGACTACCGGATGCTGCTGGAGAGCACCCCGGACGACCCGGCCTACCGGCTCGCCACCAGCGTGAGCGGCGAGTGGACGTTCCACGCGCGGTCCGACGTCGAGGCCAACGCCCACCCGCCGCTGCTGGACACGGCGTGGGACGTGCGCGGGCTCGACCCGTCCGGCTCGGCGCCCGGGACCACGCGGGTGCGGGTCACCGCCGCCCACCAGGACGGCGCGTACGACACGTCGGCGGTCGAGGACGTGCGCCTGTGGTGGTCGGCGGACGACGGCGCCACCTGGCACCGGGCCAAGGCGGTCCGGGCCGGTGAGGGCGTGTACGACGCGACGGTCAGGGCGCCGGCCGGCACCGAGCACGTCTCGCTGAAGGTCGAGGCGCGGGACGCGGCGGACGCCTCGGTGAAGAAGACGGTGATCCGGGCCTACGCCGTCGACTGACACAGCCCGAACGACGAAGGCGGGCCTGGTGGCACTCCGACCGGAGTGCCACCAGGCCCGCGCTCACCTAACCGTGGCGAACCGTCAGCTCCACGGGACCAGGTAGGACACCGTGGCCATGTCGGCGTCACTGGTCATCTCGTCGAGCTGGTAGTTGCTCTGGCCCGTGACCACCACGCGTGTCTGCGACCCCGGACCCGCGGCCACGGCCACGGCGTTGGCCACGTCGCCGGAACCACCGGCGTCGTACAGCGCCGACCAGACCTGCTCGCCCGTGGCGACCGAGTAGGCGACGGTCGCGAAGTCCTCCTCGGTCTCCGCCTCCGCGCTCTGGCCCGTGACCACCACGTGGTCACCGCTGGGCGTGAACGCCGCGGTGTACGCGACGTCGAGGCCGTGCGCCGACCCGTCGTACCGCGCCGACCAGCGCTTCTCGCCCGTCGCGGTGTCGTAGACGGCCGTCAGGTAGTCGCTGCCGGTGCCCTCGCCCCACGAGTTGCCGGTGATGACGACGGAGTCGCCCTCGGGGCTCACCACGACCGTGCGAGGCACGTCGGTGTCGCCGGTGCCCCCGTCGAGCCGCTCGGTCCACAGCGCCTCGCCGGTCTCCAGGGAGTAGCCGATGGTGACCCAGTCGGTCGAGTTCTGGGCGCTGTTGTTGTCGCCGGTCACCACGACGGTGCCGTCCGGCGTGATCGCCACCGCGCCGCCCGAGCCGCCCTTGTCGTCCGGGCCGTCGTAGGTGGCGTCCCAGAGCTGCTCGCCGGTGGCGGCGTCGAACGCCACCGTGCCCCAGTCGACGAGGCTCTTGCCCTCGCCGCGGCTCTGCCCGGTGACCACCACGGCCGAACCGTCCGGCGACGCGGCGATCGCGCGGGCGGCGTCCGTCTCGCCCACCGGGCCGTCGTACAGGGCGCGCCACAGCTCCTCGCCCGTGGCGGCGTCGTACGCGACGGTGCCGTAGTCCGCGGCACCCTGGTCGTCCAGGAGCGACATGCCGGTCACGTAGACGGCCGAGCCGTCGGGGCTCACGGCCAGGGCCTCGCCGTAGTCGGACAGGCCGGCGGCGTCGTACACCGAGACCCACAGGCGCTCGCCGGTGGCGGCGTCGTACGCGATGGTGACGTAGTCGGCCTCGTTCCCGTAGCCCCCGCCCGCGGCCAGCACGAACAGCGTGCTGCCGTCCGGGCTGATGCCGAAGCCGGTCTGGTCACCGCCCACGCCGGTGGGGCCCTCGTACACGTCCGACCACAGGGGCCGGCCCGTCGCCGCGTCGTAGGCGGCGGTCACCGGGGAGTTCTGGAACCCGCCCCAGCTCGCAGGCGAGGTCTGACCGGCGGTGTAGACGACCGTGCCGTCCGGCGAGGTGAGCGTCTCGTTGCCGTTGTCGTCGTTGGCACCCAGGGCGTTCTCGCCGCCGTTGTAGCGGGCGGTCCAGGCCTCGGCGCCCATGCGCAGCACGATGGGGGAGCGGACGCTGTGGCCGCCGCGCCCGTCGGACCAGGTGAGGTGGCCGGCGAGCCGCACGTTCAGGGCGGCCTCGCCGCGCGTGAACGTGACGGTGAACGACGCCGACCTGCCCGGCGACAGCGTCAGCTTGCGGGGGCTGACCTGCACCCCGAGGCCCTCCAGGCCCGTCACGTCGGCCGTGTACGTGGCGCGCTTCTTGCCCACGTTGGTCACCGTGCGGGTGACGGTCTGGCCGTCGGCGGCCCGCCCGATCGCGATCGAGGGGGTGTTCAGGTCGGACGGCGCGAGGGAGTGCCCGTCCTTCTCCAGGGCGTCGCAGGTGTCCTGCTGCACCCCGTCGGTGGCGCCGCAGAGGAAGGCGAACCAGTCCTCCACGGTGCTGTCGTAGACCAGGCCCGGGTCGGTGGAGTCGTCCGCCGCCACGTGCCCGCCGCCCTGCTGGAACAGGGTGGCCGGGGTCTCGGGGTCGGCGTCCAGCACGTCCGTGCCGGTGGTCATCAGGGCCGACTTGACCGCCATCGGCGACCACTTCGGGTGCTCCTCGACCAGCGCCGCCGCCAGGCCCGCCACGTACGGCGCGGACATGCTGGTGCCGCTCATCAGGTTGAAGTCCAGGCCCTGCTGTCCCGGGGGCGCCACGGAGGCGAGGATGTCCTGGCCGGGTGCGGTGACGTCGGGCTTGAGGATGTCGCCGTTGCCCGCCAGGGACGGGCCGCGCGAGGAGAACGCCGCCGTGTACGGGGCGGGCGTCGAGGTGTCGACCGAGGCCGCGGCGATCGTGGCCGTGGCGCCGGAGGTCTTGGCGTAGGCGATCAGCGCGTCCCGCTCGGTGTCGGCCACGTGCACGGACGGCACGGCCTGGACGTCGGTGTTGAGCGTGTCGCCCTCGACGGTGTTCACGAGGATCATGCCGACGCCGCCGGCCTCGGCCACCGCCGCGCCCTTGTTGACGCGGGCGTTCTCGCCGCGGTCGCAGAGCACGATCTTGCCGGCCACCTTCGCCGGGTCGAGCGCGGGCTTGCCGTTGTTGTCCGCGGTGGTGAAGCACAGGCCCGCGTTCGAGACCGTGGCTCCCGCCGCGACGACGTCGCGCCCGTAGACGAACGGCGCCGGGCCCACGACCTTCGCGGCCAGTGACGTGCCGGAGACCGTGGTGCCGTTGCCGAGCGTCGCGGTGGACCGCGCCGAGGTGGAGTGCGTGGCCGCGGCCACCGTGGTGATCCACGGGCTCGGGTGCGCCACGGTGCCGGACGCCGGGCCGCTGTTGCCCGCCGACGCGGAGACGAAGACGCCGGCCTGCGCCGCCGCGAGGAACGCGAGCTCCGTCGGGTCCAGGAAGTCGGTCAGCGTGCCCGAGACGGAGAAGTTGATGACGTCCACGCCGTCCGCGACGGCCTGGTCCACGGCGGCGACGATGTCGGAGGGGTACCCGCTCGCCGTCGAACCGTCCTCGGCGGACCACAGCGCCTTGTAGGCGGCGATCCGGGCGCGCGGCGCGATGCCGCTCACCGTGGTGCTGAACTTGTTGAGCGGACCGGTGACGGCGACGTCCTTGTTGCCGCCCGCGGTCGACGCCGTGTGGGTGCCGTGCCCGTTGTAGTCACGCGCCGACTGGAACTCCCACGGCATCTGCTCGGCGATACCGGCGTCGCCGCCCCACCCGTCGTTGAAGTGCCGGGCCGAGACCAGCTTGTTGTTGCACGCGTCGTCGTCCCACGAGTCGTCGCCGACGGTCTCCGCGTCGTCGCACTCGCCGTCGAACCCGCGCAGGCGCTGGTAGGCGGGGCGGCCGCGCTTGTCCTTGTCGGAGAAGCTGGCGCTGTCCGGCCAGATGCCGGAGTCGATGACGCCGATGACGACGTCCTCGCCCGCGGCGGAGTGCTTGGTCAGGCCCTGCGGGCTCTTGAGCTGCGCCGGGGCGTCGGAGCCGTCCTTCTGGTCGCTCCAGACGGTGATGCCCTCGTCGCCGTCGTCGCCCTTGTCGTCGGCGGGTGCCACGCTCTTGTCGTCGGCCGCGGCCGCCGTCGTCGTGTGCACCAGCACGTCCTCGGTGACCGACACGACGCCCGGCTCGGTGCGCAGCTCGGCCGCCTGGGCGGACGTCAGCGACGTCGCGAACCCGTCGAACGAGTACACGTACTGGTAGAGCGTGTCCTTGGCGCCCACGCTCGACAGGGCGGCGCGGTGCCGGCCCTTGAGGTGCTTGGCGTACTCGACCACCTCGGGGGCGGCCGGGTCGATCTTCTCGCCCTCCGCCGGCTTCGTGGCGGCCAGGCCGGCCACGCCGCCCGTGTAGGTCGCGACGGGCTCCAGCGCCATCTGGACTATGTAGTTCTTCTTCGCCGTGGCCTCGGGCTGTGCCCCGGCCGCGGGAGTCGTCGCCGTCGCCGTGAGCGCGAGCGCGATCGTCACCGCCGCCGCGCGGCGCACATGCCCGCGTGACAGCCGGCGTTCGTCGGACCGTCGGTCCATGTGCCCTCCTCTGGATCAGCCGCGGTGCATCCGCGGCTGATCAGTGAACGTAATAGCGTCGATTGTCGGAAACATCAGTGCCATACACTGACTTTTGCCTCACGACGGGCACACCCCGGCCCCCGGGTACGACACGGAGGGAGCGGCCGTTGAGTCTTGACCAGACGACTGCCGCACCGGCCCGACCGCGAGTTTCACCCGTCCTGGTGGGCCGCACCGCCGAGCTCGAGTCCCTGGTCCGCAAGGTCCTGCAGACCCCCTCGCTGGTCGTGATCGACGGCGAGGCGGGCGTCGGGAAGAGCCGGCTGGTCCGGGAGCTCGCCACCGACCCGGCGCTCGCGGGCCGGCCCGTGCTGATCGGGCACTGCGAGCACCTCCAGGAGCCCCTGCCGCTCGCGCCGGTGCTCGACGTGCTCTCGCACCACGCGGACCTGGTGCCGGCCGGCGACCACAACCCGATCGTCGGTGCGCTCGCCCCGCTGGTGCCGGAGCTCGGCGACCGGCTCCCGCCGCCGCCCCCCGAGCTGGCCGACCAGGGCGCCTCCCGGCACCGGGTGTTCCGGGCCGCCGCCGAGCTGCTGGACCGGATGGGACCTGCCGTGCTGGTGCTGGAGGACGTGCACTGGGCCGAGAGCAGCACGTTCGACTTCCTGACCTTCCTCGCCGCGCACCAGCCCGCGGGCCTGTGCATCGTGCTGACCCTGCGCAGCGGCGGGGCGCCGCTCCCGGTGCGCGAGTCGTTCGCCCGGGCGGCGTCCGGCCCGCCCCTGGCCCTCACCCTGCGCCCGCTCGACCCCGCCGGCGTCGGCGAGCTGGCCGGGCGGATCCTCGGCACCCAGGTCTCCGACGCGTTCGCCGCCTCGCTCCACGAGCGCACCGGCGGCATCCCGTTCGTGGCCGAGGAGGTGCTGGGCACCCTGCACGAGACCCCGCTGCCCGACGACGGCGCGCACCAGGACGACGTGCTCACCGACCTCGCGGTGCCCACGGCGCTGCGCGACGTCGTGCTCGGGCGGCTGGACGGCGTCGCCGAGGGCACGCGCGAGGTGCTCGGCGTCGCCTCCGTGCTCGACCACCCCGTCGACGTCGACCTGATCGCGGAGGTCACCGGTCTCCCGCCCGCCGACGTCGTCGCCGCCCTGGTCGACGCGATCACGGCGGGCCTGCTGCACGAGCAGGACGGGCAGGTGCGGTTCCGGCACGTGCTGGCCGAGCAGATCGTCTACGACGCGCTGCCCACGCCCACCCGCCGGCTGCTGCACCGCACGGTCGCCCGCGCCATCGAGGACCGGGAGGGCCCGCGGCCCGTGGCGCGCCTGGCGCACCACTACCAGCGCGCGGGGGACACCATCCGGTTCGTCCGCTACGCGGAGGACGCCGCCGACCTGGCCGTCTCGCACGGCGACGACGCCCACGCCGCGCGGCTCCTGGTGCAGGCCATGGAGACCGACCTGCCCACGGACCACCGGCTGCGGCTGGCGGTCAAGCTCGGCCGGGCGGCGGTCGACGGGCTGGCCCACGTCGAGGCCGTACCGCTGCTCCAGCAGCTCCTGGCCACCGAGCTGCTGCCGAGCGACGTGCGCGGCGAGCTCCGGTTCGCCCTGGGCCGGCTGCTCCGGCAGCAGGGCCTGGCCGACGCCGGCTACCGCGAGATCGAGCAGGCCCTGCCGGACCTCGGTGCGAACCCCGCGCTGCTCGCGCGGGCGCTCGCGGTGCTCGCCGCGCCCGAGACGGTGGCCGACCGCCCCATGACCGTGCACGCCGCGCGCGGCGAGCAGGCCCGCGACGCCGCCCGGCGCAGCGGCGCCGCCGACGTGGAGCTCGCGGTGCGCATCGCCGACGCGTCCCTGCTGATCGAGCAGGGCCGGCCCGAGGGCTGGTCGGTCGTGGAGGAGCTGCTGGCCGACGAGGCCCTGGCGGACTTCCCGCGCGAGCACGCCCGCGCCTGCGTGAACTGGGCGCAGGCGGCGCTGCACGTGGGGCACGTGCGGCGCGCCGAGCGGCTGCTGGCCGAGGGGCGGCGCGTCGTGGCAGCCGCCGAATACCTGCGGGTCACCGACGTGATCGAGCTGGTCGCGGCCGCCGTCGACTGCTCCGCCGGACGCTGGGCCGACCTGGCCGGCCGCGCGCACGAGCTGGTGGTCCGCCGTCCGGGCTACGACGCCGCCACCCTGGACGACCACCTGCTGCACGGCATCATGCTGGCCGCCTCCGGCGGCACCCAGGAGGCGGTCGCCCACTTCACCGCGCTCGTGGAGGACGCCGCCCGCGTGGGCGCCGTCTGGCCGCTGCTCGCCGGCCGCAGTGCGCTCGCCCGCCTGCTGCTCACGCTCGACGACGTCGAGGGCAGCGCCCACCAGGCCGGTCTCGCCGTGTCCACGGCGCGGCAGAAGGGCAACTGGGTGTGGGCGGCGGAGCCCATGCTGTGCCTGGTGGACGCGCTCGTCGCCCAGGGCCGGACGGCGCAGGCGCGTGCCCACGTCGAGGAGCTGGCCGCCGGGCTCGGCGTGGTCGACGCCCCGTTGGCGCTGGCGGCTCTGCACTCGTGCCGAGCGGTGGTGGCGCACGCCGACGGCAACCACGCGGCCGCCGTCGGGCTGCTGCGCGAGGCGCGCACGATCGTGGCCGACGCCGGGCTGCGCCACGAGGAGTCGCGCGTGGTCGAGCGGCTGGGGGTCTGGCTGGCCGAGGACGGCGACGCCGAGGGCGCCGCGCTCCTGGAGGAGGCGCTGCGGGGCTACGGCGGCCGCGCCGCGAGCAACGACGTCGCCCGGGTCACGCGGACCCTGCGCCGCCTGGGCGTGCCCGTGCCCTACCCGTGGCGCGGCGGCCGGCGCTCCAACGGGCTCGGGCTGTCCGGCCGCGAGCGCGAGGTCGCACTGCTCGCCGCGCAGGGCCGCACCAACCGGCAGATCGCGGCCGACCTGTTCCTCTCGCCCCGCACCGTGGAGAGCCACGTCCGCAACGCCCTGCGCAAGCTGGGCTGCAGCTCCCGCGCCGACCTCGCCGTCCACCTGCTCGACGACGCCGGCGAGGACCGCGCGGCCGTCGCGGGCTGAGCCACCCGCCCCGCTCCACCCGCTCACCGCCCCACCCGCCCACCGGCCCAACCGGCTGACTCGGCGATCCCAGGACGCCGAGTCAGCAAGGTGGTCCGACCATCTCGCTGACTCGGCGTCACGAGGCCGGCGAGTCAACCGGCCAGGTCGATTCGGTCGTTCGCGGCATGATCGTCAAACCGGTTGACCGGATCGTCAAACCGGTTTTACGTTGACGGCCCCGATGACGGAGGAGCGTTATGGACAGGCCGACGATCGACGACGTGGCCCGCGCCGCGGGTGTCACCAAGGCCACCGTGTCCCACGCCTACAGCGGCAAACGGCCGATCTCCGCGACCACGAAGGCCCGGGTGTTCGCCGCTGCCAAACGGCTGGACTGGGTCCCGAGCTCACGGGCCCGCGCGCTGGCCGCGCGGCGCACCGACGCAGTGGGGGTCGTGCTGTCGCGCGACCCTTCGATCCTGGCGTCCGACGCCTTCTTCCCCGCGTTCATCTCGGGCGTCGAGGCGGTGCTCGCGGAGCACGAGATCGCTCTCGTGCTGCAGGTCGCGAGCAGCCGCACGGCGGAGGAGCGCGCCTACCGGGCCATGGCGAGCGGCCGGGCGGACGGCGTGATCGTGCTGGACCTCCACCGCGTCGACTGGCGGGTGGCGTACCTCCAGCAGATCCGCCTGCCGGCGGTGCTGCTCGGGGCGTACGACGCCGCGAGCCCGTTCTCCAGCGTCCGCACTGACGACGCCACGCCGGTCCGCGACCTGGTCGCCCACCTGCGCGAGCTGGGTCACACCCGGATCGCCCACGTGTCGGGTCCGCTCGACTACGTGCACTCGCACGCCCGCGCGGGGGCGTACGTCCAGAGCCTCGGCAGCCGGGAGCTGCTGCGTGAGGGGGACTTCACCGCCGGGAGCGGCCGGGCCCTCACCGCCGAGCTGCTCGACCTGCCCGACCGGCCGACGGCGATCCTCTACGCCAACGACACGATGGCCATCGCCGGCTACTCCTACGCACGGAGCCGGGGCCTGCTGGTCCCCGACGACCTCGCCGTCGCCGGCTTCGACGACGACCACCTCTCGGCTCACCTGAGCCCTGCCCTGACCAGTGTCTCGACCGACCCGTTCCGGCGGGGGCGGGTGGCCGCCGAACGGCTGCTGGCCGACCTCGCCGGCGAGCCGCCCGAGTCCGTGACGGTCGACTGCAACGCGCTTCGCCTGCGGGCCAGCACCGACGGCCCCGCACCCGAGGCACCCCACACCGAACTCGAGGAGGAGTTCTCATGAAGCACCCCCGTATGGCCGGAACGGCCGCCCTGCTCACCGCGGTGGCCCTGACCGCCGCCTGCTCGTCCGGCGGCGGAGGTGACGGCGGCGAGAGCCCGTCCGGCACCGGCCCCATCACCGTCTGGCTGTCCAACAACGAGCAGGAGGTCGGCTGGGGGCAGGACGTCGTCGACGCCTGGAACGCCGAGCACCCCGACGAGCAGGTCACCGCCCAGGAGATCCCGGCCGGGTCGTCGTCCGAGGAGGCGATCACCGCCGCGATCACCGCCGGGACCGCGCCCTGCCTGGTCTACAACATCTCCAGCGCCGCGGTGCCGGGTTGGGTCCGCCAGGGCGGGCTCGTGAACCTGTCCCAGTTCGAGGACGGCGCGAGCTACATCGAGGACCGCGTGGGCGAGGGCGCGCAGACGTACCTCACCGACGACGGCTACTACCAGCTCCCCTGGAAGTCGAACCCGGTCATGGTCATGTACAACAAGTCGGTCTTCGAGGAGGCCGGCATCGACCCGGAGAACCCGGACATGGCCACGTACGACGACTTCCTCGCGGGCAGCCGGAAGATCGTGGAGTCGGGCGCCGCGGACAGCGCCATCTGGCCCTCGCCGACCAACGAGTTCTTCCAGCCGTGGTTCGACTTCTACCCGCTGTACCTGGCCGAGTCGGGCGGCACGTCCCTGGTCGAGGACCAGCAGGCGACGTTCGACGACGAGAACGGCAAGGCCGTCGCCGACTTCTGGGCGACGATCTACTCCGAGGGCCTCGCGCCCAAGGAGGCGTCGACGGACGACGCCATGTCGGCCGGCACCACCGCCATGCAGCTCGCGGGCCCGTGGGCCATCGCCTCCTACGCGGAGAGCGTCGACGTCGGCTTCATGCCGGTGCCGACCTCGACCGGCGAGGCGGAGCCGATCACGTTCGCCGACTCCAAGAACGTCTCGATGTTCACCTCGTGCGAGAACCAGGCCACGGCCTGGGAGTTCCTCAAGTTCTCCACCAGCGAGGAGAGCGACGGCCAGCTCCTGGAGGCGACCGGCCAGATGCCGCTGCGCACCGACCTGGCCACCACCTACGCGGACTACTTCGAGGCGAACCCCGCCTACGAGGTGTTCGCCGCCCAGGCCGAGCGTACGGGCGACGTGCCGAGCATCCCGAACTCGGTCGAGGTGTGGCAGGCCTTCCGCGACGACTACTCGTCGGCCGTCATCTTCGGCAGCAGCACCGTCGAGGAGTTCCTGAGCGGCGCCGCGGAGACCATCAACGGGCTCGTCCAGGGCTGATCCGGGTGAGCACGGCATCAGGTGAGCTGCGCACCACGCGGCAGAGATGGTGGGGACGGCAGCCGATCGGGACGCTCTTCGCGCTGCCGTACCTCGTCTTCGTCCTCGCGATCTTCGCCTACCCGCTCGGGTTCGCCGTCTACATCGCCTTCCACGACTACTACTTCACCGCGCCCGGTGTCGACGTGCCCAAGCCGTTCGTGGGCTTCGACAACTTCGCCGCCGTGCTCACGGACCCGCAGGTGCTGGAGGCGTTCCGGAACATCGGGGTCTTCCTGGTGATCAACGTGCCGCTCACGGTGGTGCTGTCGTTGGTGCTGGCGACGGCCCTGAACGCGGGGATCCGGTGGGCGGCGGCGTACCGCATCGCGTTCTACGTGCCCTACCTGACGGCGAGCGTGTCGCTGGTCGGGGTGTGGATGCTGCTGTTCTCGTCGGGCGGGCTGGTCAACGCCGTCCTCGGGCCGTTGGCTCCGGACCCGTCCTGGCTGGTCAGCTCCACCCTGGCCATGCCGACGATCGCGCTCTTCGTCACCTGGAAGCAGCTCGGCTTCTACATCCTGCTGTACCTCGCGGCGTTGCAGAGCGTGCCGCGCGAGCTGCACGAGTCGGCCGAGACGGACGGCGCGAACGCCTGGCAGCGGTTCCGCAACGTGACGGTGCCCGGCGTCCGGGCCACCACCGTGCTGGTGCTCGTACTCGCGATCATCACCGGCGCCAACCTGTTCACCGAGCCCTACCTGCTGACGAACGGCGGCGGCCCCGACGGCGCGTCCGTGACCCCGGTGCTGCTGATCTACCAGCGCGGCATCCAGCAGCAGAACCCGGACACCGCGGCGGCGATCGGCATGCTGCTGGTCATCGTCGTCGGCGTCCTCTCGCTCGCCGCCAACCGCATCAACCGGGAGCGCTGACATGCGACGACAACGCGGGACCTGGGTGCGCTACCTGCTGCTCACCCTCGCGGCGGCCGTGTTCGCCTTTCCCTTCTACTACATGGTGGTCGGGGCGTTCCAGGAGAGCCCCACCAACACCCCCGACCAGCTCCTGCCGACCTCGGGCTGGACGCTCGACAACTTCGCGGCGATCGACTCGCGCATCAACTTGATCGGCTCGCTGGGCAACTCGCTGATCTTCACCGCCGGTGTGCTGCTGGGCACGGTGACGTTCGGGCTGCTGGCCGGCTACGCGATGGCCCGGCTGGACTTCCGCGGCCGGGGCGCCACCTGGGTGCTCATGCTGCTGGTCCAGATGGTGCCGTTCCAGCTGCTGATGATCCCGCTGTACGTGCAGATCACCCGGGGCTTCGGCCTCGGCGACACGTACCTCGGGATGATCCTGCCGTTCGCGATCAACACGACCGCCGTCTTCATCTTCACGCAGTTCTTCCGGGCGCTCCCGCAGGAGATGTTCGAGGCGGCGCGGATCGACGGCGCGAGCGAGCTGCGCATCCTGCGCTCGATCGCCGTGCCGCTGGTCAAGCCGGCCCTGACCACGGTCGTGCTGGTCACCTTCATCGGGCCGTGGAACGAGTTCCTCTGGCCGTTCCTCATCACCAAGGACGCCACGCTGCAGCCGCTCGCGGTCTCCCTGGCGAACTACATCTCCAACGTGGCCCAGTCCACCGCCAACCCGAACGGGGCGATCCTCGCGGGCGCCACCACGCTCGCGTTCCCCGTCGTCATCCTGTTCTGCCTGTTCCAGCGGTACTTCACCGCATCCAACATCGGCTCCGCCGTGAAGGGCTGACCCACACCCATGGACGTCACCAGCATGTTCACCCACGCCACGTTCCCGCTCGGGCCGTTCGTCCCGTACGAGAACAACCCGATCCTGCGCCCCCGCGGGGGCAGCTGGGAGTCGGCGAACCTCTACAACCCGGCGGCCCTGGTGGTCGACGACGAGGTGGTGCTCCTGTACCGGGCCCACGCCGAGGACATCGTGTCCCATATCGGGCTGGCCCGGAGCAGCGACGGCTTCCACTTCGAGCGGGAGCCCGAGCCGATCCTCTCGCCGGTGGAGGACTACGAGCGCTACGGGTGCGAGGACCCCCGCATCGCGTACATCGACGGCACCTTCTACCTGACCTACACGGGCTGGGACCGGCACAGCGCCCAGCTCTGCCTCGCCACGTCCACCGACCTGCACGACTGGACCCGGCACGGGCCGATGTTCGAGTCGTTCGACACGTTCGCCACCGTGGACCCGCGCGGCTTCAACTGGTCCAAGGCCGGCGTGATCGTCCCGGTGCGGATGCAGGGCAAGTGGTGGATGTACTTCGGCGAGGGCGCGATCTACTGGGCCACCAGCGACGACCTGATCCACTGGACGCCCGGCACCCCGGACACCGAGCCCATGTACTCGCCGACGCCGGGGTCCTTCGACGCCGACCTGGTGGAGATCGGCACGTCGCCGGTGCTGACGGAGAACGGCCTGCTCGTCATGCTGACCAACGGGGCCACGCGCACCATCAACCCCGACGGGAGTGTCGACGTCGACTACCGGTGCGGGCAGGTCGCGATCGACCCCGACAACCCGACGCGGGTGCTGGCCCGGCTGCAGGAGCCGTGGCTGCGGCCGCAGACGTTCGAGGACCGCAACGGGCTGGTGTCCAACGTGACGTTCGTCGAGGGCCTGGTGCACTTCCAGGGCCGGTGGCTCGCGTACTACGGCCAGTCGGACACCACGCTGGCCGTGGCCGTGCACGACCCGAAGCAGACCTGGGGCGCGACGCTGGGCGCCTGAGCCGGTCGGCCGGCCTCGGCCGGCCCTGGTGACCATGCGGTTGCTGCCAGAACGAGCCTCGTTCTGGCAGCAACCGCATGGTCACCGGGCGCCCCGCGGCGGGGCGCCCGGCCGAGCCACGCCGGGGGCGGGGCGGGGCCCGGGGCGGGGGGCCGGG
>NZ_JBFAKX010000038.1:0-18895 GCF_040655935.1 Promicromonospora sp. NPDC050262 | reverse complement strand
GTTGGTCGTCAGGGGCCGGTCACGGGGTTCTTCTCGATCGCCTCGTAGCGGTGCGCCATCCCCAGGCCCGGGGGACCTGAGCGTCCGACACGTGGGGGAGCGGGGTCACGCCACCAGGCGGTCCACGGCGTCGGAGGACAGCGCCTGGTCCACCGCCATGGCGCTCGCACCGAGCACGCCCGCCTGCGTGCCGGTGCGGGCCGTGACGATCCGCAGGTGCTGGGTCGCCAGGGGCAGGGACCGCTGGTAGACCACCTCGCGGATGCCGGCCACGATGTGCTCGCCGGCGTCGGCCAGGATGCCGCCGATCACGATCATCGAAGGGTTGAGCAGGCTCACGCTGGTGGCCAGCACCGCGCCGATGTCCCGGCCGGCCTGGCGCACGGCCTGGCTCGCGGCCACGTCGCCCGCCCGGACCAGGGCGACGACGTCGGCGGGCGTGGTCGCGCCCTCCAGGCGGCTCGCCACGGCCTGTCCGCTGGCGATGGCCTCCAGGCAGCCGATGTTGCCGCAGCGGCACGCGATGTCGGTGACGCCGGGCACGGCGACGTGCCCGATGTCGCCCGCCGAGCCCTGGGCACCGCGCCGCAGCGCGCCGTCCGCGATGATGCCGGCGCCGATACCGGTGGCGACCTTGACGAAGAGCAGGTCGGCCACGTCGGGCCAGGCCGCGCGGTGCTCGCCCAGCGCCATGATGTTCACGTCGTTGTCCACGAGCACCGGCGCGTGGAACCGCGCGCCGAGGATCGCCGGCACGTCCGCGTTGTCCCAGCCCGGCATGATCGGCGGGTTGTTCGGCTTGCCGGTCGCGTGCTCCACGGGGCCGGGCAGGCCCACGCCGACGCCGGCGAGCTCGCCGGTGGTCCGGCCCGCCTCGCGCAGCAGCTCGGCGCCGGTCTCGGCCACGCGGTCGAGCACGAGGTCCGGACCGTCCGTGATGAGCAGCGGCAGGTCGCGCTGCGCCAGCACCGTCGAGGCGAGGTCGGTCAGGGCGAGCCGCGCGTGCGTCGCGCCGAGGTCCACCCCCAGGACGACCCGGGCGGACGGGGCGAACGCGAAGGTCGCGGGCGGGCGTCCGCCGGTCGACGTCGCCTCGCCCGCGGGCGCGATGAGGCCCGCCGTCATCAGCAGGTCGATCCGCGCCGCGACGGTCGACCGTGCCTGCCCCGTGACGGCCGCGAGATCCGCCCGGGTCCGGGGTCGGCCGTCGCGCAGGAGCTGGAACATGTCGCCCGCTCCGGACACCTTGGGTACCTGCTGGAATACTTCCCGTGCCACTTCCACCATGTCCCTAGTCAATCATGGTGGGCGAAGTCGCGACTTTTGCTTGACCGTCGCCAAAAGTCCAACTACGTTCGATACATGGTCGACGCGGACCCCCAACCGACAGAGCAGCCGGCGCAGCAGCCCCTGCTGCGGATGCGCGGCATCGTGAAGGAATTCCCTGGCGCGCGTGCGCTCGACGGCGTGGACCTCGAGGTCCGTCCCGGCGAGGTGCACTGCCTGCTGGGCCAGAACGGGGCGGGAAAGTCCACCCTGATCAAGACCCTGGCCGGTGCCCACCAGCCCACGGCGGGCGAGATCCTGATCGACGAGGAACCGGTGGTCATCGCGAACCCCGTCGCCGCCCTGCGGCTCGGCATCGCGACGATCTACCAGGAGCTCGACGTCGTCGACGGCCTGACCGTCGCCGAGAACATCTACCTGGGGCACGAGCTCGCGACCGGCGGCGTCACCCGCCGGTCCGAGGCGGCCCGGAACACCCGCAAGATCCTCGACCGGCTCGGGCACAAGGAGATCTCCCCGCACCGTGAGGTGGGCTCGCTGCCCGCCGCGGGCAAGCAGATCGTGCAGCTCGCCCGGGCGCTGTCGCGCGACGCGCGCGTGGTCATCATGGACGAGCCGTCCGCCGTGCTGGACTCCGAGGAGGTCGGCAACCTCCACCGCATCGTGCGTGAGCTCACCGCCGACGGCGTCGCCGTCGTCTACATCTCGCACCGCCTGGAGGAGATCCGGCAGCTCGGCGACCGGATCACCGTGCTCAAGGACGGCCGCACCGTCGCGGAGAGCCTCACCGTGGCGGACACTCCGACCAAGGAGCTGATCCAGCTCATGACCGGCCGGTCGGTCGAGTACGCGTTCCCCGACCGCCCCGGCGTGGCCGAGGACGCGGCACCGGTCCTCCAGGTCGAGGGCCTCGGGCTCGGCGACGTCTTCGCCGACGTCTCCCTCACGGTCCGCGCCGGCGAGATCGTCGGCCTGGCGGGCCTGGTCGGCTCGGGCCGCTCCGAGATCCTGGAGACGATCTACGGTGCCCGGAAGGCGACCTCGGGCACGGTACGCGTGGGCGGCAAGCGCCTGCGCTCCGGCGTGGACGCCGCCGTGAGCGCGGGCATCGGCCTGTGCCCCGAGGAGCGCAAGAGCCAGGGCCTGATCCTGGACGAGCCCGTCTACCGCAACATCACCTTGTCCACCTTCTCGCGCATGGCGCGCGCCGGGCTGCTCGACGAGCGCGCCGAGCGTGCCGCGGCCCGCGAGCAGGTCGAGGCCCTCGACCTGCGGCCCGCCGGCGTGGAGCGGAGCGCCCGCACCCTGTCCGGCGGCAACCAGCAGAAGGCGCTGCTGGCGCGCTGGCTCGTGCACGGCTGCCGCGTCCTGCTGCTCGACGAACCCACCCGGGGCGTCGACGTCGGCGCCCGCGCCGAGATCTACAACCTGATCCGCCGCCTGGCGGACGACGGCGCCGCCGTGGTCGTCGTGTCCAGCGAGATCCCGGAGGTGCTCGGACTCGCGGACCGCGTGCTGGTCATCTCCGACGGCAAGGCGGTCCACGAGGGTCCCGCCCGCGAAATCGACGAGCACGCCGTGCTCGACCTGGTCATGGAAGGAAGTGTGGCGTGAGCCAACGATCGGCCCTCATGGGCCCGGCCCTGCGTATGGGTGGCCTCGTGCTCGCCCTCGTCCTGCTCGTCGTCGTCGGTGTGGCGACCGGCGGTGAGCGGTTCTGGAGCTTCGGCAACTTCACCACCATCCTCAGCCTCGCGGCCGTGATCGGCGTCGTGAGCATCGGTATGACGTTCGTCATCACGTCCGGCGGCATCGACCTCTCGGTCGGCTCCGTGCTCGGCCTCGCGTCCATCTGGGCCTCGACCCTGGCGACCCAGTACGCGGCCGAGGACTACGGCTGGTGGGTCATCGTGGTCACGGCGATGGCCGTCGGCCTGGGCGCGGGCCTCGTCAACGGCGCGCTCATCGCGTACGGCAAGGTCCCGGCGTTCATCGCGACGCTGGCCATGCTGGCCGCGGCCCGCGGCCTCGCCGAGATCATCGCCGGACGGCGCACCCAGGTCGTCCAGGTGGACGCGTTCTTCGACGTCTTCCAGGCCAAGCCGCTGGGCCTCCCGGTGATCGTCTGGATCTTCGTCGTGGTCGCCGCCGCCGGCTGGTTCCTGCTGAACCGCACCACGTTCGGGCGCCGCACCGTCGCGGTCGGCGGCAACCCCGAGGCGTCGCGCCTGGCGGGCATCAAGATCAAGCGGCACACCCTGTACCTGTACGCGCTCTCCGGCCTGGCGGCGGGCATCGGCGGCGTGATGATCCTGGCCCGGACCACCGCCGGGTCCTCCACGAACGGACTGTTCTACGAGCTGGACGCCATCGCGGCGGTCGTGGTCGGCGGCACGCTGCTGGTGGGAGGCCGCGGCACGATCACGGGCACAGTGCTGGGCGTCCTCATCTTCGCGACGCTCACCAACGTCTTCGTCATCAACAACATCGACAGCTCGGTCCAGGCGATCGCCAAGGGCGCGATCATCGTGTTCGCCGTGCTGCTGCAGCAGTGGTTCGCCTCGCGCGAGCGCGTCTCGACCACCTAGCACCTCCACAAGCCAACCCAGCATTTCCACCCCGGATCAAGGGAGATCACGATGACCTCGTCCATTGTTCGCACACGCCGGGTCTCCGGCGCCGTCGTCGCCGCGGCCTGCGCGGCGCTCGTCGTCGCCGGCTGCACCAGCAACGAGCCCCGCGAGAGCGAGGAGACCGCCACCGGTCCCGTCACGGTGACCGAGAACGACGCGCCCGGCGACGAGGTCGTCATCGGGTTCTCCGCACCTGCCGCCGACCACGGCTGGATGGGTGCCATCACCAGCGCCGCCCGCGCCGAGGCGGACAAGTACGAGGACGTCGACCTCCAGGTCGCCGAGGGCACGAACGACGTCAACGTGCAGATCAGCCAGATCGAGGGCTTCATCGACCAGGGCGTCGACGCGATCGTGCTCCTGCCGTTCGACGGCGCCGCGCTGACCGACGTGGCCCTGGAGGCCATGGAGGCCGGCATCCCGGTGATCAACGTGGACCGCGAGTTCACCAGCCCGTTCGCCGCCCGCGCCACGGTGCTGGGCGACAACTACGGCATGGGCGTGAGCGCCGGCACCTACATCTGCGAGCAGCTCGGCGACAACCCGGACGCCGTGGTCGCCGAGATCGCCGGCATCGACTCGCTGCCCCTGACCCAGGACCGCAGCGAGGGCTTCAAGGACGCCCTCGACGACTGCGGGCTCGACGTCGACGCGCGTGTCGCCGCAGAGTTCACCGTCGAGTCGGGTGAGGAGCAGACGGCGAACCTGCTGTCCGCCGAGCCGCAGATCGACGCCATCTGGAACCACGACGACGACCAGGGCATCGGCGTCCTGGCCGCCATCGAGAACGCGGGCCGCGACGAGTTCTTCCTGGTCGGCGGTGCGGGCTCCAGCAACATGATGGAGGAGATCCAGGACCCGGAGAGCGTCGTCAAGGCGACGGTCATCTACCCGTCCACCCAGGCCGCGGACGGCGTCAAGATGGCTCGACTCATCGCCCAGAACAAGACGGTGAGCGACCTCGCCTCGATCGGCGTCCCCCGCACCGTGCAGCTCTACGCGCCCGTCGTCACGGCGGACAACGTGGAGGAGTACCTGCCCATCGGCTTCGACTCCTGACGCTGTGACGCATCGGGACGACGCCCGCTCGGGCGTGCGACAAGGCGGGGAGACGACAGTGGGGGGAGGCGCGGTATGAGTACGGGAACGAGCGAGCTCGGCGTCGGCATGGTCGGCTACGCGTTCATGGGTGCGGCGCACTCGCAGGCCTGGCGCACGGCGCCGCGGTTCTTCGACCTGCCCATCGTGCCGCGCATGCGCGCGGTCGCGGGGCGGGACGGGGCCGCGGTCCGGGCGGCGGCCGACCGGCTGGGCTGGGACGAGGCCGTCGTCGGGTGGCAGGACCTGCTGACCCGGGACGACGTCGGGCTGGTCGACGTCTGCACGCCGGGCGACACGCACGTGGAGATCGCGGTCGCCGCTCTGGAGGCGGGCAAGCACGTCCTGTGCGAGAAGCCGCTGGCGAACACCGTGGCCGAGGCGGAGGTGATGGCCGCCGCCGCCGAGGCCGCGGCCGAGCACGGCGTGCGCGCGATGGTGGGGTTCACCTACCGTCGCGTGCCCGCCGTGGCGCTGGCCCGGCAGCTCGTGCAGGAGGGGCGCATCGGCCAGGTGCGGCACGTGCGCGCGCAGTACCTCCAGGACTGGCTGGCGGACCCGCAGGCGCCCATGTCCTGGCGCCTCGACAAGCAGAAGGCGGGCTCGGGCGCCCTGGGCGACATCGGCGCCCACGTGGTCGACATGGCGCAGTTCGTCACGGGCGAGTCGCTCACCGGGGTGAGCGGCCTGCTCGAGACCTTCGTCCACGAGCGCCCGGAGGCGGTGTCGTCCTCGGGTCTTTCGGGGGTGGCCGACTCCGGCCGCACGGGCCAGGTCACGGTGGACGACGCCGCGGTGTTCCTCGGCCGGCTGTCGGGCGGCGGGCTGGCGACCTTCGAGGCGACGCGCTTCGCCTGGGGCCGCAAGAACGCGATCCGGCTGGAGGTCAACGGGTCGAAGGGCTCCTTGGCCTTCGACTTCGAGGACATGAACCTGCTGCACTACTACGACGCGACGGACGAGTCGGCGATCGCGGGCTTCCGCCGGATCGTCGTCACGGAGCCGGAGCACCCCTATGTGGCCGCGTGGTGGCCGCCGGGGCACGGCCTCGGCTACGAGCACGCGTTCACGCACCAGGTCGTGGACCTGATGGGTGACCTGGCCGCCGGCCGGCAGCCGACGCCGTCGTTCGGCGACGGTCTGCGTGTCCAGCGGGTGCTGGACGCCGTCGAGCGGAGCGCCGCCGGCGGAGGGGGGTGGGTCTCGCTGGTCTGACCGGCGGGATCGGACCGGCGACGCGGACCGGCTTGAGCGAGGGGCTCGGGCCGGTCCTTCCCCAAGACCTGTGCACGAGCAGTCCCGCAACGCACTAGTACTGACCCGACTCAATGAGGAGCTCCAGGTGAGAAACGTGCTACGAACCGGCCGCGTGCTGCGGTCTGTGGTCGCGGCAGCAGCCGTGACCGCGCTCGGCGTCCCAGCCATGGTGGCGGCCGCCGCGCCATCGGTCGCATCCCAGCGCGTGCCGGCCGAGGCCGCCGTGGCATCGGCCGCCGAGGCCGCGGCCGAACCCTTCGACGCCCTGGTGTTCTCCAGGACGGCCGGCTTCCGGCACGGCTCCATCCCCGCGGGGATCGAGGCGATCACCCAGCTCGGTGCGGCGAACGACTTCACGGTCACCGCCACCGAGGACGCGAGCGTCTTCTCCGACGAGGGGCTGGCCGACTACGAGGTGGTCGTCTTCCTGTCCACCACCGGTGACGTCCTGGACGAGCAGCAGCAGGCCGCGTTCGAGCGCTACATCCAGGGCGGTGGCGGCTATGCCGGCATCCACGCGGCGTCCGACACGGAGTACGACTGGCCGTGGTACGGCGAGCTCGTGGGGGCCTACTTCAACTCCCACCCGGCCAACCAGGACGCCACCGTCAAGGTCGAGGACGACGTCCACGCCTCGACGGCCCACCTGCCGCAGCGGTGGGAGCGGCACGACGAGTGGTACAACTACCGCACGAACCCACGCGACCAGGTGCACGTCCTCGCCTCCCTCGACGAGACCACGTACGACGCCGGGACGGGTGCGATGGGGGCCGAGCACCCGATCGCCTGGTGCCAGGTCTACGACGGCGGCCGGTCCTGGTACACGGGCGGCGGTCACACCGACGCCTCGTACGGCGAACCGGAGTTCCTCGAGCACCTGCTGGGCGGGTTGCAGACCGCGGCCGGCGTCGTCGACTCCGACTGTGCCGCGACCCAGAGCGACAGCTACGAGATGGTGCCCCTCGACGAGGACACCGCCAACCCGATGATGCTGGACGTGGCCGATGACGGCACCGTCTTCTACGTCGAGCGGGACGGCCGCGTCCAGCTGATCGACCCGGACTCGAACACCACGAGCACCGCGATGACGCTGCCGGTCACCCAGTCCAACGAGGACGGCCTGACCGGCGTCGTGCTCGACCCGGACTTCGCGGCCAACGGGTGGGTCTACCTGTTCTGGTCCCCGCAGGACGTTGGTGACGACGGCCCGCACAACCGCGTCTCCCGCTTCGACTACGACGCCGCCTCCGGCACGATCGACCAGGCCTCCGAGGAGACCGTGCTGATCATCCCGACGCAGCGCCAGACGTGCTGTCACGCGGGCGGTGACATGGTCTTCGACGGCGACGGCAACCTGTACGTGGCCACCGGCGACAACACGAACCCGTTCGAGTCGCAGGGGTACGCACCGTTGGACGAGCGGGCGGGGCGGGCGAACTTCGACTCCCAGCGCACGTCGGCCAACAGCAACGACCTGCGCGGCAAGGTCCTGCGGATCACGCCGCAGGACGACGGTTCGTACACGATCCCCGAGGGCAACATGTTCGCCCCGGGCACGGCGGACACGCTGCCCGAGATCTACGCGATGGGATTCCGCAACCCGTTCCGGATCGGCGTCGACCCGGCGACCGACAACGTGCTCGTGGCCGACTACGGCCCCGACGCCGGAGCGGCGAACCCGGACCGCGGCCCGGCCGGAACCGTCGAGTGGAACGTCGTGAGCGAGCCGGGGTTCTACGGCTGGCCGTACTGCACGGGCGCCAACAACGCCTACCGTTCCTACGACTTCGCCACGGGCCAGTCGGGCGCGGCGTACGACTGCGCCGGCGGCGCCGTGAACGACTCGCCGAACAACACCGGCATCACCCAGCTGCCGCCCGCGGCGGAGGCCGAGGTCTGGTACGGCTACGGGACCAACCCGCTGTTCCCGGAGATCGGGGGCGGTGGTGCGCCGATGGGCGGCCCGGTCTACACCTATGACCCCGAGCTGGAGTCCGACACCAAGTGGCCGGCCTACTGGGACGGCAAGGCGCTGTTCGGCGAGTGGAACCAGGGGCGGATGTACTCCTTCCAGCTCGCGGGAGAACAGCGGGACGACCTCGTGGACATCAACCGGGCCCTGCCGGGGATCTTCGACCCGAGCGCAGGGTTCGACCGGCCGATGGACTTCGACTTCGGCCCCGACGGTGCGCTGTACGTCGTGGACTGGGGTTCTGGTTTCGGCGGCAACAACGACACCTCGGGTGTGTACCGGGTCGACTACGTGGAAGGCGATCCGGCACCCATCGCCCGGGCGGCCGCCGACGTGACCGACGGCCTGGCACCGCTGACCGTGCAGTTCTCCTCGGAGGGCACCCGGCACCCTGCCGGTGAGCCGCTCAGCCTGCAGTGGACCTTCGGCGACGGCTCGGCGCCGAGCACCGATGCCAACCCGACCCACACCTACACCGAGAACGGCCGCTACACCGCCCAGCTGGTCGCCACCGACCCGGCCGGGCAGACCGGCGTGGCGAACGTGACGATCGTGGTGGGCAACATCGCTCCCGAGGTGTCGATCACGTTCCCGGAGAACGGCGGGTTCTTCGAGTGGGGCGACCAGGTGCGCTACGAGATCGAGGTCGACGATCCCGACGGCGAGGTGAGCTGTGACGACGTCACGCTGTTCACCTCGCTCGGCCACGACTCCCACGCGCACCCGTTCGAGGAGCTGACCGGCTGCTCGGGTGTCATCCAGACCGCCCGGGACGAGGGCCACGGCATCGAGTCGAACATCTTCTGGGTGATCGAGGGCTTCTACACGGACGACGGAGGCGCCGCCGGCGCACCCCTGACGGCGACCGACCTGCAGGTGCTGCAGCCCAAGCTGGTCCAGTCGGAGTTCTTCACCGGCACGGGCCGCGTGGACGGTATCGGTGACGGCGCGGGCGACCCCGGCGTCCAGATCGAGCAGACGGGCGACTCCGCCGGTGGTGGCCAGAACATCGGCTTCATCGAGCCCGGTGACTACTGGGCGCACGAGCCGGTGAGCCTGGCCCAGGTCGACTCGATCTCGTTGCGCGCCGCCTCGCAGGGCGGCGGCGGAGAGGTGTCGCTGCGCTGGGACGCGCCGGACGGTCCGGAGATCGGCCGCATCACGGTGCCCGGCACGGGCGGCTGGCAGCAGTACGTCGACGTCGGGACCGAGCTGCACGACGTGCCCTCGGGTTCGGGCTCGCTGCACTTCGTCCTGCTGTCGGGAGGCATCAACGCCAACTGGATGGAGATCGACGGCCGCGGTGTCACCGACAACCAGCGGCCGGAGGTCGAGCTGACGGTCGACCCGGTCGCGGGTGACGCCCCGCTCACCGTGACCGCGTCCGCCGCCGCCACGGACCCCGACGGGACCGGAGACCTGACCTACGCCTGGGACGCCGGTCTCGGCGACGGGTTCGTCGACGGGACGCCGGCGTTCGAGCACACCTACGAGACGCCGGGGACCTACCGGCTCCAGGTGCGTGTCACCGACGAGGGCGGCGCCTACGCCGTCGAGTACGTCATGGTGGAGGTCACCGGGATCGTCACGGAGCCCGCGCTGTGCCTGTCGGGGCGGTCGGACGACTTCCTCGGTGACGAGCTCGACCCGGACCGCTGGACCGTGCTGGACCGCAACCAGGACCTGCGGGTCGCCGACGGGGTGCTCACCATCCCGGCGAGCGTCACGGACTTCTACGGGACGGGCAACTCCACCGTGCCGAACCTCGTGCTGCAGGACCTGCCGGACGGCCCCTTCACCGCCACGGCCAAGGTCACGATCCCTGCCTACGCGCAGTACCAGCAGGCCGGACTGCTGATCTACGGCGACGCGGACAACTACGCCAAGATGGTGATCGAGGGGCGTTCGGCACCTGCCGACCCGGCCACGCGCATCTTCCAGTACATCCGTGAGGAGGCCGGCGTGCCGAACGAGGTCGGTGACTCCAACACCGCCGCCCTCGGCCAGGCGTACCCGGACACGGTGTATGTGCGTCTGTCCAGCAGCGACGGCGAGGACCTGACGGCGGCGTACTCGGACGACGGGGTGGGCTTCACGGCCATGCCGCAGACTAAGTCGCTGTCGGGCATCGACGACCCGCAGATCGGGCTCTTCGCGCTCGCCGGCAGCGGTTCGGCGGCCGAGGTCGTGGACGCGCGGTTCGACTGGTTCCACATCACCCCGGACGACACGGCCACGGCCCCCGGCCCGGACGACGAGTTCGACGGGGACGGGCTCGACGCCTGCCGCTGGGACGTCGTCCGCGACGACCCGACGGGATACCGGGTGACCGGGGGCGCGCTGGAGATCGACACGACCGCCACGGACATCTACACCGGCTCCAACACCGGCACGCCGAACATCGTCGTGCAGGACCTGCCGGAGGATGACTGGACGGTCGAGACGCTGGTGGACGGCTCGGACTTCGACCAGCAGTACCAGCAGGGCGGGCTCATCGCCTACGGCGACGACGACAACTACGTCAAGCTCGACCTTGTGACCGACAACGCGGTGGGCAGCCCCGTCGCGCAGCGCCTCGAGCTGCGCAGCGAGGTCGACGCGGTGGTGCAGGAACCGCAGCCGAACGTGAACGGCCTCACCTCGGGCACGTGGCACCTGCGGCTCTCGAAGGAAGGTTCGACCTTCACCGCCGCCTACAGCGCCGACGGTGAGGAATGGACCGCGTTCGACGAGTCGGTGACCCACGACGGGCTGCAGGACGCCCGGGTGGGCCTGTACGCGCTGGGTGCCTCCCAGCAGTCGGTCGCCACGGCGTCGTTCGACCACTTCCGGGTGGTCGGCGCCGCCGAGCCGCTCGCGGTGAGCGGCACGGTGTCACCGGCCGAGCCGGACGGCCCGGACGGGCAGTGGCTCGGGCCGGTCACGGTCACGGTGGAGACCACGGGCGGCCCGGACGGCGCCACGGTGTACCGGGAGGTCAACGTCGACGACGGCGGCTGGACCGAGTACACGGCACCGGTGGAGATCTCGGCGTCCGGCGCCCACACCGTCCAGGTGCGGGCGTCGGCGGACGGCGACACGGTCGTCGGCGAGACCCTTCGGTTCACGATCGCGGAGCCCGAGGTCAGCGAGGCGACGCCGGCGGTCGAGATCGTCCAGCCGACGTGCTCCTACGACCGGTCGGGAGACGAGGTCGTCACCGGCGGTGCACTGGTCACCGCCGAGGTGGAGGGCGTGCGGTCCTACGTCGTGCGGGAGTGGGTCGACGGCGCGGCCGGTGACGTCGTGACCGACCTGGACGACCTCGCTCCCGGTAGGTATCGGGTCGCGGCCCGGCCTGCCGACGGGTACGTCCTCGTCGCCGAGGGAGACTGGAAGGTCCGCGACAACGGGCTCGCCGTGCTCTTCGTGACGCTCGAGGAGCCCGAGTGCCCCGACCCGAACACGCCCGACGTCGTCGTCACGGCGGCGACCTGCGATGCCGGGGGGTCGATCGATCCGGTCGAGCTGCCGGGCGTCCGCAGCTACGTCGTGCACCGCTGGGTCGACGGCAAGGCCGACGGCAAGCCGCGTGACCTGGGGAACCTCGCGGCCGGTGACTACCGCGTCATCGCCACGCCGGAACCCCGCACGAAGCTGACGGTGGCGGGGGACTGGCAGCTCAGCCCCTCCGGCAAGGCGTTCGTCGTCGTGACCGTCGAGGACGGGTGCGCGACGAACCAGGGGGCCGTGTGAGGCCTCGACGGCAGGGCCGGTGACCACCGGCCACCACCCTCGGCACGGGAGGGAGTCGCTCCCGCCCCGTGCCGAGGGTCCTCCCGGGCCGGCGGCCCCTGAATCGAGAGGGACGGACATGCAGAGGTTCACGCGCCTCGGTGCGGCGCTGGCACTGGGGCTCGGACTCGCCGTCGGGCCGCTCGCCGCGGCGCCGGCGTCGGCGCACGGCGGGAAGATCGACATCGAGCTCGGCACGGACGGCGCCGGCGGCATCTCCGCCGCACTGGTCTGGGCAGGCGACCAGCACCCGGTCGAGGAATCGGCCGTGGTGGAGGTCCGGGCGGTCTCCGACGCCGGTGACGAGGTGGGCCCGATCACGCTTGTCTCGGCGTCCGAGGGCGTCGGCTGGTACCGCTCGGAACCCGCGGTGCTCGACGAGGGGCACTGGACGGTGACCGCGCGGGTCAAGGAACCGGCCAAGGCGAAGGTCGAGACCGAGGTCGACGTGGTGGCACCGCCCGCCGCCGAGCAGGCAGAGCCCGAGCAGGCAGAGGCCGGGGCGAGCAGCTCGCAGCCGGCCGAGACCACCACCGGGGCGGACGGGGCAGGCACGGCAGCACGGACGGACGACGTCGCATCGGCGTCGAGCGGTCTGCCGGGCTGGACCGGCTGGGTGCTGGGCGCGCTCGTCGTCGCGGGAGCGGCGACGGCCGTTCTCCGGCGCAGGCGTACTCCCTGACCGAACACCGATGGGCACGACCGGCGAAGCCGGATCGTCACGCACAGGAGGAAACCATGGCACGACCGATCACCCTCTTCACCGGCCAGTGGGCCGATCTGCCGCTCGAGGAGGTGGCACGCCTCGCGTCGGAGTGGGGCTATGACGGGCTGGAGCTCGCCTGCTGGGGCGACCACCTGGACCCGTGGCGCTGGGACGACGACGAGTACGTCGCCGGACGCCTCGAGCTGCTGGAGCGGCACGGCCTCAAGGTGTGGGCGATCTCCAACCACCTCAAGGGCCAGGCCGTCTGCGACGACCCGATCGACCAGCGCCACCGCGACATCGTCTCCGACCGGGTGTGGGGCGACGGCGACCCCGAGGGCGTGCGGCAGCGTGCCGCGGAGGAGATGAAGAACACCGCACGCCTGGCCGCGAAGCTCGGCGTCAAGACCGTGATCGGGTTCACCGGTTCCGCGATCTGGAAGTACGTGGCGATGTTCCCGCCGGTCTCCGACGCGGCGATCGAGGCCGGCTACCAGGACTTCGCCGACCGCTGGAACCCCATCCTCGACGTGTTCGACGAGGTGGGGGTCAAGTTCGCCCACGAGGTGCACCCCAGCGAGATCGCCTACGACTACTGGACCACCGTCCGCACGCTCGAGGCGATCGGCCACCGCGAGGCGTTCGGCCTCAACTGGGACCCCAGCCACATGGTGTGGCAGGACCTGGACCCGGTCAGCTTCCTCTGGGACTTCAAGGACCGGATCTACCACGTGGACTGCAAGGACACGAAGAAGCGCATGACGAACGGCCGGAACGGCCGCCTGTCGTCGCACCTGCCGTGGGCCGACCCGCGCCGCGGCTGGGACTTCGTGTCGACCGGGCACGGCGACGTCCCCTGGGAGGACGCGTTCCGGATGCTCAACACGATCGGCTACGACGGCCCGATCTCCGTGGAGTGGGAGGACGCCGGCATGGATCGCCTCGTGGGCGCGCCGGAAGCCCTCCAGTTCGTGCGTTCCCACGCGTACGACGCGCCGGACTCCGCGTTCGACGCCGCGTTCTCGACCCGCTGACCCGCACCCGCTGACCAGGAGGTACGTCACCGAGCCACCCGCACCACACCGGTGTCGCCGTACGGCACCGGACCCGCAGGAAGACCGGGCCCCGGACGAATGGGATGCGCACGAGGCCCGGCCGGCGTGACCAACTCGACGAGGAGCTGCATCACGAGATGAAGACTATCGAGACGCGCGTTCACGCGCGCCAGAAGAGAACGCTGGCGGCGCTCGCGGCCGCCGCGCTGGTCGGGACGGCACTCGTGGCCGCGCCGACGGCGTTCGCGCACGACGGCCACGACGCCGCCGGCCCCGCGGACGCGGCGGCCGCCGCGGACACCGACTGGGGCAACTACGAGAAGATCCTGCTCACCAAGGACGTGGGCGAACCGATCGACATGGCGGTCCTGCCCGACCAGCGAGTGCTCCACACCGCCCGCAACGGCGACGTCCGGCTGACCGACCCGGCCACGGGCGTCACCCGCGTCGTCAACACCCTGGACGTGTACGCCAACTCGGAGGACGGCCTGCAGGGCATCGCCCTGGCGCCCGACTTCGCGGAGAGCAACCAGGTCTACCTCGTGTACGCGCCGCGGGACGCGGACGGCGACGGCGTGACGGACACACCGGCGGGCAACGCGCCCAACACGCTGCCCGCGGGCGAGGACGAGAGCTACTGGGACCAGTGGGTGGGCGTGAACCGCCTGGCCCGCTACACCTGGACCGGCGACGGGCTCGACCTCGACTCGGAGCAGGCGATCCTCGACATCGAGGTGCAGCGCGGCCAGTGCTGCCACGTCGGCGCCGACATCGACTTCGACGGCGAGGGCAACCTCTACCTCTCGACCGGCGACAACACCCCGGCCGGCACGCCGGGCGCCAACGGCTACGCCCCGAACAACGACGCCCTGAACATGAACCCGGGCTTCGACTCGCGGCGCGGGGCGGGAAACACCAACGACCTGCGGGGCAAGATCCTGCGGATCGACGTGAAGGACGAGATCCCGGCCGGCACGGCGCCGGGCGAGGGCAGCACCTACGACGTCCCCGCGGGCAACCTGTTCGCCCCCGGCACGGAGGGCACGCGCCCCGAGATCTTCGTGATGGGCGTGCGCAACCCGTTCCGCATCGAGGTGGACCCCCAGACCAACTCCCTGACCTGGGGCGACTACGGGCCCGACGCCGGCGCCGCGAACGCGGACCGCGGGCCGATGGGCTACGTGGAGTGGAACGCCGTGGGCCTCGACGACCCGCACAACTCCGGCTGGCCGTACTGCCACGGCCCGAACGCGGCCTACAACGAGTGGAACTTCGAGACCGCCACGCCGCGCGAGTTCTTCGACTGCGCGGCCCCGGTCAACAACTCCCGCTGGAACACGGGCCTGACGAACCTGCCCCCGTCGCGGGCGGCCACCCTGTACTACGGCGACCAGGCGGGTCAGCAGCCCCGGGACGAGCTCGTGAGCTTCGGCTCGGGCAGCGGCCAGGCGCCGATGGGCGGCCCGGTCTACCACTACGACGCCGACAGCACGGCCCCGGGGAAGTTCCCCGAGTACTGGGACGGCAAGGCGTTCTTCGGCGAGTTCTCCCAGGACTACTACGCCGCGTTCAGCGTGGACTGGTCCACGTTCGAGGTCGGCGAGATCGAGGACTTCTTCCCCAACTCGGCGCTCACCGCCGCCGGCATGCCGATCAACGACAACCCGATCGACCTCGAGTTCGGCCCGGACGGCTCGCTGTACGTCCTGGAGTACGGCGACGGGTTCTTCCGGCAGAACCCGGACTCCGGGCTCTACCGCATCGATCACGCCGAGGGCAACAAGGCGCCGCAGGCGCAGTTCACGGCCACGCCGGAGTCGTCCCCGTCCGCGCCGGTGGAGGTCGCGTTCGACGCGTCGGGCTCCAGCGACCCGGACGGCGACACGCTCACCTACGAGTGGGACGTCGACGGTGACGGCACCTTCGACCTGACCGGCCCGGAGGTCACGCACACCTACACCGAGCTCGGCGTCTACACGGCCCGCCTGCGCGTCACCGACGGCAGCGGCAAGCGCACGCTCACCTCGACGTCGATCAGCGTCGGCAACGAGGCGCCCGAGATCACCGTCGACTTCCCGGCCGACGGCGGTTTCTTCGACTGGGGCGACGAGGTCGCCTTCCAGGTGACCACGAACGACGCCGAGGACGGCACCGAGACCGTCTGCGAGCGGGTCGCCTGGTCGTACGGCCTCGGCCACGACGAGCACGCGCACCCCGAGGTGTCGGGCACCGGCTGCACCGGCGTCTTCCCGACCGACCCCAACTCCCCGGAGCACGGCGCCGGCGCGCACCTGTACGGCGCCGTCGTCATCACCTACACCGACAACGGGGCCAACGGCCTGCCGCCCGCCGCCGGCGAGGCGACGCTGCGCCTGAACCCCAAGCTGCAGCAGGCGGAGCACGCGACCCTCAAGGGCGTCGAGGTGGTCCAGGACGAGACGGCCTCGGCCGGCGCGTACGTGACCGGCCTCGGCAAGAAGGACTCGCTCGCCCTGGAGCGGGTGAGCCTGTCCGGGATCGACAGCGTGACCGCGACGGTGCGCGGCAAGGGGCAGCTCCAGCTCCGCTGGGGCTCGCCCACGGCCAGGCCGTTCGCGAGCGCGAAGGTGAACGCGCGCACGTGGAAGGACGTCGACCTGTCGTTCCGCGACCGCGACCAGACGGGGACGCTCTACGTCACGGCGACGGGCACCCTCGACGTGGACGCCCTGACGATGGTCGGCGAGGGCGTCGGTACGCCCCCCGCTGCCGAACAGAACTCGACCGGCCCGTCCGGGGCCGCTCGGACCGAAGGAGAGCAGTGATGGAATCACGCACTGACGTCAACCGCAGGAACTTTCTGAGGCTGGCCGGCGGCACCGTGGCCGTGGGTGCGGCGACGCTGGCCGGTGCCGGTCTCGCGGGCAGCGCCGCCGCGGCGACGCTCGCCCCGGCGACGGCGGCGACCGGGGCAGCGGCCGCCGGCCGGGGCGGGGGCCGCGTGCTCGTGCCCGCCGGCCACATCGGCATCCAGCTGTACTCGATCAGGGACAAGGTCTCCTCGCTCGGCTTCCGCACCGTCTTCGAGCGGCTGGCCGACATGGGCTACGCCGAGGTCGAGTTCGCCGGGTACACGCAGGGCCAGGTCGGGGCGATCACGCCCCAGGAGATCCGGCAGCTGCTCGACGACAACGGCCTGAGGGCCGTGGGCTCCCACCGCGGGATCTCGGACTTCGCCAACAACATGGAGCAGGAGCTCGACATCGCCGAGACCCTCGGCATGGAGCACGTGGGCACCGCGCAGGCGCCCACCAGCAACCGCACGGTGGCCGGCTACCTCGCCGCCGCCGAGCAGTTCAACGGCTTCGGCGCGGCGGCGCGCGCCCGCGGCCTGAAGTTCTACCAGCACAACCACGACGGGGAGTTCGGCTTCGCCACCGACAACCCCGACGTGCGGCTCTACGACGTCTTCTACGACAACACCGACCCCCGGAAGGTCTTCCTCGAGATGGACGTCTACTGGGCGTTCGTGGGGCAGCACCGCTACCCGGGCTTCGAGCCGGTGGACTACGTCAAGCGCAACCCGCACCGCTACCCGCTCCTGCACCTCAAGGACGGCGACGCGAACCCGGCGAACACCGGTGGCTACGACATCGTGGAGTTCGGGGCCGGCGACCTGCCGTACACCGAGTTCCTGTCGGCGCTCGCGGGCTCGGGCCGGCGGCACGGCATCTGGGAGCAGGACAACGCCGCCTCGGTGGCCGCACCCGGCTACCCGGTCGACTCGTTCGGCAACGCCGAGCGGTCGTACGTCGAGATCCGCTCGCTGCGGGCCGAGCGCTGCTGATCCGGCGCGCGCAAGAGGGCTCGCAGCAGGGCTCGCAGCAGGGTGAGTGAGGTGTGGCCGACGCCGGAGGGCGTCGGCCACACCTTTCTGCCGGCGGGCTACGCCGGGGTGCGCAGCAGCACGAGGTCGTCGTGATCCAGGTCGCCCACCCGCTTGGTGCGCCTGCCGACCACCTCGAAGCCGCTCTTGCGGTAGAAGGCCTGGGCGCGCTCGTTGCGCGCGTTGGTGCCGAGCCAGAACGGCAGCCCGGGACCGAGCTGGGCCGCGGCGTCGACGGCGCTCCGCATGAGCGCGCCGGCCACCCCGCCGCCCAGGACGTCGGGGTGCACGTAGATCTTGGACAGCTCGACGTAGGGCGCCTCGCGCCCGGTCGCCGCCAGGACGGCCTCGGCCTCGGCCGCGCCCTCGGGCCGGCCCAGGACGAGGAGCGCGTAGCCGAGCAGGCGCGTGCCGTCGTCGTGGACGAGCAGTGCGTGCTCCGCGCTCGTGGCCCACTCCCGGAAGTGGCCGGGCGTCAGTTTGTGCGCGATGTGCGTGGCCATGTCGGACGGCGGCGTGCCGGGCGGGCAGGCCAGGGGAAAGGTGAGGGCGGCGAGCCAGGCGGTCTCGGCCGCGTCGTCGATGCCCGCCCGGCGGACGCCGCCGGGGCGTGCTCCCGGGGCGGTGCGCCGGTCGGTCAGGTTCCCGGCGGACGGCGCCGGTGAGTGCTCAGGTGTCACGACACGAACGTAGTACGCGGCCTCGGTACGCGGCCTCGACGTGCGGACGAGGCACGGGGAGCGGGAAATGATCGTGCGGGAGCGGCAACGGACGGCACGTCGAGGTGTGCGGGCCAGGGGCTTGTGCCTCAGGTGCGTGGCCCCGGTCACAAGCACTGTCCGATGTTTGCTCATGGGCTGTTCAAATACGTCCTGACCTGCGGAAACATGGTGTGCCGCAGGCCACTGCGCCCGAGTTGGCGTGTACGCGGGATCGTGTGTAATGTTCTCCAGGTCAGCCCGACGGGCAGACGGACACCGGGTAGGAAACGAACCGAGTGGCCGCGCCGGGGTTGAAACCCACATCGCAGGATCGAGGAACTTTGTGTTCCCCGGAATCAAGTGGGTCGCCATATTCGGCAAGCAGGTTGCAATTCCTTCCAGTTCTGAGAAACGGAAGCGAATTTGATCGGCCGAAAGAATCTGGTAAGCTAGAGGAACTGCCCCGGACAGGGAAGCGAACGAAAAGGTCGCGGCTCTGACGGTGTGCGTCGGTTGTTTGAGAACTCAACAGTGTGCTTGATAGTCA
>NZ_JBFAKX010000037.1:0-20270 GCF_040655935.1 Promicromonospora sp. NPDC050262 | reverse complement strand
GACCGCCGTGTTCTGCCGGGGTGGCTTCCCCGTGCGGGCGCGGGGTCGGCTGTTGGCATCGAGATCGGCACAGGCCTGTGCCGATCTCGATGCCAACTGCCGAGTTCGTGCGGCAAACTGCCGACCGGCAGAGCGCTGAGTGCTGGATTTTCGCCCTTTCGAGGGACGAGAAAGGGCGAAAATCCAGCACTCAGCGAATCGGGTAGAGCGGGCGGGTCAGGACGCCGCGCGCTCCGCGCGGTTGACGGCCGAGACGATCGCCTTCAGGGACGACAGGGTGATCGACGGGTCGATGCCGACGCCCCACAGGACGTCGTCGCCCACCGCGCACTCGACGTACGCCGCCGCGCTGGCGTCGCCGCCCTCGGACAGGGCGTGCTCGGTGTAGTCGAGCACGCGTACGTCCACGCCCACCTGCGCGATCGCGTTCACGAACGCGTCGATGGGGCCGTTGCCCGTGCCGGTCAGCGTCAGCTCCTTGCCGCGGTCGGTGACGTCCACCTCGAGCGTGTCCTGCGCACCCTCGGCGGAGACGGCGCGGGTGCCGCGCAGCGTGAGCCGGCCCCAGTGCTCCAGGCCGGACGCCGCGTTCTCCTCGACGGGCAGGTACTCGTCGGTGAAGATGCGCCAGATGTCCGCGCCGGTCACCTCGGTGCCCTGCTCGTCGGTCACCTTCTGCACGGCGTGCGAGAACTCGATCTGCAGCCGCCGCGGCAGGTCCAGGTTGTGCTCGCTCTTGAGCAGGTAGGACACGCCGCCCTTGCCCGACTGCGAGTTCACGCGGATCACGGCCTCGTAGGACCGCCCGACGTCGCGCGGGTCGATCGGCAGGTACGGCACGCCCCAGTCCAGGTCGTCGACGCCCACGCCGGCGGCCTCGGCCCGCCCGGCCATGTGCTCGAAGCCCTTCTTGATGGCGTCCTGGTGCGACCCGGAGAACGCCGTGAACACGAGGTCACCCACGTAGGGGTGCCGCTCGTGCACCGGCATCTGGTTGCAGTGCTCGACGGTGCGGCGGATGCCGTCGATGTCGCTGAAGTCGATCTGCGGGTCGATCCCCTGCGAGAACAGGTTCATGCCCAGGGTCACCAGGTCGACGTTGCCGGTGCGCTCGCCGTTGCCGAACAGACAGCCCTCGATGCGGTCCGCACCGGCCAGGTAGCCCAGCTCGGCGGCCGCGACGGCCGTGCCGCGGTCGTTGTGCGGGTGCAGCGACAGGATGACGTTCTCGCGGTGCGCCAGGTGCCGGCTCATCCACTCGATCGAGTCGGCGTACACGTTGGGCGTGGCCATCTCGACCGTCGCGGGCAGGTTGATGATGACCTTGCGCTCCGGCGTCGGCTCGAAGACCTCGATGACCTCGTTGCAGATGCGGACCGCGAACTCCAGCTCGGTGCCGGTGTACGACTCCGGGGAGTACTCGTAGTAGATCCGCGTGCCCGGCACGGTCTCCTCGAGCTTGCGGCACAGCTTCGCGCCGTCGAGCGCGATGTCGACGATGCCGTCCTGGTCGGAGCGGAACACGACCTCCCGCTGCAGCACGGACGTCGAGTTGTACAGGTGCACGATCGCCTGCTTGGCACCCGTGATCGACTCGTAGGTGCGCTCGATGAGGTGGGCCCGGGCCTGGGTGAGCACCTGGATCACCACGTCGTCGGGGATCCGGTTCTCGTCGATCAGCTTGCGCACGAAGTCGTAGTCGGTCTGGCTCGCTGAGGGGAAGCCGACCTCGATCTCCTTGTAGCCCATCTTGACCAGCAGCTCGAACATGCGCAGCTTGCGCTCCGCGTCCATCGGCTCGATCAGGGCCTGGTTACCGTCCCGCAGGTCCACCGCGCACCAACGCGGGGCCTTCTCGATGCGCTTGCCCGGCCAGGTGCGGTCGGGGAGCTCGAGGCTGATCTGCTCGTGAAAGGGCCGGTACTTGCTCGTCGGCATGCCCGACGTCTGCTGCGGGTTGTCCTCGATGATCCCGCCTGCTGCGCCGTGCACCGCTGTCTCGTGAACTCCGCCGGGGGTGGTGGCGGTGATGCTGTTCTCCATCATGTGTCCTTCGCTCGGTGAGGTTGGCCGGCACACCAAGCCTCCGCGACGAGGGACCGGCCTGTCTAGGCCTCGTCGCGGCAGCGAAGGAGAAGGATCACCGTCAGGCGCACGCCGTCACTGTACCCCTCGTCCGGACCGTGGGCGCCAGCCACGCCCACGATCCGGACCACGACTCAGCGGCGGGTGCGCAGGGCCGCGTCGACCTGGGGGTCGCCCAGGGCACCCAGCCAGTCCAGCAGCGCGGGGTACGTCGACGGGTTCGCCGCGACCTGCGGACGCAGGTGGGGCGCCTCCTGGACGATCTTCGCCAGGTCCGCGAGCGGCGTGGCCGGGTCGAGCGCGACGGCGGGGGTCCACCGGCCGCCCACGGGCGGCAGCACCGCGGTGTGCCCCGACTCGGAGCCGTAGTCCGACGACGCGGCCCCCTGCCCGGTGACGACCCGGCGCGTGGTGTGCTCCTCGACCTCGCCGGCCGAGCCCTGCGCCGCCGAGCCCTGTACCGGCGCGGCCTGCTGGCCGTTGCCCACCGGCCGGATGCGCGCGGTCGGCTGTGCGGTCGGGTGCGCACCCGACGCCGGCTGCGCGGACGACGCCGGCTGCGCGGCCACCGGCGTGGCGCCCGAGCGGACCGGGGGCATCGTCGCGGTCGCGTCGACCGGGGCGGCCGCCGCCGGCATGTCCTCGACCGTGCGCATGGAGCCGAGCGATACCTCGCCCGAGACCGGCTGCACCGGCTGCACCGGGACCACGCCGCGCTGGGCGGCGGTGGCGCCCGCGACGGTCCGCACGGCACCCGTGGAGGTGACCCGGCGCGGCTCGGCGGGACGCCGGAGCTCCGGTGCGCTGCGCACCGGCTCCTCCGGCAGGGTGACCGGCGGGGCCTTGTCACCCTTGGGGCGCGGCGGGGACCACACGTAGGCCTGGGTGCGGTCGACGTCGGCCTCGCCGCCGATCCCGGCGGTCTGGAAGTGCTCGCGCACCGCCTTGGGCACCATCAGCGCGCTCGCCGCGACGATGGGCAGGGCGAGCGCCATGAGCAGGTCGCCGAGGTTGACGCCCAGGCTCGCGCCCGACGTCGCGATGACGACCACGAGGCCCAGCACGCCCGCCACGCACGCGGCGCCGACGGCGGGCACGTGGCCCGTGTTGGGGTCGCGCTTCAGGGAGCGGCGCGCGAACCAGGCGATACCGGCGACGACGACGCCGAGCACGAGGCGCAGCACCAGCGTGACGCCGGCGCCCGACCCGATGAAGCCGGGGTCGATGAGCTGCACCAGCGCGGCCAGCGCGCTGCACACCGCGAGCAGGACGATGACGTCGAACGCCCGGATGGCCACCCGCACCCAGACGCCCGCGGCGTGCTCGGTGCTCTCCTCGGCGTCGGCCGCCGCGGGGTCGCGGCGCACGGCGGGCGAGCCCGCCACGGCGGCGGCGAGCGGGAGCAGCACCAGGCCGAACCGGCTCGGGTCGGTGACGCCGGGCTGCATGGACTCCATGCCGGTCAGCGCGCCGCCGGAGGTGAAGACGAACAGGAGCGCGAGCACGATGCCGACGGCGACGAGCACCAGCCGGGACGGCCGGTCGTGCCGCACGGTGCCACCCACGAGGAGCCACACCAGGCCGAGCGAGAGCGCGAGCCACACGGGCGCCAGGAGCCGGTCGCCCAGGGTCGCGCCGTCGGCGAACTCGGCGAGCAGCGTGGAGATGACCGCGCCGAGGGCGATGAGCGCGCCCACGCCGGCGAGGCCGAAGCGCCAGGCGCGCACCACGGCGCCGTCCTCCTCGACGGGCCCGAGCTCGCTGTCGCGCGGCGTCGCGGCCAGCGCCGCGCCGGCGAGCGCGAGGCCCAGGCCGGTGCCGACGCCCGCGCCGCTGCGCAGGTCGAGCACGAGGTGGACCAGCCCGATCACGGCGAGCGGCAGCCCGGCGATCAGGCGGGCGCGGCGCGTCGAGTGCACGGTCCACGTGGGGGGCAGCACACCGAAGCGCGCGAGGTAGGGCAGCGTCAGCGAGGCGAGCGACAGCGCGACCGCCAGCACGACCTCGACCCGGTCCGCCGAGCGGTCGGTGAGGTTCCACGGGAGGGCGAGCGACACCAGCAGGGCGAGCGCGGCGATGGCGTCCCGCACGTAGTCGGCGGCCGCGATGTTCGCGAACGGCCGGACCTCGCCGGAGTCCTCGGCGGCGGTGCCGTTCCCGGTCTCCGGTGCGACCGTGGCGACGTGCTCGTGGCCGAGGCTCTCCGTCGGCGCGCCGTTGGCGTCGTCCGCGACGTCGGCCGAAGTTCTCTCGTCACGCTCCGAAGCGTGCTGGTCCATCATCCGTTCACTCCTCGATAACGCCGCTGGTCGAGACTGGGGAAGTGTGGCTGGCGGCGCTGGGGCCCACCACGTTTCTACCCGCTGGGTACCGGCTCTGTCAGGCCGTGGCACGGCGAGTCCGGTCACACCTGTATTTCTGCGCACGTCCATCACATCTGGTGTGCGTGGGACATCCGCCGTCGGCGACAGCCGGCGGCACACCGAGGTCACAGGAGAACGCAGTGGACCCAGCAGCCGCACCGGCACCCCGCACCTGCGACGTCTGGCTCGTTCCGGTCCGACGCCGCGAAGCCTGGACGCGCCTGCTGACCGTACCGGATCAGGAGCAGCTCGTGGGCCTGGACGCACTGGCCACCGACGTCCACCTGACGTCGCGCGCGGCGCAGCGGCTGATCCTGTCCCGCTATCTCGGCACCGCCCCGGAGGACGTCGTGGTGGAGCGCGGGTGCGACCGCTGCGGCGACCCGCAGCACGGCCGGCCGCACGTCGCGGGTGCGGCCCTCGACTACTCGGTGTCGCACACGCGCGCCTGGGTGCTGGTCGCCGTCGTGGGCGACGGCCGCGTGGGCGTGAACCTCGACGTCCGGCCCGCGGACCGGGACCTGGACGACCTCGCGGCGGCCGCGCTCACCCGGGCCGAGCACCATGCCTGGCGCCGCCTCCCCGCTCGTGACCGCGCGGACGCGCTGCTCGCGTCGTGGACGCGCAAGGAGGCGACGACGAAGCTCACGGGGCACGGCCTGGCGATCCCCCTGCGGGACCTCGACGTGACGGGGCCGCGGCCGAGCCTGGTGACGGCCGACCCGTCGGTCCGGCTCCCCCACCCCCGGCCGTACCTGACGCACGTGCCCGCGCCGGCGGGGTACAGCGCGGCGCTGGCGACGACCACGCACGTGGACCAGGTGCGGCACCTGCGCCTCCCGGACGAGATCCCCGACGCCGCCCCGCCCCGCCGTCTGGCCGGGGCTGCGGCCGCGCCGGCCCGCTGCTGAGGCCGGTTCACCAGGCGGACGGCGACCACGACCCGGGCCCATGCGGTCGCCTCCGGCCTGCTGAACCCGGGTCAGATACCCAGCTGGTAGGCGCCCCAGTAGGCGAGAGTGACCAGGAGTGCCGTCGCGCCCAGCACGGTGACCCAGAAGCCCGTCGAGACCACGGCGACGGCGACGCGCCGGGGACGGTGCGGCTCCGGCCGGGCGGTGTCCGGGGGTTCCGGCCGGACGGCGTCCGACGGCACCGGGTCGGCGCGCACCGCGCCCGCGGGGCCCCGGTCGGCCACCGACATCCTGCGGTCACGCACGCGGTTCAGCAGCAGTGCCGCGGCGACGACGGCGACCAGGCCCAGCAGCCGCACCGCGATCCAGCCGCCCTGCACCACCAGGGCGTTCTTCTCGTAGTCCAGGGCCAGCCGGGCGACGGCCCCGAGGTACGCGGCCAGGCCGAGCATCGTCGCCACCGAGCCGACGGCCAGCCCGGTCAGGGGTGCGCGCAGCCCCCGGGCGAGACGCGCGCCCGGGCGGCCGGACCGCCGTCGGGTCACGCCGCTCGCGACGGCCACGCCGCCCAGCAGCAGCGGACCCACGACCAGCAGGGCGCCGGCGGTGACGACCATCCTGACCAGCCAGTCGCCGTCGCCGTACCAGTGCGGCTGCGGCACGGGCGCCGCGAGGTAGAGCTGCGCGGGCTGCGCCCCGGCGACCTGCGGCGGGGCGGACGCCGTGGCCGGGAGCCCCAGCACCCAGTCGGCGACGTCGCGCGCGAAGTCGGGGTGCAGCACCAGCCCGCCGGGCGTCTCCACGTTGATGCCGTGGTTGGCGCGCTCGTAGAACCGCACCGTCACGTCGTCGGCGTCGGCCAGCAGCTCGCGCGTGCCCTGCTCCAGCGGCATCGAGGCGTCGTTGGTGCCGAAGACCGCGAGGATCGGGTCCTCCTGCTCCCGGAGCCAGGGGCGGACGTCGAAGTCCGCGTACTCGAACCCGCCGCCCGGCAGCTTCATCCCCACCGCGCGCGGGATGGCGCGGAACACCCCGCCGGGCACGTCCGTGTTGCGCAGGTAGTTGTCGACGGCGTACGCGGCCTGCTGCCGCGGCGGCACGACCGGGGCCGACACCAGGATCTGGAACGCGAGCCGTGGGTCGTCCACCATCATCACCGGCGACACCCACGCGCCCTCCGACTCGGCGTACAGGCCCACGTCGTCCGGGTCCACGCCCGGGACCTCCCGCAGGTACCGCACCGACCAGGCGTAGTCGCGCGCCATCTGCTCGTAGTCGCGGTGCCGCGTCGAGTAGTTGTCGAGCCGCTTGTCGGGCACCAGCGTGGTGATCCCCGCGCTCGCGAGTGCGGTCGCGGCCAGCGTGAACGCGTCGGAGGCCTTGCCCGTGCCCGCGCCGTGCACGAACACGATCCCGGGCCGGTCGGCATCAGCGCCGGCCTCCACCGGCTCGCGCAGCAGCCCGCCCACCTCCCGACCGTCGGCCAGCGGGATGGTCACCGCGGTCTCGCGCACCTCGAAGTCACCGGGCTCCCCCGCATCGGGGTCGGCACCCCCGATCGCCGTCGAGGCGGTGGCCAGGTGCAGGTGCTCGGTCACCGGTTCCGGCTCCCAGGCGGGGCCCGCGACGGCACCCGTGACGGCCAGCGCGACCAGGATCGCGGCGGAGGTGGCAACGGTCCGGAAGAACACCTTCGGATGCTACGCCCGACGCCCCGTTCGCTCGATCGGGAGGCGACGGCGCGTCACCCGGGCAGCCGACGGCGCGTCACTCCTGCGGCCGGGACGCCAGCATCTCCGCGGTGTCCCAGGTCAGCTCCCCCGACCGCAGGTCGGCGACCACGCCGCGCACCCAGTCCAGCTCCGCGCGCGTGGTGACCAGGAGGTGCTCGTGCTCCAGCAGGAGCACGCGGGGCAGCCCCCACTCCTGCGCGTCGGCGGCCTCCCGCTCCGCCTCCGCCAGCGCGGTCTCCAGCGCCTCGGCGCGCTCGGCGAGCCGGTCCCGCACCAGGTCGGGACCGGTGATCGCCACCACGGCCAGCACCGCCCGGAACTCGGGGAACTCGCGCGCGGGCGTCGCGAGCGCCGCGTCCATCCAGCGGCGCAGGGCGGCGGAACCGTCGGGGGTCAGGGCGTAGACGATCCGGGCGGGCCCGGCCTCGGCCGCCAGCTTCTCGTGCACCTCGATGAGGCCGTCCCGGAGCAGGCGCTCGATCGACTGGTAGACGCTGTTGCTGCGCGCCACGTTGACCACGTCGTCCTTGCGCCGCGTCTTGATCAGCCGCTGCATGCGGTAGGCGTGCATCGGCTCCTCGGCGAGCAGCGCGAGCAGCACCATCGCGAGCGGGGAGCGCGGCCGGGAGTCCTGGGTCACGGCGCCCAGCCTAGGCGGACGTACGCCGTCGAGTTCTCGTCGCAACACCTTGCCATCTTATGGTTAGCCATTTTATGGTGAGCGCATGAGAGCGATCATCATCGGAGCGGGTATCACCGGGCCCGTGACCGCCATGGCCCTGCAGAAGGCGGGCATCGACGCGGAGGTCCACGAGGCCTACGACCGCACCGCGGACGGCGTCGGCGCCTACCTCACGCTGGCACCCAACGGGCTGGCCGCCCTGCGGGTGCTGGACATCGACCACCGCGGCCTCGGTGGTTTCGACACGCCCGCGCTCGAGCTGCGCGGGTCGAACGGGCGGCTCCTGGCCCACCTCGGGATGGGGCGGGACGACGACGCGGGCACGGTCAGCCAGACCGTCCGGCGGTCCGACCTCTACGTCCGGCTGCGCGACGAGGCCGTGCGCCGCGGCATCCCGGTCGAGTACGGCAGGCGCCTCGTCGACGCCACCGCGGCGGGCTCGGGCGGCGTCGTCGCCTCGTTCGCCGACGGCACCACTGTCGAGGGCGACCTGCTGATCGGGGCCGACGGCCTGCACTCGCGCACCCGGGCGATCCTCGACCCGGCCTGCCCGCCGCCCCGCTACACCGGGCTGCTGAACACGGGCGGCTACGCCGCGGGCGTCTCGGTGGACGGGCCCGTGGGCGTGTTCACGATGATCTTCGGACGGCGGGCCTTCTTCGCCTACGCGAACCGCGGCCCGGGCGACGTCTGGTGGTTCGCGAACGTGCCCCGCGCCCGCGCGGCGAGCGACGCCGAGCTCGCCGCCTGGACCCCGGAGCGGTGGCGCGCGGAGCTGGTGCGCCTCTTCGCCGACGACGCCGGCCCCGCGCTGCGGATCATCGCCGCCACGCCGGAGATCATCGCGCCCTGGAACACACTCGACCTGCCGAGCGTGCCCGTGTGGCACCGCGGGCCCATCGGGCTCGTGGGCGACGCGGCGCACGGCATCTCGCCGACGTCCGGGCAGGGCGCCTCGCTCGCGATCGAGGACGGCGTGCTGCTGGCCCGGTTCCTGCGCGACCACCGCGACCCGGCCGGCGCGTTCGCGGCCTTCGAGGCGGCGCGCCGGACGCGGGTCGAGCGGCTGATCGCCCAGGCGAAGCGCACCTCGAACCAGAAGATCCCGGGCACGCTGACCCGGGTGCTGCGCGACCGCGTGATCCTGCCGCTGGTGAGCCGCGCCGCGGCCCGCACCACCAACGACTGGGTCACGGACTACCGCATCGACTGGGACGCCCCGGCCGACCGCCTGCCGGCCTGACCCCCGCCGTCAGCCCCTCGTCACCCGACCGCCTTCCGGCCACCGCCATCCGACAACAACCGACCGACGCCGATAGTCGGATCATCTTCGAGGCCTGAGTTTCTTGGCTTTCAGCTCTCTGAAAGCCAAGAAACTCAGGCCTCGAAGGGGGTCACGCGGGGGTGCCGTGGCGGCCGGCGCCCGCGGCGAAGCGGGCCGCGCCCTCGTAGGCCGCCGCGGCCAGGGAGCGCTCGCCGTGCTCCCACTCGCGGGCCAGGGCCTCGGTCTCGGACAGGCCCCACTGGTCCAGCACCGAGGCGCGGTCCTCGCGGAGGCAGACCTGCGGGAACGCCGCGAGCGACACCGCCAGCCCCACGGCCGCCGACACCGCCTGCCCCGCGGGCACCACCCGGTTGGCCAGGCCGATGCGCAGGGCCTCGTCGGCCTCGACGGACCGGCCGGTGAGGATCATGTCCATCGCGTGCGACTGCCCGATCAGGCGGGGCAGCCGCACCGTGCCCCCGTCGATCAGGGGGACGCCCCAGCGGCGGCAGTAGACGCCGAAGACCGCCGTCTCGTCGGCGACCCGCAGGTCCGCCCACGCCGCCAGCTCCAGCCCGCCCGCGACGGCGTGCCCGGACACGGCGGCGATCACCGGCTTGCTCAGCCGCAGCCGCGTGGGGCCCATGGGTCCGTCGCCGTCGGGCGCGGCCCGGTTGCCGTCCGGGGTGCCGAGCGCCTTGAGGTCGGCGCCGGAGCAGAACGTGCCGCCCGTGCCGTACAGCACGGCGGCGGTGGCGGCGTCGTCGGCGTCGAAAGCCCGGAATGCGGCGGCGAGCGCCGCCGCGGTGGGGCCGTCGACGGCGTTGCGCCGCTCGGGGCGGTCGATGCCGATCAGGGTGACGCTGCCCTCGCGGGTGACCAGGACGCTCACCGGCTGCCCTCCCACAGCGGTTCGCGCAGCGCGCGGCGCAGCACCTTGCCCACGGGTGAGAGCGGCACCGAGTCGACCGCACGCACGGACTTGGGCACCTTGTAGCCGGCGAGCTTGTCACGCACCGCGGCCTGGAGCGCGGCCTCGTCGACGGCGGCGCCCGGCGCGGGCACGACGAACGCGGTGACGGCCTCGACCCAGGTGTCGTCAGGGGCGCCCACCACGACGGCCTGGGCCACCGACGGCTGGGCGAGCAGCACGTCCTCGACCTCGCGTGGGTAGACGTTGTAGCCGCCGGTGATGATCATGTCGCCGCGGCGGTCCACGAGGTAGAGGTAGCCGCGCTCGTCCACGCGCGCCATGTCGCGGGTGCGCAGCCAGCCGTCGCCGGCGAGCATCTCGGCGTTCAGCTCGGGGGCGGCGTGGTAGCCGGCCATCGTGAACGGCGCGCGCACCCGGATCTCACCGATCTCGCCGGGGGCCACCGGGGTGCCGGCGTCGTCGGTGACGAGGATCTGCGCGTCGAGCGCGGGCTGGCCGCAGGAGCCCAGCAGGGACGGGTCGGTGTGGTCGGCGGCGTCGAGCACCGTGAGGCACAGCGGCGCCTCGGTCTGGCCGTAGTACTGCGCGAACCGGGGCCCCCACACGTCCATGGCCTGCTCGATCACCGGGCGGGGCATGGGGCTGGCCCCGTAGATGGCGGTGCGCAGGGAGGACACGTCGGCGCCCTCGGCGACGCCGGACGAGAGCAGCATCCCGATCATCGTCGGCACCAGGTTGATCTCCGTGGCGCGGTACCGGGCGATCGCGTCCACGTAGCCCTGGGGCTCGAACCCGGACAGCACCACGGACTCCCCGCCGCGCAGCCAGTAGGGCAGCACGAACGTGCCGCTGGCGTGGATGAGGCTGGCCGCGTGCAGCATCACCGAGTCGCGCGCGGGGCTGACCAGGTTGGTCAGGATGTTCGCGACGATGGCGGCGTAGCTGGCCTGGGTGTGCTCGACCGCCTTGAGCGTGCCCGTGGTGCCCGACGTGTACAGCAGCAGGATCGGGTCCTGCGGGTTCGCGGGCAGGTTCGGGTCGGCGGTCGAGACGTCCCGCATCGCCGTGAGCAGGTCCGGGCCGCCGACGGCGCCGGGCGCGCCCAGGCCCAGCGTCGTCAGGCCGTGCGCCTCGGCGAGCTCGCCCGCCCGCTCGGCCAGCGCGGCGTCGTGCACCAGGAGGCGCACCTCCGTCTCCTGGAGCATGCGGCCCTGCTCCGTGGCGGACAGCCGGGCGTTGAGCGGCACCCGGGTGACGCCCGCCTTGAGGCAGGCGAAGTCCATGGCGATGGACCACAGCCCGTTGCCCATCAGCAGCGCCACCCGCGCCCCCGGCTCGGCGCCGTGCGCGTGCAGCACCCGCGCCATGGCGTTCGCCGCGTCGTCCACCTGCGCATACGTCAATGACTCGGTACCGAAGCGGACGGCGGTACGCGGCCCGAACCGGGCGGCGCCGCGACGGACCAGGTCAACGGTGAGCATGCTCTTCCTCCACGACAGGTGTCCGGTAAGTACGTTTCGTGACCGTACTACCGGGTCTGCGCGAGGCGGAAGGGCGCGTCGACCACGTCACACCTCAGGCGTCACGTCTCAGCGCACCACGTAGATCTCGGTACCCGACGACCGCGCCCGCGCGTACCGGACGGGCAGCGCCTGCGGGTGCCGCACCCAGGGCGACGGGACCCAGGCGAGGTCGTGGTCCTCGACCGCGAGCTCCAGGTCGAGCTCGGTGAGCAGCCGGTTGATCGCGACGCGCGCGATGATGCGCGCCTGCCGCGACGCCGGGCACCGGTGCGGACCCACGCCCCACGCGAGGTGCGCCCGGTTGCCCACCTCGTCCCACATGTTCCCGGTGTGCACCAGCGGGTCCTGGTTGGCGGCGGCGACGGCCATGATCAGGGCGTCGCCCTTGCGGATCAACTTGCCGTCCAGCTCCAGGTCGCCCATCGAGTACCGGGGCAGCGGCGGGTTCGCGGCGGGCGCCTCGCGCCAGAGCACCTCGTCCAGCGCGTCGTCCAGGGCGATCCGGCCGCCGGTCCAGCGCGCCGCGAACCGCTGGTCCGTGAGCAGCAGCCGCAGGGTCAGCGCGATCCACGCCGTGAGGAACTCGCTGGCGGCGATGAGCGGCACCGACATCGAGTCCGCGATCTCGCGGTCGTCGTGGAAGCTCGGATGCCGCACGAACGACGACGTCAGGTCCGACCCCGCCGTGGCCTTCCGGGCCTGGACGTGCGCCATCAGGTTGCGGCCCATCCGGTCGCGCGCCTGGGCAGCCTCACCCGTGTGGTCCATGATGTGCGCCGAGTCGACCATCATCTGGTTCGCCGTGTCGTGGTCGAAGCCGAACAGCGCCGTCACCGCGAGGAAGCCCACCTTCTTGGCCCAGTCCTGGACCAGGTCGGCCTCGCCGCCGGCGCCGAGCTCCTCGACCAGCCGCATGCTGACCTCCTCGACCTGCGCCACCACCAGCTTCTCCGGCAGCGCCTCCAGCCCGTCGTCCAGGGGCTGGCGCAGGCGGCGGCGCAGCTCGCCGTCGTGGTGGTAGGAGGAGTTGCGCGGCTCCCGGGGCGAGATGCCGAGCAGCGCGGAGCGCTCCGACAGCAGCCCGTCGTAGTGCCAGCGCCAGTTGCGCGGGTCCCGGGAGAACTGCGACTCGTTCCGGGTGATCTCGCAGATCTCCGCGTGCCCCATCACCAGCCACGCCGGCACGCCCGGCTCCATGTCCACGGGGGCCACCACACCCCATCTGGCGCGCAGGACGTCGTAGATCTCCTGCGAGTCCGCGCCTCCGGTGGTTGCCGACAGGGGGGTGAGCCCGGTCAGGCTCGTGAGCTCGACGGGGGACGTTCGAGCGACCACTCTCTCCATCCCGCAATCACAGCACAGTGTCCGTATTGCCCGTAATCCTGGCTGCGATATTCGAGACCCAGTTGCACCGGGATGCACTGCGGCGCACCCCGTGGGGACCGGGCCGTGCGCGGCCGCGCCGCGCCCGGCAGCCCGTCAGAAGCCCAGGCGGCGCAGCTGCTTGGGGTCCCGCTGCCAGTCCTTGGCGACCTTGACGTGCAGGTCCAGGTACACGCGCTGGCCCAGCAGCTTCTCGATGCCCTGCCGGGCCTCGGTGCCGACCGACCGCAGCCGGGACCCGCCGCGCCCGATGATGATCGCCTTCTGCGAGTCGCGCTCCACGAACAGGTTGACGCGCACGTCCAGCAGCGGCGGCCGGCCCTTGGCCGGGTCGCCCGAGCCCTCGCGCTCGACGATCTCCTCGACGACCACCGCGAGGGAGTGCGGCAGCTCGTCGCGCACGCCCTCCAGGGCGGCCTCCCGCACCAGCTCGGCCACCATGACGGCCTCGGGCTCGTCGGTCAGCTCGCCGTCCGGGTACAGGTCGGGGCCCTCGGGGAGGTGGGAGACGAGGACCGCCTCGAGCTCGTCCACCTGGTAGCCGTCCTTCGCGGAGACAGGCACGATGTCGGCCCACTCGCGGTCCACGGACTTCGCGAGCTGCTCGACGGCGAGCAGGTGCTCCACCAGGTCGGGGCGCGGCACCAGGTCGGCCTTGGTCACGACGGCGACGACGGGTACGGCCCGGCGTCCCGTCATCAGCTCGGCGAGCTGCGCCGCGATGTAGCGGTCGCCCGGCCCCACCTTCTGGTCCGCGGGCAGGCAGAACGCGATGACGTCCACCTCGGACAGCGTGTCCCGCACCAGGTCGTTGAGCCGCTCCCCCAGGAGGGTGCGGGGCCGGTGCAGGCCGGGGGTGTCCACCAGCACGAGCTGGGCGTCCGGACGGTGCACGATCCCGCGGATCGTGTGCCGGGTGGTCTGCGGCCGCGCCGACATGATCGCGACCTTCTGCCCCACCAGCGCGTTCGTCAGGGTCGACTTGCCGGCGTTGGGGCGCCCCACCAGGCAGGCGAACCCGCTCCGGTGTGCGGCGGTCTGTTGCCCTGCGGGCTGCTCGCTCAAGAGGTCACTTCCTTCTGGTCACGCTTCTGATCACGGTGGTCGTGCTGGTCGAGACCACCGTTGCTGTCCTCCGGCTCGCCCACCGGTTCCGTGCGGTGCACGAGGATCGTCGAGATCTGCTTGCGGCGGCCCTCGACCCGCTCCGCCTCCAGGTGCACGCCGCCGACCTCGACCGAGGCGCCGGCGAGCGGCACCTTGCCCAGGGCCTTGGCGAGCAGCCCGCCGGCGGTGTCCACGTCGTCGTCGTCCAGACGCAGGTCGAACAGGTCGCCGAGCTCGTCCACCGGCAGGCGGGCCGGCACGCGGAGCACGCCGCCGCCCAGGTCCTCGACCTCCTGGACGGGCACCGTGTCGTGCTCGTCGGTGAGCTCGCCGACCACCTCCTCCAGGAGGTCCTCGATGGTCACCAGGCCCGCGACGCCGCCGTACTCGTCGACCACCAGCGCGATGTGGCTGGCCGAGGCCTGCATCTCGCGCAGCAGGTCGTCGATGGGCTTGGACTCGGGCACGAACACGGCGTCGCGCGCGACGTCGGCGGCCGGGCGCCGGGACGGCCCGGGCGCGGCGCCGCCGTCGCCCACGGGCCAGTGCACCGCGGCGACGACATCCTTGAGGTAGGCGACGCCGACGACGTCGTCCACCGACTCGCCGACCACGGGCACCCGCGAGAAGCCGGAACGCAGGAACAGCCGCAGCACCTTGTCGAGCGAGGTCTCGGCCGTGACGGTCACCATGTCGGTGCGGGGCACCATGACCTCGCGCGTGATGGTGCCGCCCAGCTCGATCACGGAGCGGAGCAGCTCCCGGTCGGACTCCTCGAAGGCGCTGGACTCCCCGACGCGGTCGGCGATGTCGCGCAGCTCCGCCTCGGTGGGCGGCGACGGGTCGTAGTGCGGCACCGAGATGCGGGTCAGCCACGCGACCGCGCGCGAGACGCCGGTCAGGGGGCCCACCAGCGCGAGCAGCACCGCGACGGGCCTGCGGAAGCCGAGGGCGCGCGGCGAGACGCGGACGAAGATGACGCCGACCACCACACCCACCACGAGCGCGATGAGCATGACCGGCAGCTCGTTGGGCACGCCCTCGCCCGGGATCGCCTGCTGCACCAGCAGCGTCCCGGCGGCGATGGCCACGACCTCGGACATGACGCGCACGAGCGCGAACGAGGCGACCGTCGCCGGTGGGTCGACGACCAGCGCCTGGGCCCGCCGGATCCGCGCGGCACGCAGCGGGTCGGGCGACTGCCCCAGCTCGGCCTCCGCGAGCGCCTCCGTGAGGGACGCGCGGGTGACGCGCAGGAGCGCGGCCTCGCCGGCGGAGAGCATGCCCGCCAGCGAGAGGCCGACCAGCATGACGAGGGTCAGGAGCAGGACGATCACGCCGGTCACCGGGTAGCGAGGAAGGTCAGGAGAAGCTTGCGCTGCAGGCCGAACATCTCCTTCTCCTCCTCCGGCTCCGCGTGGTCGTAGCCCAGCAGGTGCAGGATCCCGTGCGTGGTCAGGAGCAGCAGCTCCTCGGTCGTGGAGTGACCGGCGGCCTTGGCCTGGGTGACCGCGACCTCCGGGCACAGCACGATGTCGCCGAGCGTGCCTGCCGGGGTGATGTCGCCGTCGCGCCCCGGGCGCAGCTCGTCCATGGGGAACGAGAGCACGTCCGTGGGTCCGGGCTCGTCCATCCACTGCACGTGCAGGTCGGACATGACGGTGGTGTCGACGAAGATGATCGACAGCTCCGACTGGGGGTGTACCCGCATGGCGTCGAGCACGAAGCGGCCGAGCGCGGCGAACTCCGCCTCGTCGACCTCGAACCCCGACTCGTTGTTGACCTCGATGCTCACCGGCGCTGCCTCTTGCTCCCCGGACGGTGGTCCTGCGGCTGACGGCCCGGACGGCGGTCGTCCGTGAGCACGTCCCACCGCGCGTACGCGTCGATGATGTCGCTGACCAGCCGGTGCCGCACGACGTCGGACGACGTCAGGCGGCAGAACTCGACGTCGTCGACGCCCAGCAGGATGTCCTCGACGACGCGCAGGCCCGAGGTGGTGCCGCCCGGCAGGTCGACCTGCGTGGCGTCGCCGGTGATCACCATCTTGGAGCCGAAGCCCAGGCGGGTCAGGAACATCTTCATCTGCTCGGTCGAGGTGTTCTGCGCCTCGTCGAGCACGATGAACGAGTCGTTGAGCGACCGGCCGCGCATGTAGGCCAGGGGCGCCACCTCGATGGTGCCCGCCTCGATGAGCTTGGGCACCTGCTCAGGGTCGACCATGTCGTGCAGCGCGTCGTACAGCGGGCGCAGGTAGGGGTCGATCTTCTCGGACAGCGTGCCGGGCAGGAACCCGAGACGCTCACCGGCCTCGACGGCGGGGCGCGTCAGGATGATCCGGTTGACCTGCTTGGCCTGCAGCGCCTGGACGGCCTTGGCCATGGCGAGGTAGGTCTTGCCGGTGCCGGCCGGGCCGATGCCGAAGGTGATGGTGTTGGTGTCGATCGCGTCCACGTACGCCTTCTGCCCCACCGTCTTGGGCCGGATGGTGCGGCCCCGGTTGGACAGGATGTTGAACGTGAGCACCTCGGCGGGGCGCGACGCCGACGCGTCGCTCAGCATGGCCACCGAGCGCTTGACGACCTCAGGGGTGAGCTGCGTGCCCGCCTCGACGACCTCGATCAGCTCGTCGAGCAGCTGCGTGACCAGGGCCACGTCGCCCGCCGGTCCGTTCACTGCGATCTCGTTGCCACGGGCGTGGACGTCGACGCCGGGGAAGCCCTCCTCGACGGCCCGCAGCACCGAGTCCCGGCTCCCGAGGAGCGCGACCGTCGGGATGTGGGCCGGGACGACGATCTTGTGCTCGATCCGGGTCTGGGACTGTGTGCTGGGCGTAGTTGTCATGAGCCGGCCCCGCGGGGCCGATCCGCTCCTTCACGCGGTAGGGATGACGACAAGGCTCATCCTATCGACCCGCCCGGGTCACGCCACGGTCTTTCCCGCTCCTGGTCGAGGCGAAGTTCAGGCGAAGCCCGGCAGCTCGCCGCCGGCGAGCAGGTGCGCGTGCACGTGGAAGACGGTCTGGCCGGCCTTGGGACCGGTGTTGAAGATGAGACGGTACTGGCCGTCGGCGAGCTCGCTCGCCACGCCGTCCGCCAGCGCGATCACGCCCGCCAGGCCCTCGGGGTCCGACGCCGCGAACGCGGGGACGTCCGGGTAGTGCTCCCTGGGGACCACGAGGACGTGCACCGGCGCCTTGGGCGCGATGTCCCGGAAGGCGATGGCGGTGTCCGACGAATCGACGAGGTCCGCGGGGATGTCCCCCGCGACGATCTTGCAGAAGAGGCAGTCCGGGCTGTCGGTACTCGTCATGTCGGCAGGCTACCGGCGGGCGGGCACACGCCGCGCCCGCAGGCGGCTACGGTGCCCCGGCCGGGGGCTCACCAGGATTTCCCATTCCGTTACATGGTTCGAAATTACATGGTTCGAAATGCCTGGGTGAAGGTGATGTGGGAGAGTTTGCGGCGTTCGATGGAGATTGGCGTACTGAGACACCCTTTTGGCGTCGTCCAACCTCGCAGGTCCCGTCGGTCGCCCTCACACCACACACAGCAGTCACCTGGAGGTTCGCGTGGGTTGGTTCATCGCCCAATCGCTCGCATTCATCATCATCGCGGCCCTGATCGGCCTCGCGATCGGCATCTGGATCGGCTGGCTCGTCTGGGGCCGCCGCGCCAAGGGCAAGCACACCGCCGAGAAGTCGGAGGCCGCCGCCCGGACGACCGCCGCCGAGTCGGGTGCGGACGCCGCGTCGGACGCCGAGACCGAGGCCACCGCGCAGGCTGCCGCGACGAAGGCCGAGGCCGTCCCCGCCCTCGCGGGCGCCGGGGCCGCCGCGACCGAGTCCGCCGCCACGGACACCGTGCTGCCCGTCGCCGACGAGGCGTCGGACGCGGGTGCGGGTTCCGGTGCGGAAGCCGGCAGCACGGCCGACGACGCCGGGGCCGCCGAGCAGGACGCTGCCGCGAAGGACGAGCGGGCCGGCGAGCAGGGCGAGGGTGAGCCGGCGGACGCCGGGCAGGACGTCGAGGCCGCCGGGTCCGACGTCGTCGCCGAGGCCGAGGCCGTGGCGCGCGCGGCGGCCGAGGCGGACGCCGCCGCCAAGGCGGCCGCGCTGGCCGAGGCCGGCACCGAGGAGACGACGCCGGAGGCCGCGACCAAGGCCGTGACCCCGGACGACCTGCAGCGGATCGAGGGCATCGGGCCGAAGATCGCGGCCGCGCTGGTGGCCGCCGGCTACCCCACGTACGCGAAGATCGCGGGCGCGACCGAGGACGAGCTGCGCGAGGCCGTCGCCGGCCAGGGCATCAAGTTCGCCCCGGCCGCCAGCAGCTGGGCCGACCAGGCGCAGTACCTCGTGGACAACGACGCCTCCGGCCTGGAGGAGTACCAGGACTACCTCGTGGGCGGCCAGGAGCGGCGCGCGAAGTTCAACGAGAACGTGGACTACACGGACGTCGACGAGGTCGAGGGCGCCGAGGCCAAGGCTGCCGCCCTCGCCGCGGACGAGGCCGCCGCCGCGGCGGCGGAGCCCGAGCCCGAGCCCGAGCCCGAGCCCGAGCCCGAGCCCGAGCCCGAGCCGCAGGATCTCCAGCGCATCGAGGGCATCGGGCCCAAGATCGAGACCGCTCTGAAGACCGCCGGCTACACCACGTACGCCAAGGTCGCGGGCGCGAGCGAGGACGAGCTGCGCGAGGCGCTCACCGCGAGCGGCATCACGTTCGCCCCGGCTGCCACGAGCTGGGCCGACCAGGCGCAGTACCTGGTGGACGGCGACGAGGACGGCCTGCGGGAGTACCAGGACTACCTGATCGGCGGACAGGACCGCGCCTCGAAGTTCAAGGAGAACGTCGACTACACCGACGTCGACGAGATCGAGGGCGCCGCGGCCAAGGCCGAGGCCCTCGCCGAGGACGAGGCGGAGGCGGCCACGGCCCCTGCCGAGCCCGAGCCCGAGCCGCAGGATCTCCAGCGCATCGAGGGCATCGGGCCCAAGATCGAGTCCACCCTCCGGGCCGCGGGCTACGCGACGTACGCGAAGATCGCGGGCGCGACCGAGGACGAGCTGCGCGAGGCGCTCGCCACGGGCGGCATCACGTTCGCCCCGGCCGCCGTGAGCTGGGCCGAGCAGGCGCAGTACCTGGCCGACGGCGACGACGAGGGCCTGCAGGAGTTCCAGGACTACCTCATCGGCGGCCAGGACCGGCGGGCCCGGTTCAAGGAGAACGTCGACTACACCGACGTCGACGAGATCGAGGGCGCCGAGGCCAAGGCCGAGGCGATCGCCGAGGACGAGGCCAAGGCCGCGGCCGCGGACGGTGACGCCGAGCCCACCGAGTCCGGGGTGAAGGCATGAACCTGAAGGTCGTCCTGCCCCCGGTGATCATCGTGGTCCTCGGGATGGGCGCTCTGTCGGGCGTCCAGAACACGGGCTTCCGCGAGCACATCGAGTCCACGCTGACGGAGAGCGCGCAGGGGGCCCTCTCCGCGGCGGGGCTCGACGGGGTGGACGTCGAGTTCACGGGTCGCGACGCCGACGTGACCGCGCCGACCGACGTCGAGGCGGTGGCGGCTGCCGACGTCGTCGGCGGGGTCGAGGGCGTCCGCGCCTCCGCGGCCTACGGCCCGGCCGGGCTGGTCTCGGCCGAGGCCGGCGCGGCGGAGGCCGCGGCTCCGGAGGCCGAGGACGACGAGACCGCGTCGGAGGACACCGCCACGGACGTGGAGGAGGAGGCGACCGCGTCGCCCGAGCCGACCGCGACGCCGTCGGACGGCGAGACGAAGGACGCCGCGGACGACGAGGAGAAGGACGAGCCCAAGCGCGAGCCGACCCGCGAGGAGCGGGAGAAGGCGCAGGAGGACCTCGTCGAGATCCCGAACATCACGTTCGTCACGGACAGCGCACGGCTGACCAAGGACGGCCGCAAGGTGGTGCGGGAGGCCGCCGAGGTGCTCGCGGAGCACCCGGAGGTCGAGGTCCGCGTCGAGGGGCACACCGACTCGGTGGGCACCGAGGCGCACAACCAGCGGCTCAGCGAGCGTCGTGCGGAGGCGGTGGTCGACGAGCTCGTCGAGCAGGGCGTGGACCGCGACCGGCTGACGTGGAAGGGCTTCGGCGAGTCGACCCCGCTGGTCGTCCCGCGGACGTTCGCGGACCTGGAGAAGAACCGCCGCGTGGAGTTCGACGTCACGAACTGACCCCTTCGTTGAGTGCGGGATTTTCGCCCTTTCAAAGGCTTTGAAAGGGCGAAAATCCCGCGCGCAACGAAGGATAACCCCCGG
>NZ_JBFAKX010000036.1:0-21551 GCF_040655935.1 Promicromonospora sp. NPDC050262 | reverse complement strand
ATGTCACGGTGATGTTCTCGTCCACGTCCCTCGCCGCCCCCGCCAGGAGCCGGTGCGCCGTGCCGGCGGCCTCGCCCGCCCCTTCCGGGTCGAGCAGGTCACCCGGGTGACCTGAGGGTCTGACACGTCAGGGCTCCGGGTGCCGCGCGTCGTACCGCCAGAACCGCGGCGTCAGGCGGACGATCACCCAGAGCAGCACCACGCAGGTGAGCCCGCCGGCCACGGCCGCCCAGCCCTCGCCGAACCAGGTCGCCTCGGCGCCGAGCACCATCTCCCCGAGACGCGGGCCCCCGGCCACCACCACGATGAACACACCCTGTAGCCGCCCGCGCATGTGGTCCGGGGTGGCGGTCTGCAGGATGCTCTGCCGGAACACGGACGAGATGCTGTCCGATCCGCCGGCGAACGCCAGCGCGATCCCGGCCGCCACCACGGCCCAGACGATCGTCCCGTCGGGTGACCCGCGGCCCACCAGCACCAGCACCAGCCCGAACGCGGCGATCGACAGACCCCACGCCGTGATGGCCCAGACGATGATCTGCCCCTGCTTGCGCAGGCGCGTCAGCCCGCCGGAGAACACGCTCGCCAGGATGCCGCCGACGGCGAAGGCCGCGGCGAGCACACCCGTCGTCGTCTCGCCGCCGCCCAGGTAGATGACGCCGGCGGCGGGCCACAGCACCCGCGGGAACGACAGCACCATGGCGCAGATGTCGACGAGGAACGTGGTGCGCACGTTGGGCTGGGTGGCGAGGTAGCGCAGGCCGTCCAGCACGGACCGCAGCCCGACGGCGCCCACCCGGCTGCGGCCGTTCCCGCTCCCGCCCTCGCCCACGCCCTCCGGCAGCACCGGCGGCAGCCGGAACACGGCCCAGAGCGCCGCCAGGAACAGCACCATGTCCAGCGTGTACGCCCAGGCGTAGCCGAGCTGTGCCACGAGCAGCGCGCCGATCAGCGGCCCGCCGGTCAGCGCGACGTTCATCGAGAGCGACGCCAGCGCGTTGGCCGCGGGCATGAGCTCCTTGGGCAGCAGCCGCGGGATGATCGCCGAGCGGGCGGGGTTGTTGATCGCGAACGCCGCGCTCTGCACCGCGACCAGGCCGTACAGCAGCTCCACGGACTCCAGGCCGAGCCAGGCCTGCGCGGCGATGCCCGCCACGACGAGCCACAGCACGGCCGAGGACACGAGCGACACCTTGCGCCGGTCGTAGTGATCCACCAGCGCCCCGCCGTACAGGCCCAGTGCCACCAGCGGGACGAGCGAGAACAGGCCCAGCACGCCCACGGCGAGGGTGGACCCGGTCAGGGCATAGACCTGCAGGCCCACCGCGACGATGGTCACCTGCGTGCCGATGTTCGAGATCGACAGGCCGAACCAGAGGCGCCGGTAGTCCGGCGACACCTTCAGGGGCGTGGTGTCGGCGAGCAGATGGCGCATGGTGCACCGATCGTATGCCCGGGCAACGCGGTCGGGTGGCGCTGTCCCCTATGACATACGCCGCACCCGCCGGGCCCGCACACGACCCCGGACATGACAGAGCGGGCGCCCAGGTCACCCCCCGATGCCCTGAGCTCCCGCTCTGTTCTGTCCGGTCCGTGGGCCGGGGCGCCCCCCAGCGGCGCCCCGACCTCACGAACCTCCCCGACCCGGACTGAGCCGGTCCTGCGTCACGAGCCCCTTGACAAGCTCATCGGCGGAACCGCATCCGGGCCGTTGTCGCCCGTCGCTCCGTGGTCACACCACGTAGCGACGGCGACGCATACGGAGCACCACGATGCCCAGCCCCAGAAGGAGCGAGACCAGCGCGAGCTGCCCCGTGATCATGGGGCCCGTCTGGGCAAGGGTTTCGCCGGGAACGTCCACCGGCACCACCTGCCCGTCGAGCCCGGTCGACGTGCCGATGAGGTAGCCCGCACCGGGGCCGCCCGACAGGATCGCCCCGCCGTTGGTCGTCGGCACGACGACCGCCTTGTCACCCCAGCTGATGTCGACGCCGGCCTGCTCTGCGTCGACGTCCTGGACCCGGTCGCCGGACGGCGCGGCGTCGGCCGCGTCGGCGTCGGCCGCGTCGGCGGATCCGGGCGCGGCCTGGCCGGGCGCACCGAAGGCGCCAGGAGCCGCGGTGCCGGACCGGTCACCAGTGGGGTGTGCGATCCCGGGGACGTGCGCCCCGGGAAGTTCTGTCTCGTGGCCGGGCCGCGAACCACCGGTCCCGAGCGTGTCGCGGCCGGGACCACCGGTCGCGGGCTCGCCGGGTCCGGGCTCGCCGGCACCCGGTTCGACGACGTCGGGGTCACCCGCGTCGGGGTCGAGGATGCCGGGATCGAGGATGCCCGGTCCGTCGGTGCCGGGATCGGTGCCCGGCTGATCCGTACCCGGCCCGTTCGGCTGGTCCGTGCCCGGCGTGCCAGGTTCGTCCGTACCGGGTTCTCCGGCACCAGGCGCCTCCGTGCCGGGTTCGTCGGTTCCTGGTTCGTCGGTACCAGGCTCGCCGGCACCAGGCTCGCCGCCGGGCACCTCGGTCTCGACAGGCAGGAGACCCTCCAGGAGCCCGTCGACCAGGCCGTCCTCACCGAGCGTCCCGTCGAGGACCTCCTCGACGACGCCGGAGATGTCGGTGTGCACGACGGACTCGGCGGCGTCGCCGGCCGGAGCGAGCTCCGTCGCGTCATCAGCCGGAGTGACCGCCGCATCGCCCTCCGCCGTGTCGCCCGCCAACCCCTCGGGCGCAGCAGCAGGCGAGGCAGCACCCTCGATCGTCTCGGGGGCTCCCTGAGCAGGATCCGGCAGACCGTCGCCCGCGGCGTAAGCCGAGGCGGCGCCGACGACCACGAGGCCGCCTGTCACGAGTGCCGTGTACAGCGCCCGTCGAAAGTTCTTGTGCATGGGTCTCTCCTTGCCTGGCGTGGAGCCGACGACACATACGCCGTCGGGTGGTGCCGCACACGCGTGCGCGGACCAGCCAGGTCAGGCAGGAGAGACAGGGATGTCCGTGTAGCTGCTCGCCAGCTTGGCGCGCGACTCGTCGGTCGACACACGCCAGGAGCGCGCCCGGAAGACCAGCAGGGCGGAGAGCACCGCGAGGGCGTCGCCGCCCGGCACCTTGAGCTGCGGCGCGCCGCCGCCCAGGGCGCCACCGGCGCTCCCGGCGGACGCCGCGGTGCCCACACCGCCGGCGGCGAGCGGGAGGCCCGCACCGAGCAGGCCCGGACCGCCCGTCTCCACGACGCCCGCCGTCACGACGCTCAGCGCGTCGACGGTGTCGACGGCGGCCGCAGGGGCGGCTGCACGCATCAGGTCGAGCATCGCGTGCTGGACCCCGGCCGAGGTCCAGACCACGACACCCGCGGCGTCACCGGAGGTCTGCAGCGCCCCCGGGTACGTCGGCTCTGTGGGGTCGTCGACCCGCTGGGTCGGGACCACCGTCGTCGGTTCGCCCGTGGCCGGCTCGGCCGGCAGCACGCCGGGCGCCGAGGGAACGAGCGGCTCCACGACCGGGTCCAGCGGCTCGACGACCGGGGCGAGCACCTCGCCGACGGGGGCGACAGCCTCGCCGACCGGCGTCAGCACGGGCGCCAGGGCGTCCGTGACCGGGGCGGTCACCGGCGTGAGCGCCCCCGTGATCGGGGCGGTCACGCCGCCCACGACGTCGGTCACCGGGGCCAGCACGTCGACCACGGGGGGCAGGAGGCCGCCCGTCACGGGGGCCAGCGGCTCGGTCACGGCGCCGAGCACCGGAGCGAGCGGCGAGACGACCTGCCCGACGACGCCCGTCACCGGAGCCAGCACCTCGCCGACCGGGGCGGTCACCGGGGTCAGGACGTTGCCGACCTGCTCCGTGACGGGCTTGAGGACCGGGTCGGAGACCTGCTCGACGACCTCGGCGACCTGCGCGACGGGCTTCTCGGTGACGCCGGTGAGGATCTGCCCCACGGGCTCCGTCACCGCCGTCCGGACCGGCGTCGTCACCGGCTCCAGCACGCCTCCGGAGACCGCCGCGACGACGTCGTCGACGGCCTGTGCGACAGGCTCCGCCGGCTTCTGCGCCGACGACGTCCCAGCGGGCGACGGCTTCGCGGCCGACGACGACGCGGGCTCTGCGGAGGCCGGCTCGGGTGTGGCGGTCCCCGTGGTCCCGGCGGAGCCGGGAGCGAGTGCGGCGGCAGGAGCGGCAGCGGGCTCGGCCGGCTTCGCGGCGGGCGCGGAGGCCTCCGGCGCAGGCGCAGCAGGAGAAGCCGCAGGCGCGGGAGTCGCGGACCCCGGAGCATCCGGCTTCGTCGCCGCCCCGGTGCCGCCCGTCGCGGCCTGGTCGATCGTCGTGACCGCGCCGAGCACCTCGGTGGTCTTCACGACGGTCTGGACCGTCGCCTCCACCGTGTCGCCGAGCACCGAGCCGAGCGACGGGCGCTCGGCAGCGCTCGAGGGGGCCGCGAGGCCGACGCCGAGCGCGAGGCCCGCGGCGCCGAGCGCGAGGCTGCCGACGGCACGCACGACGACGCGACGGAGGTGGTCCCCCGTGCTCGTCAGCGCGTCCTTCGACATCGGTCTCCCGCTCTCCGGCCCGAGGCGGGCCGCTCAGCAGTCATGCATACACATTTAATCTGCGGGGCGTTCCGAGGTTCGGCAACTACAAACCTGCGGTTTGCGGATCGAGAATATTGTGCATGGGTACCGGCGTATGTCGGAAGAGGTGCGATATCCCGGTTATTTCAGGGCATCGAGCGCTATCGGCAGGGCACTGGAGCAGAGCGGGTGAACTCTCGTGGATCACCCGACGGTGGCCCCGAACACCAGCCCCAGGAGGTAGGTGGCAGCGGCCGCGCCGAGCCCGATCGCGATCTGGCGCAGCGCCCGGGTGAGCGGGGAGGTACCCGACAGCAGGCCCACGACGGCGCCCGTCACCAGCAGCGCGATCCCCACCAGCGCGGTCGCGACGACGACCGCCGCCAGCCCGTCGAGTCCGAACAGGTAGGGCAGCACCGGGACCACCGCACCCGACGCGAAGAACAGGAACGACGACACCGCCGCGCCCCAGGCGGTCCCGTGCGTCTCCAGGTCGTCGACGTCGGCGGCGGGGCCGTTCTCCGCGGCGGGCTCCAGGAGCAGCCCGCCCGACGAGGGCGCCACGGCGAGCCGCGCGAGCACGGCGTCGGCACGCGCCGTCGCCTCCTCGCTGGCCATGCCCCGCGCCCGGTACACGAGCGCGAGCTCGTTCGCGTCGACGTCGAGGTGCGGCAGCGCGTCGTCGGCCGTGGGCGACGGCGACGACGCCTCGAGCAGCTCCCGCTGCGAGCGCACCGACACGAACTCGCCGGCGCCCATCGAGAGCGCACCCGCGAGGAGGCCCGCGAGCCCGGTGAGCAGCACCGTGCTCGTCGCGACGCCGGAGGCCCCGATGCCGAGCACGAGCGCGAGGTTCGACACCAGACCGTCGTTCGCGCCGAAGACCGCGGCGCGGAACGTGCCCGACAGCCGGTTGCGGCCGCGGGTGGCCAGCGCCCGCACCACCTCCTCGTGGATCTGCTCGTCGGCCGCCATGGTCTCGGTGGCGTCCGCGTCGTGCGCGTACGAGGACCGGGCCTCGGCCCGCTGGGCGAGCGCCAGCACGAAGACGCCGCCGAACCGGCGGGCCAGGAAGCCGAGGCCGCGGGTCCGCAGGTCGCCGCGCACGGGCGCACCGACGTCGGAACCGAGGAGGTCGAGCCAGTGCGACTCGTGCCGCTTCTCCGCCCGCGCGAGCGCGAGCAGGATCTCGCGCTCCTCGCCCGTGCGCCGGCCCGCCAGGTCGCGGTAGACCGCGGCCTCGGCCCGCTCGTCGGCGAGCAGCCGGCGCCACCGCCGGATGTCGGCGCGGGTCCTGGGGCGCGAGGGATGCAGCCCCTGCGCGCGCTGCTCGGGCGTGGGTGTGCCGCCGGACGAGCGTCGGGCGGGGTCGGAGGGTACGTGAGGCACACCGCCATCATGCCCGTGGATCGCCGGTCGTGGGTTTCGTAGGCCCTTGGCCTCGGTTTCGCCGCGCCGAACTCTCGAACGCCGTCCAGCCCCGGCCAGGCGTCCGGATTCTCGGGCAGAAGGATGCACAATGGACGCCGTGATCATCGTCAGCACGCACGGGTCGGCCGCGCCGGGCGGCGCGATCGGATGGGCGTGGATCAACCACGCGGGCGGGCAGTTCGACTCGGGCGGCGCGGCCCAGGGCAACGATCAGGTCGCCGCACTCTCAGCTCTGCTCCGCGCCATCGACGCGCACCCCGGCAGCGAGCCGCTGCTCGTGGAGTCCGGCTCGCAGTACGCCGTGCGGTCCGTGTCGGAGTGGTCCGAGGGGTGGAAGCGCAACGGCTGGCGCTCCCCCGCGGGCGAGCCCGTGCCGAACGTCGGCCTGGTGCAGGACATCGACCGCGCCGTCACCGAGCGCACCGGTCCCGTGCGGTTCCACTGGGTACGTGGTCACGTGGGCAACCCGTACAACGAGCGGGTCGACCAGCTCGCCGGGTTCGCCGCGGAGGAGTGGGCCGCGGGACGCGGCGGCGTCGGCGAGATGCTGGTGCCCGACGCCGGGATGATCCCCGACGCGGAGCTGCGGGACGGCAGCCTCACCGTCGAGGCCCGCGAGAGCACGGCGCCCGTGACGCGGCCGACGCCGGTCGTGACCGGCGCCGGCGCGGGCCGCACCTGGCAGTCGGACACCCTCTTCTAGCGAGAACGAGAACGGCTGCCCAGCCAGCACGCCCGGAAAGTTGCTGGTTCCGGGCGCGACGGCTGGGCAGCCGCGTCGAGCGAGGGCTACAGGCCGACGAGCAGGAGCTCCTCCGGGGTCCGCGCCGCCGCGGCGACCCTGGTGTCGTCGACCGTGCGGACGGCGTCGTCCCCGGTGCCCGCCTCGTCGGCGGGCTCGTCGGCCACCTCGCGGACGAACAGCGGGACCGGCTTGGCCGTGCGGGCGCTGAACTCGAGCCGGTCGGCCACCGCACGGGCGTGCTGCGCCATGTCGTGCGCGATGGTGACGCTCTGGCCGAGGTACGCGCTCGGGTCGATCAGGCGGCAGATCTCGTCGCGGTCGAAGTAGGCGCTGACGGTCGCGTTCCGCACCAGCAGGTCGAGGAACTGCACGTCGCCCACGGCCGACTCCTGGGCCACCTCGTAGACGACCTCGTGCGCCTTCTGCCGGCCGATGCGCTCGCCCAGCTCCATCATGAGCGACTCCGAGCCGATGAGGCCCTCGCTCAGCGCCAGGTTGGCGCGCATCCGCTGCTCGTCGAGCTCCAGGCCGTCGAGGATCACGTCCAGGCGGGTCAGGATGTCACCGGCCAGGACGGTGGCACGCGAGACCGTCGACTCCAGGAGGTCGGTCATGCCGCCGTTCGCCTCGTGGTCGTGCTGCATCGACTCGAGCGCGGGCGCCGCGAGGGCGCGCAGCTGGGCGCTCATCGACAGGAGGTCGAGGGCGAGCTGCGGGTTGCGCTTGTGCGGCATGGTCGAGCTGCCGACGGTGCCCTCCGGGATGGGCTCGAACGCCTCGCCGAACTCCGGCTGCATCATCGAGTAGATGTCCTTGCCGATCTTGCCGGCCGTGCCGGCGACCTGGCCCAGGACGAGCACGAGCTCGACGATGCCGTCGTTGATCGCGCGCGACGGCACGGGCATGGTGCCGAGCCCGAGGTGGTTGGCGACCCGGCGCTCGACCTCGCGGCCCGCGGGCCCGAACGACGCGAACGTGCCGACGGCGCCGCCCATGAGCACCCGGAAGAGCCGGTCCTCGAGGCGCTCGAGCCGGTCGGTGTGCGCCGTGAGCTCGTCGATCCAGACCGCGACCTTGAAGCCGAACGTCACGGGCACCGCGTGCTGGCTGTGCGTGCGGCCCGCCATCGGCACCGCCGCGGACGCGTCCGCCTGCTTGGACATGCCCCGCAGCACCTTGGCGAGCAGGTCCTTGACCGCCCGGTGCGCGTCGCGCAGCACGAGCACGTCCGCCGTCTGGGTGATGTTCTGCGTGGTGGCGCCCCAGTGCACCCAGCCGCCGTACTGGCGCCCGACCACGCGGGCGAACTCCTCGATGAGCGGCATCAGGGGGTGGCTGGCGGACGCCGTCTCGGCCGCCACGCGGTCGAGGTCCAGCTTCTCGATCTGCGCGGCCCGGGCGATCGTCTCGCCGGCCGGCTCCGGAATCAGGCCGATCTCGGCCTCTGCGAGCGCGAGCGCGGCCTCGACGTCGAGGCGCGCCTGGAATCGGTTCTCGACGCTGAAGAGGTGCGCGATCCCGGCGTCGGGAACGCGTCCGTCCGTGAAGTGTCGAATCGATTCGCCATTCATCCCTGGTAACCCCACTCAGTTCTTGTGTCGTACGTGACTGGACGTGCTCTGCTGGGCCCGTACCCCGTCTCGGGGTCAGGCCGCCGGCGAGTTCCCTGTTCCACGTCGTACCGGTCGCCGCAGGACCTAGCCTGCCCGCTCACCGTGCCGAACTCGCTGTGCTTCATGCGCCTGCATCGACTCGCCGTACCGCCTTGCTCTACCGAATTGTGGGAGAGGATGCGCGCACCAGGCTAGCGGAAGTGTTTCCAGAATGTAACGGGAGTGAGGTCCGTCACATGAATTTCCGGTGACATCTGGCCCCGGACCAGGCCTTCCGCGGAGCGTGGGTGAACTTTGGCGCGTCTCGCATCGCGGAACGGCGCCGACCGGACCTCGGCCGCCCGGGCAACGCAGAGGGCCCGGCCGCGTGCGCCACGACGTGGCGTGCGGCCGGGCCCTCCGTCGCGGGCACCAGCTCTCGGCTCGAACGCTCCGCGGTCAGCCCGCGGCGGCGTCGTCGGCCGGCGTCTCGCGTTCGTCGTGTTGCGACCCGTACGTGTCGGTCACGCTCCGGTGCATGAGCGTGGTCCGGCGAGGGTTGGCGATGGAGTGGTACTGGGCGTCGTCGGCGTCCGTCATGGGTCCTCCTCCGGTGCAGGCTTACGGCTCCGCTGCACGTGGTTCACCCGCTGGTCTGCGGATCAACCATCCTCGTTGATACCGAGTCGCGCGTCGACTGAAGAGGCTGTGACGTCGGCCTCACCGCGCCGTCAGATCCGCACCCGGTACGTCGTAGGGAAGAGCTGGAACCGCCCCGCCACCAGGCCCCACAGCCCGCGCGGCGCGAGGAGCACGACGGCCACCGCGACCCCGCCGAGCACCACGAGGTACCAGGTGCCGAGCGGCGCGAGGGCCTGCTGCAGCGCCCAGTAGAGGACGGCCCCTACGAGCGGCCCCTCGATGGTCCCGATGCCACCGACCACGACGATGAAGATCATCGCGGCCGTCCAGTTCACGGAGTAGATCGACCCCGGGGTGACGCCCAGCGTGCTCAGCGCGATCAGCGCACCCGCGAGCGCGGCGCCGGCCGATCCCGCGACGTAGACGATGCGGCGGCCCCGGTCCACGGCCACGCCCAGGCTGCTCGCCGCGACGCGGTCGTCGCGGATCGCCGTGAGCCCGAGTCCCACGCGGGACCGCATGAGCAGGTAGGTCCCGAGCACGACGGCGACCATGAGCGCCAGCGCGAACCAGTAGACGAAGGCCACGCGGTCGACCCGGTCGGTGCCCCGGAAGGCGCTCAGGGACAGCCCGCTGCCGCCGCCGAAGCCGCCGATCTGCATCGTGACCAGGCGGAACACCTCGGCCACCACCCAGGTGCCGATCGCGAAGTACCCGCCGGCGAGGCGGAACACCAGGTAGCTCGTCGGCAGGGCGAGCACGGCGCCCACGAGGCCGGCCGCGAGGACGGCGGCCCACGGCGGGGCGCCGACCGCGTCGGCGAGCTGGATCAGGGCGTACCCGCCGACGCCGACGTACGCCTGCTGGCCCACGCTCACCATGCCGCCGTACCCGGCGAGCAGGTTCCAGGTGGTACCGAGTATCACGAGCGCGAAGAGCATGACCAGGCTGGACAGCGCGCCGAGCGTCACGACGTACGGGACGACGGCGGCGAGGAGCACCACGACGAGCACGAGCACCCCGCCCCCGACGACGGACCCACGACCGCCCCGCGTCACCGTCGGGGTCGCCGGAGGCGCAGCCGGGGCGGCGGCGTCGGCGGCGGTGTTCGGAGCGCTCATGCCGGCACGCTCCTCGGCAGCAGGCCGCCGGGCCGGACCACCAGCACGGCGAGGAAGACGAGGTGCCCGGCGAGCACCCCGGACTGCGGGTCGATCTGCGCGCCGATCGTCTGGGCCAGGCCCAGCACGATGCCGCCCAGGAGCGTGCCCCACAGCGACCCGAGCCCGCCGATGATCACGGCCTCGAACGCGAACAGCAGCACGAGGTCGCCGTAGCCCGGCGAGAACTGCGTGCTCATGCCGACGAACACGCCCGCGAGCGCCAGCGTGGCGAACGCCAGGGCGGTCGCCACGGCGTACGTGTGCCTCGGGTCGACGCCGTACATCGCGGCGGCGCCGGCGTCGTCGGCGACGGCACGCATGGCGCGCCCCGTGGCCGTGCGGGCCAGGAAGACCTGGACCGCCGCGATGACCGCGGCGGCCACGACCAGCGTGATCAGGGGCAGCAGCCCCACCGAGAGCGGGCCGAGCGGCACGCCCGCCGAGGCGAGGTCACCCGTGGGGATCTTGCGGGTGTCCGCGCTGAACACCTCCTGGAGCAGGCTGGTCAGGGCGACGGCGACGCCGAACGACACCAGCAGCGGCGCGAGCTCGCCCGCACCCCGCGAGCCCTGGCGGGCGGAGTCCGACCCCCGCACCTGCGCGAGGGCCGGGTTGAACAGGCCGCGCTGCACCGCGTACCCGAGCGCCGCGAACACCGGCACCACCACGACGACCGCGAGCCACAGGGGCAGGCCCTGCTGCACCAGCACGAGCGACAGGTAGGCGGCGAGCACCGCGAGCACGCCGTGCGCCAGGTTGACGATGCGCATCACGCCGAAGATCAGCGACAGGCCGCAGGCCAGCAGGGCGTACTGCCCGCCGAGCAGCACACCCTGCACGCCGGCGTTGAGCCAGTCCATCAGGCCTCCGTGGGTCTCGGGGCGGGGGCGGGGGTCGGGGCGGCGGCGATGCCGAAGTAGGCGTCCGCCACGGCCTCGCGGTCCAGCCCCGCGGCCGGGGCCTCCAGCACGGTGCGCCCGCCCAGGAGGCACTGGACGCGGTCGGCCACGCGCAGCGCCTGGTCCAGGTCCTGCTCGACGACGAGCGCGGTGGTGCCCTCCGCGGTGATGCGGCGGACGGCGTCGTAGATCCGGGTGACGACGGAGGGCGCGAGCCCGAGCGACACCTCGTCCAGCAGCAGCACGCGCGGGTTGGTCAGGAGGGCCCGGCCGATCGCCACCGCCTGCTGCTGCCCGCCCGACAGCACGCCGCCTCGTCGGTCCCGGATCTCGGCGACGTGCGGGAACACGTCGTACACGGCGCGCAGGTCCCACGGCCCGGGCCGCCCGGGGTAGCGGCCCATGAGCAGGTTCTCCTCGACGGTGAGCGACGGGAACAGGCGCCGCCCCTCCGGCACGAGCGCGATGCCGCGCCGCACCCGCCGGTGCGCGGGCACCCGGGTGACCGGGTCGCCGTCGAGCAGCACGGTGCCTGCCGTGGGCAGGTGGGTGCCCGCGAGCGCCGCGAGCAGCGTGGACTTGCCGGCGCCGTTGGCGCCGAGCACCGCGAGGGTCTCGCCCTCGGCGAGGGTCAGCCCGACGCCGTCGACGGCGAGCAGGTCGCCGTACCGGACCTCCAGGCCGGCCGCCTCCAGGACGCTCATGCCGGCTCCCCCGGGACGGAGTCAGGCACGGAGTCGACCGTGGAGCCCAGGTACACCTCGACCACCTGCGGGCTGCGGATCACCTCGTGCGGGTCGCCCTGCGCGATCACCTCGCCGGCGGCGAGGCACAGCAGCCGGTCCACGACGTCGAGCAGCGCGTGCAGCACGTGCTCGATCCAGACCACCGCCACACCGTCGTCCCGCAGGCGGCGGACCAGGCCCACGACCTGCGGCAGCTCGCGGTCCGTGAGGCCGCCCGCGATCTCGTCGAGCAGGAGCAGGCGTGGCCCGGTCGCGAGGGCCCGCGCGACCTCCAGCCGCTTGCGGTCCAGCAGGCGCAGGCTGCCCGACGGCGTGTTGGCCGCCCCGGTCAGGTCCGTCACCGCGAGCGCGTGCCAGGCCCGGTCCCGGGCGCCCTCGGCCGGGCCCGCGCCGTCGGCGCGACCGCCAGGTGCGCCACCGCCGCCGGGCCGCCTCCCGGCGAACGAGGCCCCGACCAGCACGTTCTCGAACACGGTGAGTCCGCCGAAGGGACGCGGCACCTGGTACGAGCGCGCGACGCCCCGGTCGGCGCGGGCGGCCGCGCCGAGCCGGGTGACGTCCTGCCCGTCCAGCGTCACGGTCCCGGCGTCGGCCCGCAGGGTGCCCGCGACGACGTCGAGCAGCGTGGTCTTGCCCGCGCCGTTCGGGCCGACGAGGCCCAGGGCCTCGCCGGCGGACAGCTCGAACGAGACGTCGCGGGCCGTGACCACCCGGCCGAAGCGCTTGGCGACGCCGGTCACCCGCAGCAGGGGTTCCGTCACCGGAGCGGCTCGACCTCGCCGCCCGTCGGGATCTCCGGGGCCAGCGTGTTGGAGACCACCACGAGCTCGTAGGGGTTCTGGCCCTCGTCCGCGCCGTCGTCCAGGCGCCACTGGCCGCCGACCAGCGGGGTCTTGGCCACGTAGGGCGGCACGCTGTCGTCGACGCCCCAGGCGATGTCGCCCACCACGGTGGAGACCTCCAGCGTGGACAGGGCCTCGGTGATCGCCTCCGGCTCGGTGGAGCCGGCCTCCTGGACGGCCGCGACCGTGATCTCGAACAGGGCCTCGGCGAAGCCGAGGGGCTGCGTCCACTGCTTGCCCGTGTCCGTCTCGTACTGGTCGGCGAGCTCCTGCGCGGTCTGCCCGGTCAGCGACGAGGTGAACGGCGCCGTGGGGTGCCACCACACCTCGGAGGTGAGGCCGTCGCCCGCGTTGCCCAGCGCCTCGACCGACGACGGGAACAGCAGGGCCTTGCCGATCGTCGCGACCTTGGGCCGGTAGCCCTGCTGGCCGGCCTGCTGCCAGAACGTGGTGAAGTCCGGCGGGATCGGCACGCCGACCAGGATGTCGTGGCCCTCGAACGCGGAGAGCTGCGCGGAGAAGTCCTGGGTGCCGTTCGGGTAGAGGCCCGGGTCGTCGATCGTGACGCCGGTGTCCTTCGTGAGGGCCGGGAAGTTGGCGCTCCACGCCTGCCCGTCCGGGTCGTTCGGGAACAGGCCGGCCGCCTTCTGGTTGGTGTCCACCTGGCTCCAGATGTCCGCGTACACCGCGGAGACGTCCTCCAGGCCCCAGAACGCGTGGTAGCTGTACTTCAGGTCGGCGGGCTCGTCGCCCTCCCTGATCGCGAACGGCTGCCAGGGCGCGACCGTCGAGATGCACGGGACCGAGTTGGCCTCGCACTGCTCCGAGACAGGGTTGGTGATGTCCGGCGTGGACGACGTGAGCACCAGGTCCACGCCGTCGCTGTTGATCAGCTCGGCCGCCACCTCGCCCGCGCGGGCGGAGTCCGACTGCGAGTCCTTCACGATGATCTCGACGGTCTGCTCGGCGCCGTCGACGGTCACCGGGTTGTCCGCGAACCACTTCTCCATGGACTCGATCACGTAGGTGTTGGCCTCACCGAACGGCGCCGACGAGCCCGTCTCGGTCGAGACGAAGCCGATCTTCAGGACGTCGTCGTCCCCGCCACCCCCGACCGTGCCGCCGCCCACGTCGCCGCAGCCCGTCAGGGCGCCCGCCAGGGCTGCCGTCGACGCGCAGACCACCAGCGCCCGCGCGTTCAGGGACCGTCCGTTGCCAACCATCGTCGTACTCCAAGTCTGTCGTCGAGCCTCTGGCTGTCAGACCCACAGGTCACCGGGGTGACCTGTGGGTCTGACACGGGGAGTGCGGCTTGCCGGTAGTGCTTGGTGCAGGTTCGGGTGGTGCTGGTGGTTCGGTGTTCGGGTGGGTCAGTCGGCCGGGGCGAGGACGACGTCGAAGCGGGTGCGGGCCCAGGTGCCCTCGACCGCCCGGCCGTCGGGCGTCGGCGTGCCCGCGGGCAGCTCCTCGAAGTCCATGACGAGCGAGTCCTTGACGCCGAACACCGAGTCCGACGCGAGGAGCTCGTCGCCGCGCACGAAGATGTGCGTCACGAGCGTGCGCAGCCCGGGCGCCGTCACCATGAAGTGCAGGTGCGCGGCGCGCATCGGCGAGCGCCCCGTCGCCGCGAGCAGCGCGCCGACCGGTCCGTCGTGCGGGATCGGGTACGGCGTGGGCGTGACGCCCCAGAAGCGGTACCCGCCGTCGTCGGCCGAGAAGAGGTGCGCTCTGCCGGAGGTGCGCTCGTCGCCGTACTGGACGTCGTAGAAGCCGTCCTCGTCCGCCTCCCACACCTCGATCCGCGCGCCCGGGACCGGCTTGCCGGACGTGTCGGTGACCGTGCCCTCCACCCAGCAGGGCTGCCCGGTCGCGCCGCCTGCGATGTCGCCGCCGTCCTCGATGCGCGGCGCGTCGTCCACGAAGAACGGGCCGAAGACCGTGGCCTCCGTCGCGTTCTCGTACGCCGCGTTGTTGATGGCGATGGTCTGCATGGAGGCGCCCAGCACGTCGGACAGCAGGATGAACTCCTGCCGCTTGTCGTCCGTGATGTGCCCGGCGGCGGTGAGGAACTCGATGCCCCGGTTCCACTCGTCCTCGGTGAGCCGCACCTCGCGCAGGAACGCGTGCAGGTGCCGGGTCAGGGACTGCATGACGGTCGCGAGCCGTGCGTCGCCGGCGCCCGCGAAGGACGCCGCCACCCGGTCGGTGAGCTCCTGCTCGCGGGCGGCCTGCTCGGCCCCGGCGCGCTCGGCGGACCCGCCCGGCTCAGCCATCGTGCTCGACCCGTCCGAGGACCGACCGCAGCGCGTCGCCCAGCGCCCCCGCCGGGTCGTCGGCCAGGGTCTGGGCGCGCCAGGCCACGTGCGCGTCCGGGCGGACCAGGATCGCGCCCGACTCCTCGACGCCGCGCATCTTCGCCCAGTCGTAGTAGGTGTCGATGACCTCGCGCCCCGGCCCGATGACGACCGCCTCCAGCGGCACGCCGAGCTCGTCCGCGACCTTCGCGGCGGCGTCGGCCCAGGCCTCGCCGGCGATGCCGGTAACGAGCGTGAACTGCCCGTACGGGACCAGGTCGTGCGTCGAGCGCTTGTGCCCGTCGACGTCGGCCACCCACACGTGCGGGAACCGCGCGCCCGGGACGGTGGACTGCTTGTAGTAGAGCTCGGGGTCGCGCTCGTCCACAGGCTGGGGAGAACCGTCGGGGACGATCGCCGCCGACGCGTAGAACTGGCCCATGTCCACGCCGTGCGCGTTGAACTCGTAGTGCTTGAGGTCCATCGCCTCCACGAGCGCCGCGCGCTTGGCCGCGCCGGCCGGCGTGTTCGCCTTGCGCTCGTCGATCGCGGCCTGCATCGCCTCCGGCGTCTCGGCGTCCAGGACCCCGAGCACCTCCATGAAGCGGAACTCGCCGCCCGACTTGTTGGCGCGCAGCACGATCTGCTCGGCGACCGGCGCGCGCTCGGCCGAGTAGGTCTCCAGCAGCGACGGCGCCGCCTGCCCGTTGAGCACGGCCGCGATCTTCCAGGCCAGGTTGTACGAGTCCTGGACCGACGTGTTGGAGCCGAGGCCGTTGCTCGGCGGGTGCCGGTGCACGGCGTCGCCCGCACAGAAGACGCGGCCCTGCTGGAGGTGCGTCGCGTACATCTGGTTGTTGCCCCACAGCGAGTAGCCCGTGATCTCGACGTCCAGGTCCTCGACGCCCACGAGCTGGCGCACGATCTCGGTCGCCGCCGCGTCGTCGAGCTGCGGCGGCTCGCCGGCGATGTCGTAGCCCCAGACGATGAGCCACTCGTTCCACGGCCGGACCATGCGGACCAGGCCGGCGCCGATGCCGCCGACGTCGGAGCCGGGCTGCAGCACCCAGTACAGGACGGACGGGCGGTGGCCCACGAGGTGCGTGAGGTCGGCCTTGAACGTGATGTTCATGGAGCCGGCGATGTCCATCGCCCCCTCCATGGGCAGGCCGATGTCCGCGGCCACCTGGGAGCGGGCGCCGTCGCCGCCGATCAGGTACTTCGACCGGATCGTGTACTCGGTGCCGGTGACCCGGTCGAGCACGCGGGTGCTCACGCCGTCGGCGTCCTGCGTGTGGCCCAGGTACTCCGTGGAGAACCGCGACTGGGTGCCCCGCTGGGTCGCGTTCTTCACCAGGATCGGCTCGAGGTAGGTCTGCGGGATGTCGACCGTGAGCGACGGCGAGGCCAGCCGCGCGTCCGCCTCGCGGGCGGGGTGGGTCTCCCAGGTCAGGATGCGGCCGATCTCCTCGCCCGCGATCGTCGTGCAGAACACGGTGTCGCCCACCAGCTCGTGCGGCGTCGCGTCCGCGAGCACCTGGTCCTCGATGCCCAGGTCGCGGAAGATCTCCATGGTCCGCTGGTTGGTGATGTGCGCGCGGGGCGTGTTCGCGGTCCAGCGGTACTTGGTGATCATGATGTTGCCGATCCCCAGGCTGGACAGGAAGAGCGCCGCGGACGCCCCCGCCGGGCCGGACCCCACGACCAGCACGTCGGTCTCGACCACCGTGCCGTGTCCCTCCGGGGTCGTGCCGGCGGCGGTGCTGGGCAGTGCGGTCTCGGTCTGACCGTCGTCGAACTCAGGCATGCGCACAGGGTGCCGTGCGCTCCGACCTGGGAAAAGGGTCGGCCATGAAAGTCGGCGGAAATCATCAAGACGGGGTGTGGGCGACTCTGCGCCGTGCACGGCCCGACGGCGGCGTCGGCGTCGGCGGGTGCGTGCTCAGCGCCGCACGGCGAGCGCGTACCTGCGGGCCTCGGACGGCGACATGCCCGACTGCTCCCGGAAGACGCGCGAGAACTGCGCGGCCGACGAGAACCCACAACGCAGGCCGATCGCCTCGACGGTCTGCTCCGCGTACGACGGCATGCGCAGCATCCGGCTCGCCATCTCCACGCGCCGGCGGGCGACCAGGCGCGGCACGCTCGTGCCGTGCTCGGCGAGCACCCGCGAGAGCTGTCGCTCGCTCAGGCCGATCGCGTCGGCGATCCGGCGGGCCGACATGGTCGGGTCGCGCAGCCACCGGCGCACGTACCGCTCGGCCGCGGCGAAGTGCGCGCCCGCGGCCTGCGCCCCGGATCCCACCGGCCGGACCAGCACCGCCGTGACGAGGTCGAGCACGGCGACCTCGTCGGCCGCGCCGTCGCCGTCCGGACCCACCGCGCGGGCGACCAGCTCGGCGAGGGCCGCGGCGTGGGCGTTGCCGCCCGACGGGGAGGGCGCGCCGAACTCGATCACCTGGGCGGTGCGCGGCATGGTGCCGCCCGCGGCGCGGAACACGTCGTACGGCACCTTGACCGCCAGCTCCTCCAGCCCCTGGGAGAAACCGCGCAGGAACGGCCGGTCGGCGTCGCACACCAGGAGCTGGCCGGGTCGCAGCATCCGCACACCGTCGTCGTGGTAGAAGAAGGCCTCGCCCCTCAGCGTGAAGTAGAGGGCCACGGACTCGGTCGGTCGGGTGCGGACCGTGCGTGCCGTGCGCTCCACGGCGTGCGGGTTGGCCTCGACGTGCGCCAGGTGCAGCCGGTCGAGCTGGAGGTTCGCCTCGGACGCCTCGAGCGCCGAGTCGTCCTCGAACATGCGGCACTGCAACGCCACGAGGGCGTCGGCGTTGTGCTCCTCCCAGAGCTCGATCCGGCGCGCCGCGGGCAGGCCTCGCGTGGAGAAGCGGTCGACGGCGCCGCGCGACGCCGGTGTGGCACGACTCACGAGCCCCACAGTAGGTGCAGCACCCGGCGCGCACCAGGACCCGCCGCGCTCGACCGGCGTGTTGCCCGTGGCGTGTTCGCCCAGGTCAGAGCCGCTGGCGGCGACCAGGGGTGCGCTCGGCCGCCGGACGCAGGATGCTCGTCCCATGTCCGACGAGACGTTGCCGCCCCCGCCCACCGCGGCGCGGCCCCCCGCCCTGCGGCCCACGCGCGACCCGCAGCTCGTGCTGCTCCGGCACGGCCAGACCGAGTGGAGCGCGAGCGGCCGGCACACCGGCCGCACCGACCTGCCGCTCACGGCGGCCGGCGAGACGCAGGCCCGGTCCGCGGGCGCGACCCTGGCCGCCTACGAGTTCGCGGCCGTCTTCACGTCCCCGCGGACCCGGGCACGGCGGACGGCGGAGCTCGCGGGCCACCCCGGCGCCGTCGTCGACGAGGACCTCGCCGAGTGGGACTACGGGCCGGTGGACGGCCGCACCTCGCGCGACGTCTCGGAGATCCTGGGGCGCGAGTTCCAGATCTTCGAGGACGGCGTCCAGGTGCTGCCGCCGTCCGACGAGCACGGCGAGGGCCGGCCGGGCGAGACGCTGGACCAGGTCGCCGTGCGCGCCGCGCGGGTCATCGCCCGGGCGGAGCAGGTGCTGGCCGGGGCGGGGACGGGAGCCGGCGGCGACGTGCTGCTCGTGGCGCACGGCCACCTGCTGCGCGTGCTCGCCACCGTGTGGCTCGGCGTCGACCCGCGGCTCGGGGCCCGGTTCGAGCTCGGCACCGCGGCCGTGTGCCTGCTGGGGTACGGGCACAGCCTGCGCACGATCGAGGGATGGAACCTGGCCGCACAGTAGATCCAGTTGGCGCAGTAAGGCAGTATTCGCGGCATGAGGGAAGAGCACCTCGCCGAGGGCGAGACCATCGTGTTGCAGCTCCGCACTCACCCGAAGAAGATCGTCAAGCCGATCCTGCTGCTCCTGGTGCTGGTCGTGATCCTGATCGCCGTCTGGGTGCTGCCGCTGCCGATCGACCCGATCGTGCTGTGGTTCGCGACGGCGATCCTCGTGGTGCTCGGCCTGGTCGCCTCCGCGGGGCCGTTCCTGCGCTGGCGCACCACGCGCTACATCATCACCAACCAGCGGGTCGCGCTGCGCACCGGCATCCTGACGCAGACCGGCCGGGACATCCCGCTCTACCGGATCAACAACGTCACGTTCGAGAAGCAGCTCAGCGACCGGATCTTCGGCTGCGGCACCCTCGTGATCTCCGACGGCACGGACCAGCCGGGCATGGTGCTCGACGACGTGCCCGACGTCGAGCAGGTGCAGCGCACCCTCCAGGACCTGGTCCGCCAGGGCAAGCTCCTCAGCGACGACTGACCGGACCCTCCGCGCGCGGTCACACCTGTGCGGGGTCGATGATCTCGGCCAGGTCCGCGCCCGCGCGGAGCAGCGCGACCGTGCGGGTGGCGATCTGGTCGAGGCGCCGGTCCAGGATCCGGCGGGACTCTGCGGTCCCCTCGCCGCCGCCGTCGCCGGCACCCGGGAGGCGGCGCAGGCTCACGACGACGTCGCGCACGGCCGGGATGCCGTACCCGCTGGAGCGCAGCGCGGCCACGACGCGCGCCTCCCGGATCACGGCCGGCCCGTACTGCCGGGCCCGCAGGGTCGTCACACGCTCCGGGACCGCCAGTCCCTCCTGCTCCCAGAACCGGAGCGTGGACGTGCGCACCCCGAGCGCGGCGGCGAGCTGGGTGATGGTCATGACATCCGCGTCGACGTGCGCGGTACCGGCGTCGGGCCCGTCCTCCTCGCCCTCGAGGGCCGCGAGCGCCGCCTGCGCCCGCAGCGCCTCGTCGCGGTCGGCGGCGAGCCGGACGTGCACGGCGCCGATCGCGGCCGCGGCGTCGGCGAGCGTGCCGGTGCGAGCCTCGGCGAGCAGACGCCGCGCGACCACCGGCCCGGCGGCGCTCGCCAGCCCCCGGTACGCCCGCAGCGCGCGGACGTGCACCGGCCCGTACGAGCGGTCGCCGTTGGCCGAGCGCGCGGCCGGCGGGAGCACGCCCAGCCGCTCCAGGTCGCGGACCTGCTGCACGGACCAGCCGGACTCCCGCGCGACGTCGGCGGTACGGAGCGGCCGCGGTTCCTCGGGTGTCATGCGCTCAACCCCACAGAAGCACTTGAAGGTGATGCTTGAACCATGGACCTTCAGCAGAGTACCGGCCCGACCGCCGAGCAGATCATCGACGCCGTCCGCGAGCTCGACGGCGCCCTCGTCGTCGCGCCGGCGGTCGGCGACGCCACCGTTCCCGAGCTGGCCTGGGGCGACGCGTTCTTCTACTACGCCCCTGACGGCCAGATGCCCCGGAACGTCCAGCCGTACGGGACGATCGTCACCAAGAACTACCCGGACGACACCAGCTCCGACCTCGACCCCGCGGGACGCTGGCGGGTGAACGTCCACGTCGGTCGTGCGCGGCTGGCCGAGCTCGTCGGAGCCGCCGCGCCGGAGCCGGGCGAGCCGGCGCCAGGACCGGCCACCGCCGACGTCGTCCAGCCGCACCCGGTGTACGGGACGGCCGGCTGGGTGTCCGTCGTCAACCCCGAACCCGCGACCGGAGCACTGGTGCTCACCCTTCTGCGCGACGCGCACGACGCCGCACGCGCCCGATTCGAGCGCCGTCGCTGACGTCCGGGGCCGAGCCCGCGGGAAGGGCCGGGGGAACGCCTGCACCGCCGGGTGGGTGACGGAGAGGTAGCAGTGCTACGTCAGCGTTACCCACCCGGCCGTGTACGCCTTCCGCCGGAGGGCCGGTCGAGACAGGCGGGCCGAGCGTGGCCGGTCAGTCGACGACGGCGCGGGCCGCGGCCTGCTCGCTGCGGCGGTGCATGTCGACGCTGAGCCGGATCTCGCCCGCGGCGTGCGCGTTGAGCAGCCGCTGCGCGAGCTCCTCCAGGGTCTCGGGTTCGGCAGCGGCGGCCGCGTCCGCTCCGGCTCCGGCCGCCGCGCGCGCCAGCCCGTACTGCGCGCCGAACCAGTCCGCGACGGTCACCCCGTGCAGGGGATGGTGCACGACGTCGACGGTGTCGCCCGCGCCGAGGTCGCCGTTCTCGATCACGCGCAGGTAGGCGCCCGTGCGGTTGGCCTGGGTGAACCGGCGCACCCAGCGCTGCTCGCCGAGGCGCCGTCCGAAGGTCTGGCAGGGCGTGCGCGGCTGCGTGACCTCCAGCAGCGCCGAGCCGACCTGCCACCGCTCGCCGATCACCGCACCGTTCACGTCGAGGCCGCTGACGCGCAGGTTCTCGCCGAAGAGCCCGGGCGTGACCTCCCGGCCCAGCTCGTCGGACCAGTGGTCGGCGTCCTCCTGGGCGTAGGCATAGACCGCCTGGTCGAGGCCGCCGTGGTTGGCGCGGTCGGCCTGCACGTCCGCGTAGAGGCCGTAGGGCCGCACCTTGACCCGCCCCTCGACGGGACGCTTGTCGATCGCCGTGACCCCCACAGGGCCGGGGTCTGGATGCAGGACGTACACGCGACAGACCGCGAGGAGCTCAGCCATGCGGTCATTTTCTCATCCGCACGGCACCCCTCCCAGGTGTCGGACCCACAGGTCACCCGGGTGACCTGTGGCCTCGCGGAGAACCAGGTGCGCCGCCTCGACGAGAGCATCCCGGTCGAGTGGTTCACCTGGCCGGAGGAACCGCCCGCGGCGACCTGAGCCGT
>NZ_JBFAKX010000035.1:0-23091 GCF_040655935.1 Promicromonospora sp. NPDC050262 | reverse complement strand
CGCCCTGGCCCGGCCCGAGGACAACGCGGCCTGGACCCCCGCGGGCCTGGGCCGGCTCGCGACCGATCCTGTGCCGACCTCGATGCCAACTGCCGACCTCGCGATGAAGGTGCGAGACTGCGCGCATGCGTGACGACGAGTGGTCCCGGCAGCGCGCCGAGGCGGTCCGGGTGCAGGCGGAGCGCCTGGAGGCGCGGCAGGACGCCGAGCACACCCGCGCGGAGGCGATGCTGCGCGAGTTCGTGGCCGCCGCGCGCACCGCCGGGCTCGCCCCCGAGGACCTCCAGGTCCAGGGCTACGGCGGGCGCGGGACGGCGCGCACCGGGCTGAAGGGCTGGTACCTGCGCGTCGACCGGAGCGCGGGGGTCAGCACCGACGGTGACTTCTACGTGCTCACCGCGCCCATCGGCCTGCTCGACCGCCTGCGCGGTGTCCGCCCCGAGACCCGCCGTCCGCCACTGGTGCTCGGCGCCGGCGGGAAGGACGGCGAGTCCATGCCCCTGGCCGACGTCCTGGACCGCCTGCTGCCGGGCTGGCGCACGCACTGACCGGCCCGGGGGCGCCGCCGTCAGCCCGCCGAACGCCCCAGGTCCTCCCAGCGCCGCCACGCGGCGACCCGCTTCTCGGTGATCGGCAGCACGGCGTCCGCGGCAAGGTCCCCGACCAGGATGCGCAGCGGCGGCTCGTCGGCGTCGACCACGGCGAGGACCACACGGGCGACGTCGGCCGGGGACGACGAACCCGGCGGGTGCCAGGCCGACGCGCGCAGCGCGTCGTAGGCGGGCAGGTGCGCGGCGCGCACCGCCGACTCGTCGCGCCACGCGGTGTCCACGGGTCCCGGCTCGACGAGCGTGACGTGGATGCCGAACCCCGCGACCTCCTGGGCCAGCGCCTCCGACAGCCCCTCGAGCGCCCACTTCGACGCGCTGTAGCCGCCGAGCCCCGGCCACGCCGCGACCCCGCTGGAGCTGGAGACCTGCACCACGTGCCCGCTGCCCTGCGCGCGCAGCACCGGCAGGGCAGCCTGGGTCACGTGCAGCACGCCGAAGAGGTTGACGTCGAGCTGGTCGCGCAGCTGCTCGGGCGTGATCTCCTCGACGGTGCCGAACAGGCCGTAGCCCGCGTTGTTCACCACCACGTCGATGCGGCCGAGCGCCTGGGCAGCCGTCCGCACCGCGTCCCGGGCCTCGTCCGGGTCCGTCACGTCCAGGCGCAGCGGCACGACGGCGTCGCCGTACCCGGCCACGAGGTCGTCGAGCGCGGCCAGGTCCCGCGCCGTCGCCGCGACGCGGTCGCCGCGCTCCAGGGCGGCGACCGTGATCGCCCGGCCGAGCCCGCGGCCCGCGCCGGTGACGAACCAGGTGCGGGTCATCGGGTGCCGGCCGGGGTGTGCGCCGGGGTGGGTGCGTGGGTGCGCACGGAGTCAGTCGCCATGCGCGTCATCGTGCCAGGCGTGCCCCGGGTGTGTCGCACGCCGGCTCCGCACCGCGCCCGGCCACAGGCGTTGACCCGGTGACCGTCCCGGACGGAGCCGCGCTGCGCCCCGGGCACCTGCTCCCGGAGTTGGCACTAGGCTCGCGGCATGCCCGTGGACGACGTCGACACCCGGCCCGCACCGACGCGGACCCTGACCCGTCGCGAGCGCCTGAGGCGGCAGACGGTCGACGAGATCGTCGAGCGGGCGCTGGAGCTCGTGGACTCCGGCGGGGCCCACGGGCTGTCGATCGCCTCGGTCAGCAAGGCGATGGGCATGACGCCGCCCGCGCTGTACCACTACTTCGCCTCCCGCGACGCGCTGCTCGACGCCCTGGTCCTGGCCGGGTACACGGATCTCGGCAGCGCCGTCGAGGGTGCCGCGCGTGCGGCGTCGGACCGGCCCGCCGCCGAGCGTGTCGCGGCGATCGCGCACGCGTGGCGACGCTGGGCGCTGGACCACCCGCGGCGCTACGCGATGCTCTTCACCGGCAGCCGGCGCGAGGCCGTGGACCCGCTGGAGCACGTGGGCCCGATCACCCAGAGCATGCTCGCGCTGGTCACGGCCCTCCAGGAACTCGTGCGGGACGACGCAGGTGTCGCGGACGGCAGGGGCCGCGCCGGCGACGAGCCCGGCACAGGGCGAGAGACCGGCACAGGCCGAGAGTCAGGTACGCGACAGGGCCTCGACGCGGAGCTGTCCCGGTGGGGCCGGTCGCTCGGCGCCCCACCGGAGACCGCGCCCGGCGCGCTGCGGCTGGCCCTGTCCACCTTGTACCGCGTGCACGGCCTGGTGTCGCTGGAGCTCGTCGGCGGCTTCGACACCATGGGCCTCGACGGCGGCACCCTGCTCACCGCCGAGATCGAGGGCCTGGTCCGCGAGGCCACCCGCTGACCCGACCCGCCGCCCTGAGAGGTGCGCTTCTACCCAGCGATTGGGCCCGGAACAGGCCTCTTTTCGGGCCTGATCGCTGGGTAGATGCGCACCTTCCGCGGCGGCCCGGCGCAGCCTGGGTCAGCGGCGGCCCGGCACAGCCCAGGTCAGCGGCGGCCCGGGTCGGCGGCACCGGCGTGCGCCAGGAGGAACTCCTCGACCAGAGCCGCCACGCGGTCGGGCTGGTCCAGCGTGGAGAGGTGGCCCGCGCCGGGCAGCACCGCCGACCGTGCTCCGGGCGCCGCGGCGACCGCGGCGTCGAGCTCGGGCTGGAGCACCAGCGGGTCCTCCGAGCCGCGCACCCACAGCGTCGGCACCGACAGCCGGTGCAGGGCCGGGAGAAAGTCGGTGCGCATCGCGAACGGCCCGAACGACAGGGACTGCCAGTCGTCGAGGGCCGGCTCGCGGTGCCGGGCCTTCTGCTCGGCCTCCCGCTGCGCGAGCTCGACCGCACGCTCGAAGCCCGGGGTGTCCGCGCCGTGCTGCAGGTTGTCGGCGAGCGAGCGGCGCACCGCGCGCGGGCTCCGCGCCAGCCACGCCGTCGTCGCGCGGAGCAGCCCGGGCGTGCGCGTGGACAGCCAGGTGACGAGCTGCGCCGGACGCCGCGCGCCGAGCCCGCCCGGCGCCAGCAGGACCGCGGCGCTGACGCGGTCCGGGTGGTCGAGCGCCGTGCCGATCGACACGCCGCCGCCCATCGAGAGCCCGACGAGCGCCGCCCGCTCGATGCCGAGCTGGTCGAGGAGCCCGATCACGACCCGCTGGAGCAGGGGCTGGTCCACGGGTCCCGACCAGGGGCGGCTGCCGCCGTGCCGCGGCAGGTCGATCGCCAGGACCCGAAAGCGCTCCGCGAGCGCGGGCGCCACGTGCATCCAGTCAAGCTCCGCCGTGTCCAGCATCGCGCCGTGCAGCAGCAGGACCGGCGGCGCGTCGCTTCGGCCGCTCGTGCAGAGGCGGACCGGTCCGCCCGCGACGGTCAGGTCGCGGACGTCGTCGAAGGTGGTGGTCGTGGTCGTCATGGCCGGGTCTCCTTCTGGTCAGGGCCTGCGTCGTCCGGGCCGACGTCGATGCCGTCGCGCACCAGCCCCGCGACCACCCCGAGCGCGGCCCGCAGCTGGTCCGGCGTCAGCGGCCCGATCAGCGCCGAGGCGGAGAGCAGCCCGATCGTCACGCTGGACAGGGCGAGCGAGACCGCCTCGGGGTCGACGCCGGGCCGCACGCGGCCGGCGGCCCGCAGCTCCTCGACGTGCGCCGTGATCCAGCGGAACCGGGCGCGGTACCGCTCCGGGTCGACGGCGCGCACGTGCTCGCCGAGCACGGCGCGGTCGTCCAGGAACGCCGCGGACATCAGCGGGTCGGCCAGCAACGCCTCGACGCCCGCGCGGTAGAGCGCGCTGAGCGCGACCGGGCGCGGCAGGTGCGCCGTCAGCGCGTCCACCTGGTCGCCGAGCCGGGTGGTCGAGCGCAGCAGGACGGCGTCGAGCAGCTCGTGCTTGCCCGCGAACTCGCGGTAGACGCCACCCTTGCTCACCCCCGCGGCGTCCGCCACGGACTGCATCGACATCGCGTCGAAGCCGCGGTCGAGCACGAGCCGTTCGGCGACGTCGAGCAGCGTCTCCCGGCGGTCCGGGATGGTCGGTCTGGGCATGCGCACCTCCGTAGTGACCCAAACTACCGCACTGGTCACTACGAGCGCCGACGAGCGAACCGCCCCGGCGCGTCAGGGCACGAGCACGACCTTGCCGCCGGAGTGCCCGCCGTCGACCAGGCCCTGCCCCCGCGCCGCCTCGGCGAGCGGCAGCACGTGCGCGACCGGCACCGACACCTCGCCGTGCAGCACGAGGCCGACCAGGTCGGCGAGCTCGGTGGCCGAGGGCTGGGACCGCTCGTCGAACTCCACGCCCAGGTCGTGCGCCGCCGGGTCGGTGAGGGTCAGCACGCGGTCGGTGCCACCCCGCAGCTCGATGCTGTCCGGCAGCACACCCGCTCCGGAGGTGTCGAGCACGGCGTCGACGACGGGCGTCAGCGCGCGGACGCGCTCGACGAGCCCGGCGCCGTACGTCGTGGGAGTCGCCCCGTACGCCGCGACCCGCCCCTGGTTGGCGGGCGACGCCGTGCCGATCACGCGCACGCCCGCGGCGACGGCCAGCTGGGTCACCAGCCCGCCGATGCCGCCGCTGGCCCCGTGCACCAGCAGGGTCTCCCCCGGCCGCGGACCGAGGACGCGCAGCGCCCGGCGGGCGGCCTCGCCCACCACGGGGAGCGCGGCCGCCTGGGTCACGGCGAGCCCGTCGGGCACCGAGGCCCACCGATTCAGGAGCGCGAGCTCCGCGGCGCCGCGGCTGGTCCACCCGGTGACCCGGTCGCCCGGGGCGACCCCGGCGACGTCCGCCCCCACCTGGTCGACGACGCCCGCCACCTCCAGCCCCGGCACCGCGGGGAGGCGGGTGCGGAACGCGGACTCCATGGCCCCCGAACGGACCTTGCCGTCGAAGGCGTTGAGGCCTACCGCCTCGACCCGGACCCGGACCTGCCCGGGTCCGGCCTCCGGCTCCGGGACCTCACCGAGGTGCAGCACCTCGGGCCCGCCGAACTCGTCGTACACCACTGCGCGCATCGTGCGTCCTCTCCCTCAAGCACAGTCTGCCCGCCGCGCACGACACCGCAGTCCAGGACCCCGCGAGTTCAGGACCCCGGAAGTTCAGGACTCCGCGGTTCAGGCCTCCGACGCCCGGGCCTGCGCGGCCCACGCCTCCGACACGGGCGCCATCAGCTCCGGGTCCGACGACGGCTCGAGGCCGGCGTTGCCCACGAGGTCCGTCGTCGGCCCCGGGACGGTGAGGGTCGCGATCGCCGTGGTCACGGGGATGGCGAGCACGAGGCCGATCGAGCCGACGAGGGTCCGCACCACCTCCTCGGCGATCTCGCCCGAGGTCAGGGCCGTGAGCGGCGACTGGTCCACGAGCCAGACGATCATGAGCAGCGGCAGCGCGGCGCCCACGTAGGCGAAGGCGATCGTGTAGACGGTCGAGGCGATGTGGTCGCGGCCGATCCGCATGGCGCTCGTGAACAGCTCGGCCCGGGTCGCCGCCGGCGCGACGGCGCGCAGCTCCCACACCGCGGAGGCCTGCGTGATGGTCACGTCGTTCAGCACGCCCAGGCCGGCCAGGACGATGCCACACAGCGCGATACCGCGCAGGTCCGCGGCGGGCGCGCTGGACGGCAGGAAGGCCGAGGCCTCGTCGGTGCCGCCGGTGATCTGCGCGGCACCCGACGCCCAGGCGGCGATCCCCGCCGTCAGCGCGAGGCCCACCAGCGTGCCCAGCAGCGCCGTCGAGGTGCGTGCCGACAACCCGTGCGCCAGGTACAGCGTGACGAACATGATCAGCGACGACGTCACCAGCGCCACGCCGAACGCGTCCTGCCCCGCGAGCAGGGCCGGCATCGTGAACCCGAGGAGCACCACGAACGCGATCCCGAGCCCGGCCATCGCCGCCAGGCCGCGCCAGCGCGCCACGAGCAGCACCACCAGCGCGTAGACGACGGCGAGCAGCGCGATCGGCAGCTCGCGCTGGAAGTCCATGAACACGAGCGGGTCGACGCCGGGCTGCGCGACCTGGGAGATGTCCACCGCGGTGATCCGGTCGCCCTCGGTGAGCGGGACCGACGGGCCGGGCGACTGCATCCGCGAGGTGCCGCCGTCGGCGAGCTCGACCGGGATGCTCCCGGTGGCCGGGTCCGCGGGGCCCGCGATCGTGACGTCCACGAAGGACGTGCCCTCGGCCCGGTTCGGCACCCGGTCGGGCACGTCGCCGGCGCTCGGCCACAGGAGCCACAACCCGGCCAGCGTCGCGAGCAGCGCCGAGACCAGGATCATGACCAGGAAGAACGTGGTCCTCGGCGCGGCAGGGCCCGCCGAGCCGTGCGAGGAAGCGTGCGCCATGCCGACATCCTGGCTCACGAGCGCGCCGCGGGCGCGGCGAGCCGGAGCACGGTCCGAGATCGGCAGTTTGCACCGTCCGATCGGTGCGTGGCACCTCGGCCGTCAGTCGAGAAAGCTCACCTCGACCAGCCGGCACCGCCGCACCCAGTCCTCCAGGTCCACCGGCTGGGCCAGGTGGCCCGGGTTGGCCGGCTGGTTGAGGTCGGCGACGATCTCGGTGAGCACCGCGCGCCGCTCCGCCTCCTCGGTGACGGGCCGGGCGGTCGCCCGCAGGTCCGCCCGCACGCCGTGCTTGAGGTGGAAGGTGAGGGCGGGCTCGGCCACCAGGTTCACGTACCAGCTCGGCCGGTCGACCGTGCCGCTGCACAGGTACGTGCGGCCGGCCACGTGGTAGAAGAAGATCTCGATCCGCCGGGGCAGGCCGGTGCGCCGCCCCGTCGTCGTGACGTCGACGATCCGCTGCCGGGTCGTCGCGGCCGGCGTGATCTCGACCGCCCGGCGCACCGCCGCGTCCATCAGGCCGCCTCACCCTCGTGCCGCGCGGCGACGTCCGGCACGTCGTGCTGCAGGGCCGGACCCAGCAGCAGCCCGCCGTCGACCACGAACTCCGAGCCGGTGGCGTAGGCGGCGTCGTCGGACGCCACGAACAGCGTCAGCCGGGTCACGTCCTCGGGCTGCCCGACGCGCGGGATCGCGAACGGCTCCGGCGTGTAGGCGGCCGCGATGGGCACGGCGCCGGGAGCCGCCGGCTCGGTGATGAACGACGTCGAGACCACGCCGGGGTGCACCGAGTTCACCCGGATGCCGTCGCGGCCGAGCTCCAGGGCCGCCGTCCGGGTCAGGCCGCGCAGCGCCCACTTGCTCGTCGCGTACGCCGCGAAGTACGGGCTGGCGGTGTTGGCCATGGTCGAGACGATGTTCACGATCGAGCCGCCCCCGCCGCGCCGCATCGACGGCGTGACGGCGCGGATCCCGAGGAACTGCCCGGTCACGTTGACGTCGAGCAGGCGCTGCCAGTCGGCGAGCTCGGTGTGCTCCACCGTCGCGGCCGCCTGCGGCACGCCCGCGTTGTTCACCAGCACCGACACCGGCCCGAACCGCTCCTCGGCCGCCGCCACGGCGTCGGCCCACTGCCGCTCGTCGCGCACGTCCAGGGTGACCGCCAGGGCCCGCTCCCCCAGCTCGGCGGCCAGGCCGGCCCCGCGCCGCGGGTCCCGGTCCGCGATCACCACGTGGGCCCCCTCCGCGTGGAAGGCGCGCACGTGGCTCACGCCCATGCCCCCGCCCGCACCCGTGACCAGGACCGTCTTGTTCTCGAATCGCCGCACGGCGTGTCCTCTCGTCGAGTTGCGAGTCACTCGACTCGCAACAACCGAGACGGTACGTCGGCCGGAGGTTGTGAGTCAAGTGACTCACCTCGCAGGTTCCGGCATGATGGACGCATGGCGACAGGGACGGGCGTGTACCACCAGCAGCTCGCGGAGCAGAAGCGGACGGCGATCGTCGACGCCGCCACCCGCCTGTTCATGGCCCACGGCTACGCGGGCGCCTCGCTCGCCCGGGTGGCGCAGGACGCGGAGGTCTCCAAGGCCACGCTGTTCAAGCAGTTCCCCACCAAGGCGAGCCTGTTCGAGGCGGTCGTCACCCAGCAGTGGGCCGCGGCGGACGACGGCGGCACGACGCCCGGGCCCGGCGACCTCGCACGCGGCCTGCGCGTGCACGGACGCCGCTACGCCGCCCTCATGTCCCGCCCCGAGATGGTGGGCCTGTACCGGATGGTCATCGCCGAGATGCCGCGGTTCCCGCAGGCCGCCGACACCCAGTTCGAGACCGGGAAGATGCCGTTCTTCCGGGAGGTCCAGCACTACCTCCAGGCCGAGCACGACGCCGGGACGGCCCGCGTCGACGACCCGGTCCTGGCCGCGACGAACTTTCTGGGCATGATCGGCAACTTCGTGTTCTGGCCCCGGCTCATGGTGGTCGGCTGGGACCCGACGCCGGCCGAGGTGGAGCACGCCGTGGAGGAGGCGGTGGCGACCACCGTCGCCCGCTACGGCACCGCGTAGCCCCTGGGGCCGGGCGGGCCGTCGGCGGTCAGGCCGTCGACAGCAGGAGCGCGTCGCGCAGGGCGGACGCCGCGCCGTCCTGCTCCAGGGTGCCCGTGACACGGTGGGCGGCCGCGCGAACGGTGGCGGGCGCGTGCCCCATGGCGATCGACACGGCCGCCCAGGCGAACATCTCCAGGTCGTTCTCCCCGTCGCCCACGGCCACGGTCCGCGACGACGCGACGCCGAGCCCGACGCGGATGCTCTCCAGCGCGACCGCGGTGCTGACGCCGGGGGCGGTGACGTCCACCCAGTCCACGCGGGCCGGGATCGCGGTGACGCCGGCCGCACGCAGCGCCGGGGCGAGGCGCTGGGCCCACTGCCCGTAGACGACCAGGCGTGGCGTCGGCCGCGCCCAGATGTCCTCGACCTGGCGCAGCACCTCCTGGTGCCCGTGGAGCTGCCGCTCGGGGAACCGCCTGGTGACGCGGTAGCCGGTGCCGACCACCTCGGCGGCGAGCCGCAGGTCCGGCCGGATGCGCGTGACCAGCCGGACCACGGGCTCGGCCGCCACGGTCCGCACCTCGACCACCGAGTAGCCGTCCGGGTCCAGGCGCGCGGTCACGGCCCCGTTCGCCGCGACCACCCAGCCGTCGCGGACGCCGAGCTGCCGCACCACCTGCACCGCGCCCGACAGCGACCGGCCGGTGGCGATCACCAGGTGGTGCCCCGCGGCACGCACGGCCGCGAGCGCGTCGACGACGGCGGGGGTGGCCCGGCGGCCGGTGCGGACAAGGGTCCCGTCGACGTCGCAGGCGACGAGGGCGGGCGTGGACGTGGGTACGTCGAGCGGTGCTGCGGTGGCCCCGGAGGCGGTCGCGGTCACGATATTCCCCTGGTGATAGGTGGCGGGCCCATCATCCCTCATACTAGGACATTTTGGAACTCGCGTTTCCGCCGCGAGATCGACGTCGTCCCAGGTCAGAGGCCTGCGGCGGCCGAAACGATACACGCCGGCGCGGGTGAATGACGCACCCGTCCGGTCAGCGCTCGCGGACAGCGATGCCCGGGTATTCCAGCACCAGCCCGGAGGCGTCGTAGGTGAGCTCGCAGGCGAAGCCGAAGGTGGCCGAGGTGTACTCGAAGCGCAGCAGGTCCGCGGTCTGGTCCGACTCCGACCGGTCCAGGAGCCGGTACTCCTGCTCGATCCGCCGCACGGAGAGGTCCCCGGCCTGGACGAACGCCGCGGGCACGGCGTGCACCGCGCCGGCCAGCAGGTCCAGCCGGTGGACCGGCAGCGTGTTCGTCACGGCCGACGACTCGAGGTCCACGTCGGTGCAGCCGTCCAGCCGGCGGTCCGGCGTCCCGTCGACCAGCCAGCGCGCGGCGTCGGCATCGGCGTGGGAACCCTCGGCGCCAAGGCCGCCCTCGTCGACCCGTTCGAGGACCGTCCGCCGGGTCCCCGCGGCCGTCGTCGCCTCGATCTCGGCCCGGCGGGTGCGCCAGTGCCGGTCGACCTCGATCCGGTACCCGACGGACCAGGCCTCCGGGCCCTCGACGGCGGTGGTGTGCCCGCGCAGCACGTGACCGTCCGCCGTCGGGCCGGCGAACAGGACCTCGAAGCCGGCCCGGACCCCGCTGTGGGTCCAGGCCGACACCGGGGGCACCGGTCGCAGCCGCATGGTCCGACCCTAGAGGTTGAAGCCGCCGGTCACCTCGATGTCCTGCGCGGTGATCCACCGCGCGGCGTCGGACAGGAGGAACGCGATGGCGGAGCCCGCGTCGTCGGGCTCGCCGAGGCGGCCCAGGGCGGTGCGGCCGACGAGCTCGGCCGTGAGCTCGGGGTACTCCTCGAAGGCGCCTCCGGCGAACGGCGTGCGCGTCGGGCCGGGCGACACCGAGTTCACGCGGATGCCGCGTGCGCCCAGCTCCTTGGCGAGGTAGCGGGTCAGCACGACGACGGCACCCTTCAGGGAACCGTAGGCCGAGTAGCCCTCGGACAGCCCTGCGGTGCCCGCGGAGCTGCTGGCCGTGTTCACGATCGCGCCGCCGTCCTCGATCAGCGGCAGCAGGGCCTGGGTCACCAGGTAGGGACCCTTGAAGATGACCCGGTAGAAGTCGTCGAGCTGCTTCTCGGTGGTGTCCGCGAACAGGGTGCCGCCGCCGTACCCGGCGTTGTTGACCAGGCCGGTGATGGTCCGCGCGCCCCAGGTCTCGGCCAGGGCCCGTTCGACGGCGGTGCGGAACGCGGGGAACGTGGCGCTGTCGCCCACGTCGAGCGGGAGCCCGACGGCGGTGCCGCCGGCCTCCTCGATGCGCGCGACGGTCTCCAGGGCCCCGTCCCGGTTCCCGTTGTAGGTGACGACGACGCCGGAGCCGCCCTCTGCGGCGCGGATCGCGGCGGCCTGCCCGATGCCAGAGCTGGCCCCGACGACGATGGTGATCGACATGTCTGCCTCGTTCTCTGGTTGTCTCGACTGCTTGCCGGATAGTGCTCGTGGTGAAGGCGCTGGAGCCGGGACGGTGCCACCCTGACTCCTCGACAAGTCAAGGCGATGAGGGGCCTGGATGGTGATAGCGTTCCTCCCGCGTTCTTGCCTGATCCTGCTCGACGGAGCGTTGCGCGGGGTCGGAGCGGCGTCGGAGGAGGAAGGTGGGCGGCATGGACCTCGACGAGCTGCGCGCGCTCATGGACCGGCGCGCGCCCGCCGGCACGAGCGAGCCCCTGCCCGGGGTGTTCCTGTCGCGCGAGACGCGGCCGGGCGACCCGGAGGCCGCCACGACCGGCACCACGTTCGCGCTCATCACGCAGGGCACCAAGGAGCTGCGGCTGGGCGCCGAGACCGTGGTGTACGGACCCGGCGAGTACCTGGTCACCTCGATCGACCTGCCGGTCATCGGCCGGTTCACGGAGGCGAGCGAGCAGGCCCCGGCGCTGGGCTTCGGGATGACCTTGACCGCACCCGCCATCGCGGAGCTGCTGCTGTCGGCGGGGGCCGTGCGCAGGGCGCTCCCGGTCGGCACGACCGGCCCGGGGCACGGCCCCGCCGTCCCCGCCCTGGCGACGAGCCGGGCGCCTGCCGAGCTGCTGGACGCCGTCGGACGGCTCATCCGCCTGCTCGACCGGCCGCGCGACCTGCCCGTGCTGGGGCCCATGGTGCGGCGGGAGATCCTCTGGCTGCTGGTCACGGGACCGCAGGGCGACACCGTGCGGCAGCTCGGGCTGGCCGGCAGCAAGCTCACGCGCGTCAGCTCGGTGGTGCAGTGGATCCGCGACAACTCCGCCGAACCGCTCCGCGTCGAGGACCTCGCCCGGCGTGTGGGCCTGAGCGTCTCCGCGTTCCACCGCACGTTCCGTGCGGTGACCGGGTCGAGCCCGCTCCAGTTCCAGAAGCAGCTCCGGCTGGCCACGGCCCGCCAGATCCTCGCGTCGCGGAACACGAGCGTCACCCAGGTCGCGTTCGACGTCGGCTACGAGAGCGCGGCCCAGTTCAACCGGGAGTACCGCCGCCTGTTCGGCGCCCCGCCGGGCCGCGACCGCGACCGGCAGACCGCCGTCACCGCCGTCGGCTGACCACCGCCGTCCGACGACCCTCAGGCGTCCGGGACCAGCCGGCGCAGCACCGGTTCCGCGGCCGCGACGACGTCGGGGCCCTCGATGGCGCCGGAGAGCCAGAGGCTCGCGAAGCCGTGGGCGACGGACCAGGCCGCACGCGCCCCGTCGGCGTCGGGCGCCAGGCCCGCGAGCGCCCCGGAGGCCACCTGCTCGGCGGCGAGCAGGTCGGTGTCGTCGCCGTGCAGCAGGCTGCGGTCGAACATGACGGCGAAGTGCCCGGGGTGGTCCACCGCGAACCGTACGTAGGCGACGCCGGCGGCGAGCAGGTCGTCCCCGGCCTCGTCCAGGGCCGCGGCGAGCAGCGTGAAGCCCTCGGTCGCCACGGCGGTGAGCACGCCCGCCTTGTCGCCGAAGTGGTGGGCCGGCGCGGCGTGGGACACCCCCGCGAGCCGGGCCAGCTCGCGCAGGCTCAGGCCGGCGGGCCCGCGCTCGGCGACGGCGGTCGCGGCGGCTGCGGTCATCGTCCTGCGCAGGTCTCCGTGGTGGTAGCTCATGGAGCTCCGTCTCTCCCGGTGTTCTCGTGCTCGGCGTTCTCTCGTACCGCGAGCCGATCTTGCCATTGACAAGATAGCACTGCGAGTGGTGAGGTGTCGCTCGAACTTGTCGCCGTCAAGATTGGAACGGTCATGCCTGTCCCCCTTCCCGTGCTGCTGCTCGCGGTCACGGCGCTCGCGCGCCTGCTCGGCCTGCTCGCGGTGCCGGCCCTCGACTCCTGGCACGACGCCGCGCGGGTCGGCGTCGCCGCCGTCTACCTGCTGGCGTCGTCCGGGCGGCTCATCCCGCGCGTCCGCCAGGACCTCGTGCGCATGGTGCCGCCGGGCCTGCCCCGCCCCGACCTGCTCGTCGCGGGCACGGGGGTGCTGGAGCTGGCGGGCGCGATCGGCCTGCTGGTGCCCGCGACGGTGCCCGCGGCGGCGATCTGCCTGGGGCTGCTCACCCTGGCCATGACCCCGGCGAACATCTCCGCGGCGCGGCGCGGCGTCCTGTTCGGCGGCAAGCCGGCCACCCCCGTCGGACGCCGCCTCGCGGAGCAGGCCCTCTACCTGGCGGCCCTGGCGTCGATCGTCTGGCTCCCCTTCTGACCGCCGCCCGCCCGCCCACCGCCCACCGCCCGGTGTTGACCACAGCGGTTGCTGCCAAGAATGGCGATCTCGTGGCAGCAATTGCTGTGCTCAACACCGTGGGATCAACAGCCGGGTGAAGGCCGCTGGTCCGTGCGTCCGGCGGTCGGGTCAAGCCCGTCAGTCGACGTATCCCCCGCCGGGAACGTCGAAGACCTCCTCCAGCGTCGTGACGCCGGTGTCCGCCATGTACGCCGCCAGGTCGCGGCCCACCCAGCGCAGGTGCCAGGCCTCGGGGGCGTACCCCGTGACGCCGCTGTTCTCGGGCGTGTACCGGACCAGGAAGCCGAACGTCGCGGCATGCTCCGCGACCCACCGCCCCTCGGTGGTCTCCCCGAAGCACGGCTCGAAGTCGCACCCCGGCTGTGTCGTGCCGCCCACGTCCACGGCCAGGCCCGTCTGGTGCTCGCTGTGCCCCGGGCGCGCCGAGACGGCGTCCGCCTGCGCCGCCCCGAGCTGCGCGACCCAGCCCTCGTAGACCGCGGCCTGCTTGGGGTACCCGCGGTAGGCGCTGCGCAACGTCAGCCGGACGTCGTCGGCGTCCGCCGCCGCCAGGAGCGCCGTCAGGTCCGGCGCGGCGTCGGGCCGCACGAGGTAGCCGCGCACCGTCGTGAGGTCGGGCTCGTGGTCGACCGGGTCGAGCGGCGTGCGCTTGTTGACCACCACCCAGGGGCTCGCCGGGTCGGTGGTGGAGCGGGCGGTCAGGTCGATGCCCGGGTCGTCACCGGGTCCGCTGCCCGGCTCGGCATCGACGGGCGCGTCCCTCGGTCCGACGGCGCTCGCGGCGCCCGCCCCGGCGTCGGCGTCGGCGCCCGCCCCGCCGTCCGCGCCCGCCCCGCCGGTCACCGGCTCCTCGGAACCGTGCCCGCCGCCCTGCTGCCCGCCGCCCTGCTGTCCGGAACCCTGCTGTCCGGAACCCTCCTGACCGGAGGCAGGCAGCCCCGAACCGTCCGGCGACCCGGCCGTCCCGGAGACCGACCCCGCTGCGGACCCGGCCGCACAGCCGGCGAGCAACAGCGTGGTGGCGAGAAGCACCGCGGGGACGCCCCCGGGCCGGGGCACGGACAGTCGGTTCGAAAAGGTAGGCACACCGGGGTCGTGTGCGGCGTGTGGCTCCCGATGTCAGCGGCGCGCTGTGACGTGGGCAACATCCGGGACCTGACATGGGCGATCCCCTGCCGGACACACTGTGTCGGAAGCGCTCACCCCGATGCTCTTCACCCCGGAGACCGACGGAGACCCCGGAGACCGCCCTGACCACGAACACCGAGCCGCACCGCATCGTGCCGGGCCCGCTCACGCCCGCGCGCACGGAGGAGCTCTTCGCGACGCACGCGCGCGCCGTCTACCGCTACGCCCGCGCGCGGCTCCCGGCCGCCGAGGCGGAGGACGTCGTGGCCGAGGTCTTCGCGATCGTGTGGCGCAAGGGCGAGCTGCCTGACAACCCGCGGGCGTGGCTCCTGGCCGTCGCCCGCCGGGTGATGGCCAACCAGGCGCGCGCCCGGCAGCGGCGCACGGCCCTGGTCGAGCGGGTGCGCACGCACCCGGCCCCGGCGGGCGCCGACGACGTCCGCCTGGTCGGCGAGCTCGACGAGCTCCGCCGCGCCATGGACCTGCTGCGCCCCACCGATCGGGAGGTCATCGCGCTGCTCGCGGCCGCGGAGCTCTCCACGGCGGAGGTGGCCCAGGTACTGGGCTGCACGACGGCGGTCGCCGCCACCCGGGTGCACCGCGCCCGGCGCCGCCTGCGCGCGGCGTACGAACGGCTGACCGAGGAAGGAGCCTGACGTGGACGACGAGCTGACCCGCGCCCGCCGTGCCCTGCGCGCGGCCGATCCCGAGCTCGACCTGGCGCGCGCGTACACCGAGTCCCGCGCGCGGGCCGAGGCACGGGCCGCCGTGCAGGGCGCGACGGGGAGCGGCCTGCACGGCCAGGTCCCGCGCCCGCCCGGCCGGGCCGACACCGGCGCCGACGACTGGGCCGACACCCGGTCCGACAGCGGCTCCGACGACTGGGCCGACACCCGCGACATCGAGGTGCTGCTCCGCGACCCCGACACACCCGGGCTCGTCCCGGCCGCGCTCCGGCGCGCGCCGTCGGGCCGCCGCGGGCCGGTCCTCGCGTGGGCGGGTGCGGCAGCCGCGGCAGCGGCCGCCGTCCTCGTGCTGAGCCTGGCGGGCACGCCGGAACCGGGCGCCCTCCCGGGCTCGGCCCCGGGCACCGGCGCGCCGGCGGCCGGGACCCCGCGGCCCGGCGCGTCGCCGTCCCCCACGACCTGGCGCACGCCGGGCGAGGTCGTCACCCTCGCGGGCAAGGCGATGTCCGGCGCGAGCTGCGGCGTGAAGATCCGCTCGACGCTCGGGGACCAGTCGATCATGCGCTTCGACCGGGTCGACGAGCCGGACGTGGCCGTGCCGAAGCCCCTGCTGGACCAGCAGCCTCTCCCGGCGCTGCAGGCGGCGTCGGCCCGCGTGCTGCTCCGCCTGCCGGGCTACGACGGCACGAACCAGCGGTTCGACGACGACCTCACGATCGAGGAGCTGGCCGGGCAGACGGTCGCGCGGATCCGGGTCACCCCGTCGGACGACCAGGTCCGGGGCGGCGACGTGACCCGCGTCGACGTGCTCGTCGACACCACGACCTGGCTGCCGCGGGCCCAGGAGATCTGGGCCACGTCCGACGGCGGCAAGCAGTTGCGCGTGCACAGCGACCTGAGCTGGTCGGGGTGCGACGAGCCGAGCATGGCTCCGACGAACGACGCCGACCGGCCCTGACCCGACCCGCCGGCCCGCCGGCCCGCCGGCCCGCCGAGATAGGCTCCCCGGCGTGCTCCACCCCGCCGCCTCCGCCGACCTCGACGACCTGGCCGCGTTCCTCCGCACCGCCGACCTGACGGTCGCCGCGCTCGCGGAGCCCGCCGTCCGCCTCTGGCTGGAACGCGACGACGCCGGCGCGGTCACCGCCACCACCGGGTTCGAGCTCGGCGTGGACGGCGAGCACGCGCTGATCCGCAGCGTCGCCGTCCGGCCCGACCTGCGCGGCGGCGGGGACGGCCTGCGCCTGGCACGCTTCGCCCTGGACCGGGCCGCCGACGCCGGGGCGCGCGAGGCCTGGCTGTTCTCCCGCCGGTCGGGCGGCTTCTGGCAGAAGCTCGGCTTCGGCCCGACGACGACGCGGGCACTCGCCGCCGCCCTGCCCGACGCCCACCAGGTGCAGCTCTTCCGCTCGACGGGCCAGCTCGACCGCGAGGTCGCGTGGCGCCGTCCGCTGCCGCTGTCAGTGCCGGTCTCGGTGCCGGTGCCGGTGCCGGTCTCGGCGCCTCCGCCGGCGCGTGCTAGCTTCACCGCATGAGGTCTCCAGAAGCATCCAGGTCAGGGCTGCCGGTACTCCGGTAGCCCGAGATGCCCCTGTAGAGAACACCCGCATCCGAAGGGCCCGTAGTGCCGTCCCGGCCTACCCGTGTCCCTCCACCCTTCGGAGTTCCTCATGCCTGTCCTGCTCTACGTGCTCGCGGTCGCGGTCTTCGCGCAAGGCACGTCGGAATTCGTCCTCGCTGGGCTCGTCCCCGGCATCTCTACCGGCCTCGGCGTCTCGATCGCCCAGGCCGGCTACCTGACCTCGGGCTTCGCGGTCGGGATGGTCGTCGGTGCGCCGCTCACGGCCGCCGTCGGACGCCGCCTGCCGCCCCGCTGGACCCTGTCCGCCTGCCTGCTCGTCTTTGTCGCCGCGCACGTCGCCGGCGCGCTGACCGACAGCTTCGCCGTCCTGCTGGGCACCCGGTTCGTCGCCGCGGTGGCGAACGCCGGGTTCCTCGCGGTCGCGCTGTCGACGGTGCAGCACGTCGTCCCCGCCGGGCGGCGGGCCCGCGCGCTGGCGGTGATCCTCGGCGGCACGACGCTCGCCCTGGTCGCCGGCGTCCCCGCCGGCGCGCTGCTGGGCGAGCTCTGGGGCTGGCGGTCCGCCCTGTGGGCGATCGCCGGGGTCGCGACCGCGACCCTGGTCGCCGTGGCCTGCCTGACGCCGGTACGGCTCGACACCGGGACGCCGCGCGCCCGCGTGGAGCTGCGGGCCGAGCTCGGCGCGCTGCGGTCCCCGGACCTGTCGCGCCACCTCGGGCTCGGCGTCCTGGTCAACGGCGCCACGTTCTGCGCGTTCACCTACCTGGCGGTCGTCGTCACCGACGGCGCGAGCCTCGGGTCCGCGCTGGTGCCGGCGGTGCTGGCGCTGTTCGGGGTGGGTGCCTTCGCCGGGGTCTCGGCAGCGGGCCGGCTCGCCGACGCGCACGGCGGGCGGCTGCTCGCGGTCGCCGGCCCCGCCCTGCTCACGGGGTGGGTCCTGTGGGCCGCGCTGGCCCCGAGCCCCGCGGCGGTGTGGGTGCTCGCCCCGGTGCAGGGCGCGCTGTCGTTCGCCGTGGGCGGCACACTGATCGCCCGCGCCATGGCGGCGGCCCACGGCGCGCCGACCATGGGCGGGGCGTTCTCGACGGTCGCCCTGAACCTCGGCGCGCTCGCCGGTCCGGTGCTCGGCGGAAGCGCCGTCGTGGCGCTCGGGCCCGCAGGACCCCTGGTGGCGAGCGCGGTGCTGACGGCGGCGGCCGTCACCCTCGGGGCCGTCACCGCTCGGGCGACCCCGACCGCACGCGGGTCCGACGACGGGGAGAGCCCCCCGTCGTGACCGCCTCGAAATTCCGACCGCGCGGACGTCCTGCCTGGTAGCGTCCCGGCACGACGGCGAGCACGAACGAGGAGACGGATGCGGTCCCTGTTCCAGGCACAGGCACGGTTCCAGGCACGGGCGCGGTTCCAGGCACGGGCGCGACGGACCGGCGGCACGGCGCACGTCCCCGACGCGCCGCCCCCCGGCACGCTCGTCCGCGGCGCCCTCGTCCTCGCCGTGCTCGTCCCCGGCGCTCTCACGTCCTGCTCCGCGGGCCCGGACGACGTTCCGGCCGAGCCCGCGGAGCCGGCCCCCGCACGTGAGGCCGCGACGGAGCAGTACACGGCGGCGATGGACGACGTCCTCGTCGCGCTCGACCAGTCCGTCCCGGGGGTGGCGTGGACCGCCAAGGACCGCTTCCCGTTCGTCACCGAGCAGCCGGACGGCGAGTGCGTGCTCTTCCTCGCCGAGAGCCTGGGTGAGGGCGACCTGTACGAGCCGAGCAACGGTCTCGCCGACCTCGCCGCCGGGCTCGACCCGGTTCTCCAGGAGCACGGCTTCGACCCGCTGTCGGACGTGACCCACGCCGAGAACGGCGGGGACGCCTCTGTGACGGCCACCGACTCGGCCGGCTGGGAGCTCCGGGTCTCGGCGTACCCGCCGCTCGTCGGCCTCTCGGGTCCGGTGGAGAGCGACGAGTGCGCCGGGTCGTGACCGGGACCCGGCGACCGGCCGGGTAGCGGCACGCCTCAGAGGCTCCCCCACCCCGCGGCGGCCTCCGTCAGCCGTGCCCGGACGGCGGCGACCGCCGGCCCCTGCGGGACCCCGCGCCGTCCCGCGAGGTACAGCGTGTTCAGCGGCGGCGCCTCGGGGTGGTGAAGCTCGACCACCTGCCCGGAATCCAGCGCGGGCGCGGCCAGGTACCGGGGCAGCACGGAGACCCCCGCGCCGCCGGCGACCGCGGCGAGCACGGCGCGCAGGTCGGGCACCACCAGCGCCGTCGCGTTGGGCGGACGCCGGCCGAACTCGCTGCGCCAGTACCGGCGCACGATCGGGAGGTCCTCCGCGTAGGCGACCAGCGGCAGGTGCGACAGGGCGGCCACGGGGTCGGACTCCAGGCGTACCGGGTCCACGGTGTGGGCGAGCGCCGGGGGTCCGACGAGCAGGAACTCCTCGTCGACCAGCGGCGTCGCCACCAGGGCGTCCTGCCGCGGGCGCACCGAGGACACGACCAGGTCGAGGTGGCCGGCAGTCAGCGCGGCCAGCAGCTCGTCGCCGAGCCCGAGCGTCGTACGGAGCTGGAGCCCCTGCGCGACGAGCGGCGCGAGCGCGGGCAGCACGCGCACCGTCATGAGCTCGGCGGCGCCGCCGATCCGGACGAGCCCGCGCACGGCCGGCTCGACGTCGCGGGGACCGAGCGCCGTCCGGAGCCCGTCCACGTGGAGCCCCACCTCGGCGGCCAGCGCCACGGCGCGCTCCGTGGGCTCGGCGCCCCGGCGGGACCGCACGAACAGGCGCGCGCCGAGCTGTTCCTCCAGGCGGGCGAGCTGCCCGGTGACGGCCGGCTGGCTCACGCCCAACCGTTCGGCCGCCGCCGACAGCGACCCGGTGCGGTAGACCTCCAGGAACGTGGCGAGGAGGTCGAGACCCGGCACCGGCACCACCCTCCGTCGTCGTCCTGCCCACAGGCTAGCCGGGCTCAGCGCGCCACGAGCGCCTTGAGCACCGCCTCGGCGGCGGCCGCGCTGGACTGCGGGTTCTGCCCGGTGATCAGGTTGCCGTCCTGGACCACGGTGCTGCTCCAGGGCGCACCGACCTGGACGACGGCGCCGCGCTCGCGCAGCCGCGACTCGACGAGGTAGGGCGCGGCGTCGCCGAGGCCGCCCTGGCGCTCCTCCTCGTCGGTGAACGACGTGAGCGCCCGGCCCGCGAAGGCGAAGGTGCCGTCCGGCTCCTGGGCGCTGAGCAGCGCCGCGACGCCGTGGCAGAGCGCGCCGACGGTCGTGCCCCGGTCGTTCGCGGCGAGCAGCAGACGGCCGAGGTCGACGTCGTGCGCGAGGTCCGCCATCGGGGCGTGGCCGCCCGGGACGTAGACGGCGTCGTAGTCGTCGCCGCGCACGTCGGCCAGCGTGAGCGGGTGGGCGAGCTGGTCGGCGATGCCGTCGAGGTAGGCCCGGAACTCCGCGGCGTCGGCGGCGGGCACCCCGCCGCGCTCGTCGAGGCTGACCGCGTCGACCGTGGGCGCCACGCCGCCCGGCGTCGCGACGTCGACCTGGGCGCCGGCCGCCGTGAGCACCCGGTGGGAGGCGGCGACCTCCTCGGCCCAGTAGCCGGTGGGGTGCTCGGTGCCGTCGGCCAGGCGCAGGCTGTTCGCGGCGGAGACGACCATCAGGATCTTCGACATGGTGTGGTTCCGATCTGTTCGGGGATCTGCTCGGTGAGATGTCCTCGGGGAACGTCAGAATCCATCACCGGATGCCGAAACAGTTGAACGGAGCCATAACCGAGCTTATGGCTCGGGGCTTGTGCGGGACGGCCAGCTCTGCTCCGGACCGCGGCCGCCGGGAGCGCGGCGCGCTTGGCACACTTTTCGTGCCTCGCTCCCGGCGAGCGACAACCGTCCGAGGGGTGGACGGTTTGCCGACCACATCCCGGGCATGCCTACGATCAAGTCTCATCATCCAGAGCGGTCGAGAGTCCTGGCTCCACGACACCGCAGCAACCTACCTCCGAGGCGCCAATCTCGGGGCAAGGTGCTAACGCCAGGTCCGATGGAGCTGATACGCATGGCAGTCACGAACCCGCACCTTCCCACCGCCACGATCCTGGGCTACCCGCGCATCGGCCGGAGGCGCGAGCTCAAGCGCGCCGTCGAGTCCTTCTGGGCCGGCCGCACCACCGCCGACGAGCTGGAGGCGACGGCCCGCGACCTGCGGCAGGCCACCGCCCGCCGCCTCGTCGACCTGGGCCTGGACGCCGGCAACGCTGCCGTCCCCGGCTCGTTCTCGTACTACGACCAGGTGCTCGACGCCGTCGCGCTGCTGGGCGCCGTGCCCGAGCGGTTCGCCGGGCTCACCACGGACGGGGGTCGCCTGCCCCTCGAGGCCTACTTCACGGTCGCCCGCGGCGAGGGTGACAACGCGCCGCTCGAGATGACCAAGTGGTTCGACACGAACTACCACTACCTGGTCCCGGAGATCGGTCCGGACACCCCGATCAGGTTCGTCGACGACCGCGCCGTGCGGGAGTTCACCGAGCTGGCTCAGCCGGCCGACGGGGGCCAGGCCGTCGTGACCCGGCCCGCGTTCGTGGGCCCGGTGACGTTCCTGCTGCTCAGCAAGCCCGCTGACGGATCGCCGGAGGGCTTCCGCCCGCTGGACCGGCTCGACGACGTCGTCGCCGCGTACGCCGACCTGCTGCGCGCGCTGGCCGCCGCGGGCGCGCCCTGGGTGCAGCTCGACGAGCCGGCCCTGGTCACCGACTTGCTGGACGTCCCCTTCGACGAGGTCGCCGACGCCGTCCGCCGCGCCTACACCACGCTGGCGACCGGGCTCTCCCCCGCCGCAGCCGGTGCCGACGGCGCCGCCGAGCGCCCCGCGATCCTGGTCACCGCCCCGTACGGCGACCTGCGGAGCGAGGCCGGCGACGGGCTCGCCCTGCTGGCCGGCACCGACGTCGAGGCCGTCGCGATCGACCTGGTGCGCGGTGCCGTGCCGACCGGACCGGTCCCCGGCCTGGAGACCAAGACCCTGGTCGCGGGCGTGATCGACGGCCACAACATCTGGCGCGCCGACCTCGACGCCCGCCTGACCACCCTGGAGGGCCTGGCGGCGTCCGGCACCGGGCTCGGCGCCGGTGCGGTCGCCGTCGGCACCTCGACGTCGCTGCTGCACGTGCCGCACGACGTCGCCGACGAGCCCCGCCTGGACGCCGACCTGAAGTCGTGGCTCGCGTTCGCCGACCAGAAGGTCACCGAGGTCGTCACGCTGGCCACCGCCCTGACCGAGGGCCGGGCGGCGGTCGCCGGCAAGCTCGCCGAGTCCACGGCGGCGGTGCGCTCCCGCGCCGAGGCGCCCGGCGTCGTCGTCCCCGCGGTGCGCGAGCGGACCGCCGCGCTGACCGCGGCCGACGTCGAGCGCGCGCCGTACGCGGAGCGGGCGGCCGCGCAGCAGGCGCGGCTCAACCTGCCGCCGCTGCCGACCACGACCATCGGGTCGTTCCCGCAGACCTCCGAGATCCGCAGCACGCGCGCCGCGTGGGTACGGGGCGAGCTGTCCGACGCCGACTACACGGCCGCGATGCGCGCCGAGATCGCGAGCACGGTCGCGCTCCAGGAGGAGCTGGGCCTGGACGTGCTGGTGCACGGCGAGCCCGAGCGCAACGACATGGTGCAGTACTTCGCGGAGCAGCTCGACGGCTTCGCGACGACCGTCAACGGCTGGGTCCAGTCGTACGGCTCGCGCTGTGTGCGGCCGCCGATCCTGTGGGGCGACGTGTCCCGGCCCGCGCCTCTGACGGTCGAGTGGACGGCGTACGCGGCGTCGCTGACCGACAAGCCGGTCAAGGGCATGCTCACCGGTCCGGTCACGATCCTGGCCTGGTCGTTCGTGCGCGACGACCTGCCGCTCGGCGACACCGCCGACCAGGTGGCCCTGGCGCTGCGCGACGAGGTGACGGACCTGGAGGCGGCGGGCATCGGCGTCGTGCAGGTGGACGAGCCGGCGCTGCGCGAGCTGCTGCCGCTGCGCCGCTCCGCGCACCCGGGCTACCTCGACTGGTCGGTGCGCTCGTTCCGGCTCTCGACCGCCGGGGCCGACACGGCCACACAGGTGCACACGCACCTGTGCTACTCGGAGTTCGGGCAGGTCATCGGCGCGATCGACGGTCTGGACGCCGACGTCACGTCGGTCGAGGCGGCCCGGTCCCGCATGGAGATCGTGCCCGAGCTGGCCGACGCCGGGTACGGCCGCGGCATCGGGCCGGGTGTCTACGACATCCACAGCCCGCGCGTGCCGTCGGTGCAGGAGGTGACCGACCTGGTCGAGCTCGCGGCCAAGTCGATCGACCCGCGGCTGGTCTGGGTCAACCCGGACTGCGGCCTGAAGACCCGCGCCTACGCGGAGACCAAGGAGTCCCTGGCCCACCTGGTGGAAGCGGCCAAGTCGGTCCGCGCCACCCTGTGACAAGTCGTTGAGTGCTGGGTTTTCGCCCGGATCGGGCAGGTCCACGCCGCGCAGGTACAGGTCGGCGAAGGCGACGTCGGACGACGTGCCCGTCATCAGGTCGGCGTACCCCGGCGACGACC
>NZ_JBFAKX010000034.1:0-25164 GCF_040655935.1 Promicromonospora sp. NPDC050262 | reverse complement strand
TCGGCGCCGCCGACGCGGCGTGCGTCGCCCGTGCGGTTCGCGTCCACGAGCTCGTCGTGGGCGCGGCGCACGGTCGCCAGGGCGTCGTCGTTCCCCGTCACCGTCCGCACCTCGGTCAGCCGGTCAGCGCAGGTCGGCGCGGATCGCGGCGCGCACTCGTGCCGAGCGCGAACCCACGCGGTTGGTGGCGCCGGTGCGGTAGGCCCGGGCCTGCTGGTCGACGTGCACGCCGGCCGCTCCCGACCGGGCGTGCTCGGCGCGCTCCCGCACGGCCTCGGCCGGGAGCGCGTGCTTGTGCCGGGCGCGGTTCTTCTTGTTGCTGCTCACGCGTCTCACCTCCGTCCGGTGCGTCAGCGACGCCCGACCGTAGCGGCCGGACACCTACGCGGTCAGCGGATTTTCGCCGTGGGATGTTCCCGCTGGTCAGCAGCAGGTCGCGGGATCGGCATACTTGCGCGGATGACCACCGCAGCACAGCACCCGGTCCGCCACGTCGACATCCACCACGCACCCGTCCGGCACGACGACGACGTCGCGCCCACAGGCACCGCGCCCACCGGCACGCCCACGCCCGCCACGCTCGCCGACACCAGCCGCCTGCGCCTCGCCTACCGCGAGGCCGGTGACCCGTCCGCCCCGGTGCTGCTCCTGCTGCACGCCCTCGGGGAGAGCTCGCTGTCCTGGGAGCCCCTGCTCGACGACCTCGCGGCGCTCGGCTACCGGGTCCTGGCCCCCGACGCGCGGGGCCACGGCGAGAGCGACCGGCCCGGGCAGTACTCGTACGAGCTGATGACGGCCGACACCCTCGCGTTCTGTGCCGCGCTCGGCGTGACCGCCCCGGGCGGCCTCGCGATCGTCGGGCACTCGATGGGCGCCGTCACCGCCGCCCTGGTCACCGCCGCCCTGAACGCCACCACGCCGGTCACCGCCCAGCCGGCCCCGGCCCCCGTCACCCGGCTCGTCCTCGAGGACGCCACCCCGCCCCGCACCGGCGGGCCGCGGTTCGAGCCGTTCGACGAGCCGGACCACCCCGTCCCGTTCGACTGGCCGCTCGTCAACGCGCTGCGCGCCCAGCGCGGCGACCCCGACCCGGCCTGGTGGGACGACGCGCTGGGGATCGAGGCGCCGGTGCTCGTCGTCGCGGGCGGTCCCACGAGCAACGTGGACCAGGCGGACCTCGCGGAGTTCGCCGGCAGCGTGGCCCACGGCAGGCTCGTGGAGATCCGCGTGGGCCACATGGTGCACGACGAGGCCCCGGACGAGTTCCTCGCGGTGGTGACCGACTTCCTGCGGCGGTAGCCGCGCCGCAGGCGGCAGCCACACCGCACGCGGTAGCCGCGCCGCCACCGCGCGTTCATCCGGCGGCCGTGCGGCGCTCACCTGGGCGAAGACCTCGGACAACACACTGAGCCGACCCTTCCCCGGACACGTCAGGAACCAGTCATGTCCTCATCCAGGTGGCGCCCAGCACCACACCGAGCGGCGCTCGCGGCGGGGGTGGTGACGCTCCTCGCGCTCACCCCCGCCGTCACGCTGTCCGCGGCGGCCCAGCCCGCAGCCGAGCAGGCACCGGCCCAGCAGGCGACAGCACACCCCCGCGAACTCTCGCCCGTCGACGCCGTCGACCCCTTCATCGGCACCGAGCTCGACACCACGGAGAACAAGAGCAACGACGCCTACGGGAACACGTTCCCGGGCGCGACGGCGCCGTTCGGCCTGGTGCAGTCCAGCCCCACGACCTACCGCGAGGGCAGCAACGGCGAGAAGGGCGGGTACGAATACACCGCCGACCGGATCCGCGGCTTCGGCATGACCCGCATCTCGGGCACCGGCTGCACCGACAACTACGGCGGCTTCGACTTCCCGGTCCTGCCCTTCACGGGCGCCCTGCCCGAGGGCGTACTGCCGACCGACCCGGCGGCGAACATCCGCGACTACTACCTGCCGTTCAGCCACGACGACGAGCGCGCCGAGCCCGGGTTCTACGAGGTCACCACCGGCAACGACGTGACCACGCAGCTCACCGCGACCGAGCGCACCGCCGTCAGCCGCTTCGAGTTCCCGAGGGACGCCGACGGCGCCACCCTGCTGCTCGACGTCGCCGGCTCGAACAACTCGATCCGGGCCAGCGAGGTCACGATCGACGCGAAGCGCCGCACCGTGACCGGCACGGTCACGGCGGGCGCCGTCTGCAACCAGGGCACCTTCTACACGGTCCACTTCTCCGCGACGTTCGACCAGCCGATCCGCAGCCACGGCGTGTGGGACGACGGCCGGGTCACGCCGGGCCAGGACCACGCCGTCGGCACCGACACGAAGCACGGGACGGGGGCCTACCTCGGCTTCGAGCCGGGCAGCACCGTGACGGCCCGCATCGGCCTGAGCTACACGAGCGTCGAGAACGCCGCGCTCAACCGCGTCACCGAGGTGCGGCACAAGAGCTTCGACGCCGTCCGCGTGGGCGCTCGCAACGCCTGGCGCGACGCGCTGGGCACCATCGACGTCTCCGGCGGCGACGGCCCCGACGATGGCTCGGACACCGACGCCGAGCGCACCAAGCTCTACACGGCGCTCTACCACGTGCTGCAGCAGCCGAACGTCTTCGAGGACGTCAACGGGCAGTACGTGGGCTACGACGGCGAGGTGCGCCGCGTGGAGAAGGGCCGGCACCTCTACGTGAACTTCGCCGGCTGGGACTTCTACCGCGGCCACGCCCAGCTCCTGGCGATGACGTTCCCGAAGGTCGCGGAGGACATCGCCCAGTCGCTCGTGCTCATGGCTCAGCAGACCGGCACCTGGTACGACGGCCCGACCTACAACCTGGTGCAGGCCCGCATGGCCGCCGACTCGCTGCCGATCGCGCTGGCCGCGATGGACGACTTCGGCGCAAAAGACTACGACCGCGAGGCCGCGTTGGCCTCCCTGCTGGAGACCCAGTCGCTGCCGGGCGACGCCAGCACCCGTCCGGACGCCTACCAGTACCTCGCCACGGGCATGATCGAGAACCGCAAGGGCGGCTTCGCCACGGCCCGCGTGCTGGAGTACTCGATCGAGGACTTCGCCATCGCGCAGCTCGCCGAGCGCCTCGGCGACGACGAGGCGCACGATGCGCTCATGGTCCGCGCCCAGTCGTGGCAGAACGTCTTCGACCCGGTGACGCGGCACATCCGCCCGCGCGAGCGCACGGGCTTCGACCGGTCCTTCGACCTGCGCGTGCGGGACGACGCAGCGGGCCGCGGTCAGTTCAACCAGTCCACCGGCTACCAGTACGGCTGGATGGTGCCGCACAACGTCGGCACGCTCGTCACCAAGCGGGGCGGGGCGGAGGCCGCCGAGCAGGCGCTCGACGTGCTCATGGAAGATCTCGACGCCGGCGCGTACACGCAGACCGGCAACTATCTCAGCAACGAGCCGTCCTTCAGCTCCCCGTGGGTCTACAACTGGCTCGGCAAGCCGCACAAGACCACGGACGTGCTGCACCGCGCCGTCGACGAGCTGTACGACACGACGCCGACGGGCCTGCCGGGCAACGACGACCAGGGTGGGCTGAGCGCCTGGTACGTCTGGGCCAACCTGGGCATCTACCCCGTGGTCTACGGCACCGCGGACCTGGTGGTGAGCGCCCCGCTGTGGGAGCGCATCACGATCGACGCCGCCGACAGCCGCCGGGACTACGAGATCGTGGCGCCGGGCGCGAGCAGCGAGCGCCGGTACACGACCGGCCTGCGGGTGAACGGTCGCGCGCAGAGCGCCTCCTGGATCGACTCGTCGTTCGCCCGCACGGGCGGCACGCTGCGGTTCAGCATGTCCACGACCCCCGGCACGTGGGGCGCCGGCGCGGACGACGTCCCGCCGTCGTACACGGAGGGGATGGACGGCCGGAACAATGTGGGCACCACCCACGACGGCCGCGGGAACCTGGGGTCGATCGACCTGAGCGACTGGTCGCTGTCGCGCGAGGGCCTGGCCGCGGCTGGCGCCGCGCCGGGGGCGCGCCTGCCCCTGCGCGTGGACGGCGCGGACACCGGCGTCGCCTTCGCCTGGCCCGACGCCGGCGTGGGCGAGCCGGACAACTGGATCGTCGCCGGTCAGCGCGTCGACCTGGAGGACGCGCCGGCGTCGGCGGTCTCGTTCCTCGGGCTGGCCACGAACGGTCCCGCACGCGGTACGGCATACGTCGAGTACACGGACGGCACGCGCCAGCCGGTCGAGGTCGAGCTGACCGACTGGGCGGCGGGACCCTCGGCGGGCAACACCACCGTGGTCGAGGTGGCGGGCCGCAACAACCGCAACGGCACGTCGGGCACGGGCACCTTCCGCGTGTTCGCGACGCGGCCCGTGGCGCTGGACCCGGACAAGACCGTGGACGCCGTGGTGCTGCCTGCCTCGACGGACCGCGGGATCATGCACGTCTTCGACGTCGCGACGGCCCCGGTGCCGGCCGGGACGCCGGCCGGGACGCCGGCCGGCTGAACCCACCATGCACCTGCTGCCAGGGCCAGGCCGGTTCTGGCAGCAGGTGCGTGCTCGTCTCCGCCCGCACAGCGGGGCGCTGGCTAGCTGTGCTGACCGCGCGCGACCAGGCTCGCGCGGACCGCCGGGTGCAGCATCAACGTGACCCCCGTCAGCACGGACACGATGTGCAGCGCGCGGATCACGGGGAAGAGCGGCGCGACGTCGCCCTCGAAGACGGTGGACCAGGAGGCGCCGTCGGCCAGCGCGGCGGCCATGGGCAGCAGCATCGAGGCCAGCCCCACCACGCCGAGGCCGAGCAGGAGGGCCCACCATGCCCACCGCCGGCCGCGGGCCAGGTACCAGGCGCAGGTCAGCGCGGCGGCGAAGACCAGGCCGCGTGCCACGACCTGGGTCACGAGGGCGTCGTCGGCCCCCTGCTGCGCCACGATCGAGGTGACGGCGACGACGGCCTCGGCGATCCCCGCCGCGACGGCGAGCGCGAACGCGCCGGCCGCGGCGATCCGGAGCGACCGGCCTGTGAGCAACGTGTGCGGTGCGGTTTCGGTCATGTGTCCATGCTGGTCAGCGGGCTTTCGGCGCACCAACCGGCTGTCCTCCGTGCTGCGCCGTGGGTTATCCCCACCCTGGTCGCGTGGGAAGATGCAAAGGTCATGAATTCCCGCTCCCCGCTCCCCCACCTGCGCCGGATGCTGCACGTGGGGCCGTACGGCGGGGAGCTGCCCGTGGCGCTGCGGGCCGCCGCGTCGGTGGCCGTGCCGATGCTGGTGCTGTGGGCGACGGGCCACCTGGAGTGGTCCCTGTACGCGACGTTCGGCGCGTTCACCAGCCTGTTCGGCCGCACGGTGCCGATCCGGCCACGCCTCGTGATGCAGGTCCAGGCGGGGGCCGTGCTGGTCGCGTCGGTGCTGGTCGGCACGCTGATCGCCGTGCTGGCGTCCGCCGTCCCCGGCACGGGGTGGGTGGTGGTGCCCGTCGCCGCACTCTGGGCCACGGGTGTGGCGATCGTGTCGCACCGGCTGCGCTGGCACCCGCCCGGGCCGCTGTTCCCCGTGTTCGCACTGGGCGCCTGCTCCTCCGTGCCGGCCGGGGCGGACCGGCTGCCGGTCGCCCTGGCCGTCGTGGTCGCCGCCGTCCTGTTCGCGCTCGCGCTGACGGCCGCCTTCGCGCGGTTCGAGCCGGGCCCGCTCCCGGCCGTCGCCACCGCCACCGCCACCGCCACCGGTACCGCCACCGGTACAGGCACCGGTACAGGCACCGGTACAGGCACCGGTACAGGCACCGGTACAGGCACCGGTACAGGCACCGGTACAGGCACAGGCACGGCCACGGCCACGGGCCCGGAGTGGACGATCTCGCACTACCTCGTGCGGTACGCCGCCGGCGTGGCCGTCGCGGGCGGGATCGCCACCGCCGTCGGGCACCCCTACTGGGCCATGGTGGCCGCCGTGGTGCCGATGTCGGCGCCGGACGCGGCCGGGGCGCTGATGCGCGCCGCCCAGCGGCTCGCGGGCACGCTGGTGGGCGTGCTGCTCGCGTGGGCGCTGCTGACGGCGGGACCGCCGCCGTTGGTCGTCATCGCGGTCGCCGCGCTGCTGCAGGCCGGCGCCGAGCTGTACGTGGGCCGCAACTACGCCGTCGCGATGCTGTTCATCACGCCGCTCGCCCTGTCCATGACGCACCTCGCGCATCCCGTTCCCGTCGCCGGCCTCGTCAGCGACCGCGCCGTGGACACGCTCGTGGGCGTCGTCGTGGCCGTGGTGATCACGCTCCTGACCCACGAGCGACGGCAGGACGCCGCGGGCTGACGGCGGTCGCGCGTCACCGGTCGTACGGAGCGGTCAGACGTCATCGGGCAGCCGCAGCGGCGCGACGGCGAGGCGGGCCAGCTCACCGATCGCGGCGTCCACCCGCGGCAGGTGCCGCTCCGGCCGCGCAGCGCGGGTCAGCACCACCACACCCACGGGATGCTCGTGCGGGAACCGTGCGACGGCGGCCTCGTGCCGCAGCCGTCCGAGGGTGCCGGTCTTGCCGAGCAGCGCGACGTCGTCGTGCGGGAACCCGCTGCCCACCCGGTGCCGCCACGCTTGGTGGGCCAGCGCGTCCCGCACCAGGTCGTGGGCCGGGCCGGTGCGCGACCACAGGAGGCGCAGCACCTGGCCGACCTGCGCGGCGGTCCCGGCGCTCGCGAACGCCGGGTCGTACTGCGACGTCTCGGCGGCCCGGTCCGGGTCGGCGAGCGCCCGCTGGGCGGCGGCCCAGTCGCCGGTACCGGTGTCGCGCAGCACGGCGCGGGTCTCCTCGGCCGAGCCCTGCCGCACCAGGGTCTCCGGGAGGCCGAGCGCCGCCAGGTGCTCGTGCACGCGTGCGCGGCCCACCAGGGTCAGGAGCGCGTCGCCGCAGGCGTTGTCGGACACCGCGAGCATCAGCCGGACGACGTCGCGCGCGGTCAGCGACACGTCGTCGAGCAGCATCGCCACGCCCGTGGGGCCGGGCATGCGGGAGTCCGCCGGGAGGCGCACGGGCTGGTCCCCGGCGAGGTCGCCGGCCGCCACGAGGTCCGCCCAGACCAGCGCGAGCGGCAGCTTGTAGAGCGAGGCGACCGCGACGGGCTCGGCGTCGTCGAGGGCGACCGTCCCGGGCGGGCCGGTCAGCCGGGTCGCGTGGACCCGGGCCGTGACACCCGCGTCCCGCGCGACCTCCCGGAGCGACGCGACGACGGCGGAGGTGTCGACGGGTGTCATCGGGCCGGTCCCGATCTGAGCGCCCGCTCGATCGCGGCGGCGACCGCGTCGTGGTCCACCTCGGGCCGGCGCTGCGCGGCGTGCGGCACGGCGACCCGCAGCCGCAGCGGCGGGCACGACGGATCGCCGGGCTGCTCCACGGTGGTGGGCACGACGCCGACCGCCGCACCCGCCGCGACCAGCGCCCGGCGCTGTGCGGCGTCCCGCGCCTCGACCACCGCGCCGCTGTGCCCGGCGCGGCGCAGGGCGTCGACGAGCTGGTCGTGCGCGGGCGGCTGGTGGTGGCGGGGCGGGACGGCCACGGGCAGCCGGACCTCCGCGAGGCCGACGCCGGCACCCACGTCGACACCCTCCAGCCGGGTCGGCAGCACGAGCACCGGCCCCGCCGTCAGTCCGTCGAGCACGCCCGGGTGCCGCACGACGGCGACGTCGAGCAGACCGTCCCGCAGCAGGTCGACGAGCTCGACGCTGCCCGCGACCGTGGGCACCACGGCGCCGCCCGCGTTCGCGAGAGCCTTGGGGACGAGGTCGACGCCGACCGCCCGGAGCAGGCCGGGGACGGCGTCCTCCAGGTCGGCGGCGATGCCGAGGCGGACCTGCTCGGGCAGGGCGAGGTCGCGGGCGGCGACGACGAGGTCGTCCGCGGCGTCGAGCAGCTCGCGGGCGGAGGGCAGGAGCCGGCGCCCGGCGGCGGTGATGCGCACGCCGCGCGCGTCGCGGTCGAAGAGCCGCACGCCGAGGTGCCGCTCCAGCCGGAGGATGCCCTGGGACAGCGGCGGCTGGGTCATGCCGAGGTCGGCGGCCGCGTTGCCGAAGTGCCGGGCGTCGGCGACGGCCGCGAAGAAGCCCAGGTGCTTCAGGAGGTCCACGGCCCTGAGCCTAGGCGGGGGCCATATCAAGATCGACTCGGGTCGCGTCGGCAAGACTCTTTGACTCTCGCCCACGGCCTCGCGAAGGGTGTGCCGCATGACGACACCCACCACCTCGAACCGCGGCCTCAGCCGCCGCACCCTGATGACGGGCGCCGGGACCGCGGCCCTGGGCGTGCTCGGCGGTCTCGCCGGTACCGCCGTCCCGGGCGCGGCCCGGGCGTCGGGCGCCGGCACCGCCGCCGCCGTCGTCCCGGGGACCACGGCGGCCCCGGCCGGGTTCGCCACGTTCGCCTGGCTCGGCACCTCGGGCTGGCGCATCCGCACCCCCGCGACCACGGTCCTGCTCGACCCGTACGTCACGCGGTTCGACACCGGCCTGGCGGCCGGGACGTTCCGCGCCACCACCCGGCTGCGGGTCGACGCCGCCGCGCTCGACGCCGCACTCGGCGCGGCGGGGACGAAGGAGGGCGCCGTCGACTCCGTCCTGGTGACGCACACCCACTGGGACCACTTCGCCGACGTGCCCCACCTGGCCCGCACCCGCGGGGCCACCGTGCTCACCACGCTGACCGGGTACCACCTCGCGCTGGCCATGGGCGTGCCCCGGGAACAGCTCGCGGTGGTGCGCGGCGGCGAGGAGATGCACCTGGGCGACCTGGTGCTGCGCGTCGTGCCCTCGCTGCACAGCCGCACGGCGTCCGGCGGGCTGCTGTTCCCCGGCGTGCACACGCGGGTCCCGGCGCGGCCCCGCACGATCGCCGACCTGCCGGAGGGCGACACCCTGTCGTACCTGCTGCGCTCGCCGCAGGGCCGGTCCGTGCTGCTGCTCGGCGGCAGCGACTACGACGACCGGGCGCTGCACGGCCTGCGCGTCGACACGGTGGCGCTGCCCGTGCCGAGCACGGACGTGACCGCCGACTACGCGGGCCGTCTGCTCGCGGCGCTGGACGGCGTCGAGCAGGTCGTCCTGGTGCACTGGGACGACTTCGAGTCACCCCTGACCAACCCGCCGCGCGCCGACGAGCGCACGCGGGGCCGGATGCTGGACCTCACCGAGCGGATCGGGCGGCTCTCGCCCGGAACGCGCGTGGTGGTCCCGGAGTACGGCACGCCGCTGGACCTGCTGTGACGGCTCGCTGAGGCCTCACGGCCGGGTTCGCACCACCGCGCCACCCGCGTCCCGGCCGTCGAGCAGCTCCCGCACCACCGGCCCGATCACCGACGCCATGTGCGCGTAGCCCTCCGGCCCCGGGTGCAGGCCGTCGTCCAGCAGGTGCGCGTGCTCGGGCCCGAGCACCGCCCGCCCGTCGAGCAGGTGCAGGTCCGGGTCGCCGTGCGCGGCCAGGAGGCCGACCGCGTCGGCCACCTGGTCGCGCACCTGCGCGAGCGTCAGGCCCGCGCGACCCACGGCGTCCTCCCGCCGCGGCGAGGCGACCGGCGAGACCACCAGCACGGGCACGCCGGGGTGCCCGTCGCGGAGCGTGCTCAGGAACCCGAGCAGCGCCGGGAGCAGCGAGCGCGCGCTGAACGTGCCCGCACCGTAGACGTTGATGCCGAGGCAGGCCACGACGACGTCGGCGGGCAGGTCGCGCAGCACACGCGCGACCATCGGGTCGAGGTGCGCCTCCCCCGCGAACCCCAGGCACGTCAGGTCCAGGCCGAGCCCGCGCGCCACGCGCGCGGGCCAGGTGCGGGTCGGGGACGCCGCCTGCCGGCACTGCGTCAGCGAGCTGCCGTACGTCACGAGCCGGGGCCGGGCGGGCCCGCCGGCCGGCCACACCCGCGCCCCGTCGTCGACGGCGAGGCCCTGCAGCCGGAACGTCCCGAACTGCGGCAGCCACACCTCGACCCGCTTGTCTCCGGGCGGCAGCTCCACCGCGAAGCCCCCGTCCGGCCCGACCGGCACGGACGCGACGACGTCGCCGTCCGGTCCGGCGCCGTCCATCACCACGTCGAGCGGCACCTCGACCCCCTGGACCGCGGCGAGTCCCGCGAGCGTCCGGGCGTCGGTGCCGAGCACCAGCCGCACGCCCGCGGGCATGGCTGCGCGCGAGCGCAGGGCACCGCCGGGGAACAACCCGATCCGGTCGTGCGGCAGCCGCCAGGCCCGCGACCAGCCCGGCGCGTGCTCGACCGAGACGGCACCCGCCCAGGTCAGGACGTCGTCGTCCGCCCGGATCTCGCGCATCCCGCCCTCGTTCCGTCGACCGGGTGAATACAGGGGTATCGGCCAGGATTTCCTTGACGGCCCGTTGCCCGGATCCATAGTGTTGCGTCGCACGACTTTAATACGTATTAAAGTCGGCTACCCGGCAATGGCGCCGGCTACCCGAGGAGTCCGCGATGACCCAACGTCGGCGTCCCACCCAGGTGGACATCGCGCGGGCTGCCGGCGTCTCGCAGGCGACGGTATCCCTGGTGGTCAGCGGCGGCCAGGCCAGCGGGCAGGTCGCCGAGCAGACCCGCCGGGCGGTGCTCGACGCTGCGGCGCGGCTCGGTTACACCGTCAACACCGCCGCGCGCAGCCTCAAGGGCGGCCGCAACCGCATGCTCGGCCTCTACACGTTCGAGCCCGTCTTCCCCGTGGACCAGCGCGACTTCTACTTCCCGTTCCTCCTGGACGTCGAGGAGGCCACGGCCGCGTTCGGGTACGACCTGCTGCTGTTCAGCTCCGTGGGCACGGGCGAGCGCCGCATCTACTCCGGCGGCATCAACCGGCTCAAGGTCGCCGACGGCTGCGTGCTGCTGGGCCGGCACATCGACCGCGCGGACCTCGCCGACCTGGTCCGCGAGGACTTCCCGTTCGTGTTCGTCGGACGGCGCGAGCTGCCCGGCGCAGAACTGTCCTACGTGGCCCCGGACTACGTGGGCGCCACCCGCGACATGGTGCGCCGCCTGGCCGATGCCGGGCACCGCCGTCTCGCGTACCTGCGGCCCGCCGACCACCAGGAGCCCACGCGCGACCGCGAGGCGGGGTTCCGCGCGGGCCTGGCCGACGCCGGGCTGCCCGACCAGCCGGTCCACGAGATGCCGGACGACGCCGCCACCACGGCCACGCTGCTGACCGACCTGCTGCAGCGGTGGCGGGCCGACGGCGTGACCGCGCTGCTGGTCGAGCCGAGCGAGGACGACCAGACCGTCGCCGCCCTGGAGCGCGTCGCCGCCACGGCGGGGCTGCGCATCCCGGAGGACCTCTCGGTCGCCCTGCTGGGCGACCCCGCCCCGAGCGGCGCGCCGAGCACCGCATCGGGTAGCACACCGGGCACCGCCACAACCCCGTCCGGCCGCGACTGGACCCGCTTCACGCTCCCCCGCGAGGACATGGGCCGCGCGGCGGTGCGCCTCCTGCTGGAGATCCTGGACGCCGACGACGGCCCGCGCCAGCTGTCCGTCGCGTGCACGCCGGTCGACGGCGACTCGGTGGGGAGCCCGCGATGATGCTCGCGTTCCTGCTGCGGCGCCTCGCCGTCGGGCTGTTCGCCATCTGGGGCGTGCTCACCGCGGTCTTCCTCGTCGTGCGCCTGGCGCCGGGCGACCAGGCCACGGTCGCCCTGGGCCCGGACGCCGCCCCCGAGCAGATCGCGGAGCTGCGGCACACGCTGGGCCTGGACCAGCCGCTGCTCGTCCAGTACCTGTCGTTCCTGGGCGACGCCGTGCGCGGCGACTTCGGCGAGTCGTACCGGTACGGCCGACCGGCCATGGACGCGGTGCTCGAACGGTTCCCCGCGACCGTCACGCTCACGCTGGCTGCCACGCTCGTCGCGGTCACCGTCGGCATCGTGCTCGGCGTGCTGGCCGGGCACCGGCCCGGCAGCCTCGTGGACCGCGCCACCTCCACGGTCACGCTGGGACTGCAGGCGCTGCCGCCGTTCTGGGTGGGCATCATGCTCATCCTCGTGCTCGCGCTGTGGCTGCGGCTCCTGCCGAGCGCCGGCGGCGGGGACCTGGAACACCTCGTGCTGCCCGCGGTCACCCTCGCCATCCCCTTCACGGCGCTGGTGGGGCGGATCACGCGCAGCGGCGTGGCCGAGACCATGTCCGAGCCGTTCGTGCGCACCGCGCGGTCCAAGGGCCTGACCGAGCGTGAGGTGCTGACCGGGCACGTCCTGAAGAACTCGCTGGTCCCGGTGGTCACCGTCGTCGGCCTCCAGGTCGGCACGCTGCTGGGCGGCGCCGTCGTCATCGAGACCGTGTTCGCCTGGCCCGGGCTCGGCAACCTCCTGGTCGGCGCGGTCGGCAACCGCGACTACGCGGTGGTGCAGGCCGCCACGGTGCTGATCGCCGTCTGCGTCGTCGTGCTCAACCTGGCCGCCGACCTCGCCTACGCCCGCCTCGACCCGCGCATCCGGCTGGAGGCCCGCCGATGAGACGCGCGGGTTCGGTCGGCGCCTGGGTCGTCCACGGGATCATCGGCGTCTACGTGCTCGCCGCCGTCGTCGGGCCGTACCTCGTGCCGTACGACCCGGTGGCCACCGTCGTCACGGAACGGCTGCTGCCGCCCGGCTCGGCCACGGCGGCCGGCACCGCCTGGCTGGGCACGGACGGCGTAGGCCGCGACGTGCTGGCGCAGGTGGTGCACGGGGCGCGCACGTCCCTGACCATCGGCGTGGTCGTGGTGGCGCTGTGCTCCGTGGTGGGCGTGGCGCTCGGCGCCGTGGCCGGCTACGCGGGCGGGTTCGCCGACGTCGCCGTGGCCCGCACCGTCGACGTGCTCATGGCGTTCCCCGGCATCCTGCTGGCCATCGTGATCGCGGGCCTCCTAGACCGCGGCACGGGTGTGGTGATCATCGCGCTGTGCGTGGCGGGCTGGATCGGGTTCGCCCGGCTGTCGCGCAGCGTCGCCCTGTCCGTCCGCGAGCGCGACTGGGTCGACGCCGCCCGGATCATGGGCGTGCGCACCCGGGTGATCCTCGGCCGGCACGTGGTGCCGTTCCTGGCGGGGCCCGTGGTCGCACTCGCCACGATGGAGCTCGCCTCCGTCGTCCTGTCCGAGGCGGCCCTCAGCTTCCTGGGCCTCGGCCTTCCCCCGCACGTCGCGTCCTGGGGCCAGAGCATCGCGAGCGGCAAGGAGTACCTCGCCACCGCGTGGTGGATCTCGGCCTTCCCCGGCATCGCGCTCACCGTCCTGGTCGTCTGCATCGGCCTGGTCGGCGACCGTCTCACCAGACGTTTCGCCCAGCCCTGACCTTCGCCCAGCCCTGACAACGCCGCACCGGCGCTGCACCGTGTACGACCACCCGAGTACACCCATCCCGTAGATCCACCCGGCACACCCCTCCGGAAGGAACGAGCGATGAAGCTCAGCACCCGGCGCGCCGTACCCGCCCTCGCCCTCACCCTCACGCTCCTGGCCACGGCGGCCTGCGGCGGCTCCGACGGCGGGGACGACCCCGGCGGGGACGCTGCGGGCGGCACGCTCACCGCGGCCGGCCCCATCCCCATCGAGAACCTGGACCCGCACGGCCCGTCCAGCATGGACGCGGGCACGCAGCTCGCGGCCCGCGCCCTCTTCAGCCAGCTCGTGGTCAGCACCGGCCCCGGCGAGTTCACGGGCGACCTGGCCACCGGGTGGGAGCCCAACGACGACACCAGCCGGTGGACGTTCACGCTGCGCGACGGCGTGGAGTTCTCCGACGGCGAGCCGGTCGACGCCGACGCCGTGGTCGCCTCCTTCGAGCGCGTGCTGGAGCTGCAGGGTCCGCTGGCCGGCAACTTCGTGGACTACCAGGTGGAGGCGCCCGACGAGGCCACCGTCGTGTTCGACGCCGGCAAGCCGGACGCGTCTTTCGTCGCGAAGATCTCGTCGTTCTTCGTCACCCCGCCCGACGTCGACGAGGCGTTCTTCCAGGACCCGGTGGGCTCCGGGCCGTTCGTCGTGGAGTCGTTCGAGCCGGGTCAGGCGCTGCGGATGACGCCGAACCCGACCTACTGGGACGGTCCCCCGGCGCTGGAGGAGCTGGTCTTCCAGTCGATCCCCGAGGTCTCGGCCCGCATGACGGCACTCCAGACCGGCGAGGTCGACGTCACGTGGGCCATGCCCGACGACCAGATCCCCGCCCTGCAGGGCGACACGTCGATCACGGTCGAGAGCGTGGACAGCCCGGGCGTGCTGACCATGTGGATGAACAGCGCCGAGGAGACCCTGCAGGAGGCAGCGGTGCGGCGGGCGCTGTGGCAGGCGGTCGACTTCGGGGAGATCACCGCGTCGCTGTTCCCGGAGACGGGCTCCGCGGCCGACTCCGTGGTCAGCCCCGTGGTGCTGGGCTACGCGCCGCAGGAGCCGGTCACCTACGACCCCGAGGCCGCCAAGGCGGCCCTGGACGACGCCGGCTTCGACTACGACACGACGCTGCGCATGCAGTTCTCGCAGCCGCAGTTCCGCCAGCTCGCGCAGGCCGTGGCCTCGGACCTGGCGGAGATCGGCGTACAGGTCGAGCCGCTGGAGAAGGAGCAGGCGGTGTTCCTGGAGGACCTGCTGGCCCTGAAGTGGGACATCAACATCCAGCAGATCGGCTCGCAGGGGTATGACGCCGCCACGAACCTGGGGCGGCTGTACCCGTGCGCCGCGGGCCGCACCGGCTACTGCAACGAGGACCTCGACGAGCTGCTGGCCGCAGCGGAGGCGACCAGCGACACCGCCGAGCGGGAGGACCTGTACGCGCAGGCCACGCAGATCGTCTGGGACGACGCCGTGGGCATGTACCCGATGTTCGTGGGCATGCCGTACGCGTGGCGCTCGGGCGTCGAGGGCTTCGTGCCGGCGTCGGACAGCCTGCCGTACTTCACGCGCGTGACGAACTCCGAGAGCTGACGGGCACGCGGGGCTGACCGCGGGAGGGAGCACAATGGCAGACCAGTCCGTCGCGGTGGTGACCGCCGATCGGCGCACCACCCCGATGCTCGAGGTGACCGGGCTCGGCGTCGCCCTGCCCGCGGGCGCGGTGGTCGACCGGGTCTCGTTCACCGTCCGGGCCGGGCGCACCACCGGCCTGATCGGCGAGTCCGGCAGCGGCAAGACGATGACGGCGATGGCCGTCGTGGGGCTGCTGCCGGAGGCCGCCGTCGCCTCCGGCCAGGTGCGGTGGAAGTCCCAGGACCTCCTGACCGCGCCCGAGCGCCGGCGGCGGCAGGTGCGCGGCCGCGAGATCGGCGTCGTGTTCCAGGACCCGTCCGCCGCACTCAACCCCATCCAGACCGTGGGGCGCCAGGTGGGCGAGATCCTGCGCCGCGACGGCCTGGCCCGCGCCGAGGTCCGGGCACGCGTTCTGGAGCTGCTGGCGCGCGTGGGCCTGCCCGAGCCGGAGCGGCAGGCGGGCTCGTACCCGCACGAGCTGTCGGGCGGCATGCGCCAGCGCGTCATGATCGCCGTCGCGCTGGCCGGGCGGCCCGAGCTGGTCATCGCCGACGAGCCGACCACCGCGCTCGACGTCACCACCCAGGCGCGGATCCTGGCGCTGCTCGCCGACCTGCGCGACCGCGAGGGCCTGGCCATGATCCTGGTCAGCCACGACCTGCGGGTGATGGCGCACGTCGCCGACGAGGTGGTGGTGATGTACGCGGGCCGGGTCTGCGAGCAGGGACCGGCGCGCGCCGTGCTGGACCGCCCGTACCACCCCTACACCCGGGCGCTCGCGGGCAACGTCCCCGCGGTGACCAGCCGGACGGCGATCGCCGAGCCGCTCCCGGGCGCCCCCGCCAGCCCGTTCGACCGGCCGTCCGGGTGCCCGTTCCACCCCCGCTGCCCGATGGCGCGGGCGCGGTGCGCCACGGAGGTCCCGGCGCTGCGTGAGGTCGACGCGGGCGAGATCGACGCGGGCGGCGCCGCCCCGGACGGCGCCACCCCGGGCGAGCCAGCGCCCCGCCGGCTCAGCGCCTGCCACTTCGCCGAGGAGGTCGGCCCGTGAGCGTGCTCGAGATCCGCGGCCTGCGCGTCACGTTCGCCGGCCCGCGCCGGTCGGTCCGCGAGCCCCGCACCACGGTGCGGGCGGTCGACGGGGTGGACCTGGACGTGGGCGCGCGGCAGACCGTGGCGCTGGTCGGCGAGTCGGGTTCGGGCAAGTCGACGGTGGCGCGGTGCGTGCTGGGCCTGGTCGCGCCGCAGGAGGGCAGCATCACGTTCGAGGGGCGGCCCCTGGGGCCGGTGCGGCGGCGGTCGCCGGGGCTGCACCGGGCGGTGCAGATGGTGTTCCAGGACCCGGGGTCGTCGCTGAACCCGCGCATGACGGTGGGCGCGATCGTGCGCGAGGCGTGGCGGGCGCACCCGTCGGTGGCGCCGGCCGGGGACCGCCGGGAGGCGCTGGCGCGGGTGCTGGCCGACGTCGGGCTGGACCCGGGGGTGGCCGACCGGCGGCCGTCCGCGCTGTCGGGCGGGCAGAAGCAGCGGGTGGGCATCGCGCGGGCGCTGGCTCTGCGCCCGCGGCTGCTGGTGTGCGACGAGGCGGTCTCGGCGCTGGACGCGTCGGTGCAGTCGCAGATCCTGCGGCTGCTGGTGGACCTGCGCGACGAGCACGACCTGTCGGTCCTGTTCATCACCCACGACCTCGCGGTGGTGCGGCAGATCGCCGACCGGGTGGCCGTCATGCACCGCGGGGTGCTGGTCGAGGACACGTCGGCGGAAGACCTGTTCACCACACCGGCGCACCCCTACACCCAGGCCCTCCTCCAGGCCGCCCGAACTTTGGAGGGTGCAGCATGACGGTCCCGCGCCCGGCTCAGTTGAGTGCTGGATATTCGCCCTCTCGGAACGATTCGAAAGGGCACATATCCAGCACTCAACGGGTGGGCGGGCGGGAGGTGGGGGCAGACGTGCTCGTTGTCGGCGGTGGCGCGGGCGGGGTGGCCGCCGCGCTGGCCGCGCTGCGGCGCGGCCGCTCGGTGGTGCTGACCGAGGAGACGGACTGGCTGGGCGGGCAGCTCAGCGCGCAGGGCGTGCCGCCCGACGAGCACCCGTGGATCGAGCAGTTCGGCTGCACGCGGTCCTACCGGGCGTTCCGGGAGGGGGTGCGGCAGTACTACCGCACGTGGTACCCGCTGACGCCGTCGGCCCGCCGGGTGGTGGACCTCAACCCGGGCCTGGGGCGGGTGAGCCGGCTGTGCTACGAGCCCCGGGTCGCGGCGGCGGTGCTGGACGCCATGGTGGCGCCGTACCTGGCCGCGGGGCGGCTGCGGGTCCTGTTCGGGCACCGCCCGGTGGCGGTGGACTCCGGTCGCGACCGGGTGGAGGCCGTGACGCTGACGGGTCCGGACGGCACTCCGGTGACGGTCACGGCGCCCTACGTGCTGGACGCCACGGAGCTGGGCGACCTGCTGCCGCTGGGCGGCGTCGAGCACGTGACGGGGTTCGAGTCGCGGGACGAGACCGGGGAGCCGAGCGCCCCCGCCGTCGCGCAGCCGGACAACCAGCAGGCCTTCTCGTGGGTGTTCGCCGTGGAGCACCGCGCGGGCGAGGACCACACGGTCGACCGGCCCGAGCAGTACGAGCACTGGCGCGACTACCGGCCGCCGTACTGGCCCGACCGCATGCTCAGCCTCACCGCCCCCGACCCGCGCACCCTTGAGCCGCTGGTGCGCACGTTCGTGCCGCACGCGCCCAGCGGCCCGGTCGTGGCCGACCAGAGTGCCGACCCCGGCGACCGCGACCTGTGGCTGTTCCGCCGCATCGTGGCCCGCGAGCAGTTCGAGGCCGGCTTCGCCGCGAGCGACGTCACGCTCGTCAACTGGCCCATGATCGACTACCTGCCCGGGCCGCTGGTCGGCCCGGCGCACGACCCGGTGCCCGAGGCCGAGCGCGACGAGCACCTGCTGGGCGCCCGGCAGCAGTCGCTGAGCATGCTCTACTGGCTGCAGACCGAGGCGCCCCGGCCCGACGGCGGCACGGGCTGGCCGGGCCTGCGGCTGCGGCCGGACGTGCTGGGCACCCAGGACGGGTTCGCCAAGGCGCCGTACGTGCGCGAGTCGCGCCGCATCCGGGCGCGCACCACCGTGGTGGAGCAGGACCTCTCGCTCGCGGTGCGCGGCGCCGCCGGGGCCGTGGCCTACCCCGACTCCGTGGGCGTGGGCATGTACCGGATCGACCTGCACCCCAGCACCGGCGGGGACAACTACCTGGACGTCCCGTCCAGCCCGTTCCGGATCCCGCTCGGCGCGCTGCTGCCCATGCGGGTGCGCAACCTGCTGGCGGCCGGGAAGAACATCGGCACCACGCACGTCACCAACGGCTGCTACCGCCTGCACCCCGTCGAGTGGAACGCCGGGGAGGCCGCCGGGGCGCTCGCCGCGCACTGCCTGGCCCACGGCGTGGAGCCCGCCCAGGTGCACGCCGACGCCGCGCTGCTCGCCGCGTTCCAGGCCGAGCTCGTCGCCGACGGGTTCGAGCTCGACTGGCCCGAGATCAAGGGGTACTGATGCTGACCGGAACACCGCTCCTGACCGGGGTGACCGTGCCGCTCGTGACGCCCATGGACGTGCGCGGCCGGCCGGCGGCGGCGAGCGCGAGCCGGCTGCTGAACAGCCTGCACGCCCACGGCGTGCGCACCCTGATGCTGTTCGGCAGCAACGGCGAGGGTCCGCTGGTACCCGCCGCCGACGTCGGCCCGTTCACGGCGGAGGTGGTCGCGCGCTGGCACGCGCTCGGGTCGGCGGCGACCCACCGGAACGGCGGGCCGCGCCTGAACGGGCACTACGGCGGACAGCATTCCGACGGGCAGCGCCTCAGCGGGGGCCACGACGGCGGGTTCGTGCTGGTGAACGTGACGGCGGCCGGCACGCACGACGTCCTCGCCCGGGCCGACGCCGCCGCGGCCGCCGGCGCGGACGCCCTGGTGCTCAGCCCGCCCATCTACTTCCACCACCGCGCCGACGAGGTCGTGGCGCACTTCGCGGCCCTGGCCGGCGTCGGCCTGCCCGTCGTGGCCTACAACGCGCCCCGGTACAGCACCCCGATCACGCCGGGCCTGGCCGACGCGCTGGCCGACCTGGACCACGTGGTCGGCATCAAGGACAGCTCCGGTGACCTCGTGCTGCTGCGGCACCTGGTGGGCATCGCGGCGCGCCGGCCGGGCTTCGCCGTCGGGCAGGGCGACGAGACGCAGCTCGCCGCCGCCCTGGATCTCGGCGCGCACGGCATCGTGCCCGGCGTCGGCAACATCGCGCCCCGGGCGACGCTCGCGCTCGTGGCCGCGCACCGCGCGGGCGACACCGCCGAGGTGACCCGTCTGCAGGAGCTGCTGACCGCCCTGGTGGGCCTGCACAAGGTGCGCCCCGGCACCCCCGCGATCAAGGCCGTGCTCGCCCGGCGCGGGCTGTGCCCCCCGCACGTCGCGCCACCCCTGATCGCGTGCGACCCGGGCGAACGGGAGGCGCTGCACGCCTTCCTCGTGCCCTTCGCGGAGCATCTCATCTGAGTGCCCCCACCTGAGTCACCCCCATCTGGGCCGCCCCACGAAGGCCCAGCCCGTAAGGCTCAACGGAAGGAAAGCAACGATGCACCAGCCCGTGACCCGACGGAACATGCTCCGCACCGCCAGCCTGGCCGGTCTCGCCACCGCCGCAGGCGCCGTGTCCGCCCCGCTGTCCGCCCCGCTGTCCGCCGCAGCGTCCCCCACCACCGCGCTGCCGGCCGAGCCCGGCCCGCCCGAGCTCTCGGACCCCGCGCTGGCCACCCTCGACATCTCCGGTGCCACCACCCCGCAGGAGTTCGGCGCACTGGCCGACGGCGTCAACGACGACACCGCCGCGATCCAGGCCGCCATCGACGCGCAGTTCGAGCGCCTCAGCAAGATCGTCTGGTTCCCGCCGGGCACCTACCGCATCACCGCGCCGCTCGTGGTGCGGGACACCGAGTTCACCGAGCCGATGAACCTCAACCGCATCGTGCTGGCCGGCCAGGGCACCATGGGCGTGCGCACGTCGCTGATCCTCGTGGACTTCGACGGCACCGGCCTGGAGATGCACGCGCCGCTGTGCGGCATCCGCGGGCTGTCGTTCATCACCCGGACCCGCACGCCCGGCTCGGTGGCGGTGCGCACGGCCCGCACCAACAACACCGACGACATGGACGCCACCATCACGGAGTGCACCTTCGTGTCGTTCAACCAGGCGGTGGTGCACGTCGGGCGCGGGCTGGTCTTCACGAACAACCTGGTGGCGATCTCCGGGACCGCTCTGACCGTGCAGTGGCCCACCGACGGCACGGGCGGCGGCGACCTGCACCTGCTGCCGTACGGGATGCGCAAGTGGCTCATCGAGGGCAACCACTTCCACAGCATGAACCAGTGCATCGCGACCACCGGCGCGGAGAACGAGAACTTCCGGGGCGCCGTGATCTCGAACAACCTGGTGGACATCGGCCGCCGGTTCTTCGCCGGCGGCATCATCAACTCCACGATCGTCGGCAACGTCGTGGAGCACGCCTCCGGGCCGGCGATCGACATCACCGCGGGCGGCAGCAACCTGACGATCGCGGGCAACGTGATCGGCGGCGGCGGGGTGGAGCCGGGCGGCAACCGGCCCCCGAACGCGATCCTGTTCCGCGGCGTGGACGCGCACAACGTCACCATCAGCGGGAACACGTTCAACTGGATCAACCTCGACCCGGTCGCGTTCGAGCAGTCGGCGTCCGAGATCACGATCTCCGCCAACTCGTTCGACAACTGGAACCTGGAGCGCAGCGTGATCCGGGGCGCGGTACGGATCGCCGGCGACGCCGCCGGGATCTCCGTGATGGGCAACGCGTTCGGCGCCAACACGGTGCCCGCGAACGCGCCCGTGCGGGTGACGGGCACCCTGACCGGCTCCACCGTCAGCGGCAACACCCTGGACGCCGCCGCGCCCGTTCTGCTCGCGGGCACCGTGGGCGAGGGGTGCTACGTGCAGCGGCGCAGCGCGGGGCCCAACGAGCACGAGCTCACCTCGGCGAAGAACGGCGCGTCCGTGGTGCGGGCCACCGCGGCCGACGGGTACGGGGACGGCGACGCCTACGGCAGCTTCCTGGCGGCGTCGGCCCAGGTCGCGGGCGCCGGGCCGGGCGTGAAGGGCGGCGTGCGGGTGGTGCCCGCCGGGGAGGCGGGCGCCGCCGTCGTCGAGCTGGTGGCCGCCACGGCCGAGGCGAACGCGCTGGCCGCCGTCCGCGTCGGGGCCGACGGCGTGGTGCCCACCGCGGACAACGAGCGCGACCTCGGCTCCGCGGAGCTGCGGATGCGGCGGGTCCACGCGCACAGCCTGCAGCTCGTGCCCAACCCCGTGGCCGAGCTGCCCGAACCCGTCGCGGGCGGGCTCGTGATGGTGCCCGACGCTCTGGGGCCGTTCCCCACGCTCGCCGTGTCCGACGGGCGGCGCTGGTACCGGGTGATCGTGGCCGGGTACCTCACCGCCGACGGCGCCACGATCGAGGTGCCGGGCGCCGGGGAGATGTCGTGAGAGGACAGTCGTGAGGGAACAGCCGTGAGGCTCGCCAGCTTCCTGGCCCAGGGCACGGAGCGCTGGGGCGTCGTGCTGCGGGACCCCGGTGTGGCGGACCACGAGTGGCTCGTCGAGCCGGTCCGCGCCGAGGCCGCGCTGGCGGCGCACGCGGCCGTCCCCGCCACCGGCCCGGCCGCGGCTCCGCGCTTCCTCGCGGGGCCGTGGCCGGACACGCTCGTCGGCCTCCTCGCGCTCGACGACGCGGGCCTGGCCGCCCTGTCCCGGCTCGCCGCCGCCGTCGAGCAGCGGGCACGGACCGACGTGACGATCCTGCCGCGCTCGGGGCACCGCGTCGGCGGCCCGGGCGGCACAGGGTCGGGCGGCACAGGGTCGGGTGACGGCGCGGCGGACGACGGCGTCGAGCTGCTCGCGCCGGTCCCGAGGCCGCGCCTGTGCTGGGGGCTGGTGACGAACTCGCCGTCGTTCGTGCGGAACAGGCCCGGCGTGCCGCTGCTCAACCTCTTCCCGCTGGGGCACCAGCGGCCGCAGGGGGCGGTGGTCGGGCACGGCGCGCCCGTCGTCGTGCGGCACGGCCACCACCTGCCCGCCATGGCCTACAACGTGGAGCTGGCCGTGGTGATCGGCCGGGCCGGGCGGGACGTCCCGGTCGAGCGGGCGATGGAGCACGTGGCGGGCTACACCGTGGTGGACGACGTGTCCGGCACCCACTACTTCTCCGCCGTGCCGGGAAACGCCGGCACCGGTTACTCGCTGCCGCCCGGCTACCAGGACTGGCTGTTCCAGGCCACGGCGTCGTGGGGCGGCAAGAAGGCCGACAGCATGTGCCCCATGGGCCCGTACCTCGTCACGAAGGACGAGGTGGGCGACCCCTACGACCTGCTGATGTGGACGCGGCAGTCGGGCCGCACGCGCGACCGCGCGCACAGCGGCGCGACCCTGCTGGGCATCGAGCGGGTGCTCGCCTGGTACTCCTCGTTCGCGTCGCTGCACGTGGGCGACGTGATCCACCTCGGCACCATGGGCGTCGACGGCCTGCCCGTCACCCCCGGCGAGGTCGCCGCCGGCACGCGGCTCGAGGTCGAGATCGAGCGTGTGGGCGCGCTGGCCAACCCGGTGGTGGTGCCCGACGACGGCCCGGGGCCGACGCCGCCCGACCTCACCCGGCACCCCTCGTGGGCCGTGCGCGAGCTCGCCCTGCGCGAGCGCGCCGAGCCCGGCTCGACGGTGCTCAGGGCGCCCGCGGACTGGTCGGTCGCCCGGGCGCGGCACTTCTGGACCGCCTTCGGCAACGCCGCCCCGGCCGGCGCCCCCGACCCGGACGGCCCGGACGGCCCGGACGGCCTGCCGCGGCTCGCCGTGCCCCGCTTCCTGAACGGCCCGGCCTCAGCGCTCTCGGCGGGCAGCACTGCCGGCGTCCCCGCGGGCGACACCGTGCGGGTCCCGGCGCGCGCCACGGACCTGGTCGTCGCGGTCGAGCTGGCGTTGGTGGTGCGCCGCCTGGTCGCCGACGCCCCCGACGGGTCAGGGCTCGACGACCTGGTGCTCGGGTACACGCCCCTGGTCTCGCTGTGCGACCAGTCGTTCTCCGACGCCGTCGCCGAGCCCGCCCGTGCCGGCGAGCGGGGCATCGGCGCCGTCTACGGACGCTGGGCCGACGGCTACAACGTGGTGCTGCCCGCGCCCGGCCCGCTCCTGCCCGTCGGCAACCTCCCCGACCCGGCCGGCTGGTGGGGGCGCGAGACGTGGCTGACGACGGCGGCGGGCACCGTCCGCGGATCGACGGCCGAGTACACCGCAGGACCCGGCGAGCTGCTGGCCACGATCTCCCGCATGATCACGCTGTTCCCGGGCGACGTGGTGACGCTGGGGTCGGCGTCGGCCCGGGTGCGCGTCACGCGCGAGCAGTACGCGGCAGGGCTCGACGTGGCCGCGGGCGTCGAGGGCCTGGGCACGGTCCGCGCCCGGATCGCCCCGGGGGCACCATGACCCGCCGGCCCGACGTGCTGGTCGTCCTCGCCGACGACCTCGGCTTCTCCGACCTCGGCGCGTTCGGCGGCGAGATCGACACCCCCGCCCTGGACCGCCTGGCCCGGCGCGGCGTACGGATGAGCTCCTTCTACGCGACGCCCCGCTGCAGCCCGTCGCGCGCCGCGCTGCTCACCGGCCGCCACGCGCACGACGTCGGCGTCGGCGTGCTCACCAGCGACGACCGCCCGCACGGGTACCGCGGCTCGCCCGACCCCGCGGCGCCGACCCTCGCCGAGCGGCTCCGCGCCGTCGGCTACACGACGGCGCTCGCGGGCAAGTGGCACCTGTCGTCGCGGACGGACCAGCCCGACGAGACCTGGCCCACCCGCCGCGGGTTCGACGAGTTCTACGGCGTGCTGCCCGGCGCGACCAGCTACTACCGGCCGCCGCTGGTCCGGGGCGAGGAGCGGCTGCCGCCGTCCGCCACCGCGGGCGACTACTACCTCACGGACGACCTGACGCGGTACGCGCGCGGGTTCGTGGAGCGGGCGCACCGCGCCGACCGGCCGTGGTTCCTGTATCTCGCGTACACGGCGCCGCACTGGCCGCTGCACGCGCGCGAGGCCGACGTCGCGAGGTACCGCGAGCGCTACCTCGCGGGCTGGGACCGGCTCCGCGAGCGCCGGCTGGCCGCGCAGCACCGCCTCGGCCTGGCCACGGCCGACGGCCTGCCGCCGCGCGACCCGCGCGTGCCGGCGTGGGCGGAGACCTCCGACCGGGAGTGGGAGGCGGAGCGCATGGCGGTCTACGCGGCGCAGGTCGAGGCCATGGACCGGGGCGTGGGCGCGCTGCTGGACCAGCTCGCGGCGCAGGGCACGCTGGACGACACGCTGGTCGTGTTCTGCTCGGACAACGGGGCGTGCGCGGAGGAGCTGCCGCCGCCGTCGGGCCGCCTCGCCCCGGACGTGTCCCCGCCGACGACGCGCGACGGGCGGGCGGTGCGGGTGGGCAACTCCCCCGCCGTCGTCCCGGGGCCGGAGGACTCCTTCGCGAGCTACGGGCGGGCGTGGGCGCACCTGTCGAACACGCCGTTCCGCCTCTACAAGCGGTGGGTGCACGAGGGCGGCATCGCGTCCCCGCTGATCGCGTCGTGGCCCGCGGGCGGCGTGGGCGGTGGGGGCCGGACGGCGGGGCCGGGCCACGTGGTCGACGTCGCGCCGACGGTGCTGCGCGCGGTGGGCGGCGACGCCGACGGCATGGCGGGCGTGAGCATGCTCGACCAGTGGCGAGGCGCGCCGACGCTGGAGCGGCCGCTGTTCTGGGAGCACCTCGGCAACGCCGCGGTGCGGCGCGGCCGGTGGAAGCTGGTGCGGGAGGCGGGGCGGCCCTGGGAGCTGTACGACGTGGGCGTGGACCGCGGCGAGACGCACGACCTCGCGGGCACGCACCCCGACGTCGTCGCGCGGCTGGAGCGCTGCTGGGAGGCGTGGGCGCGGTCGGCGGGGGTGATCGAGTGGGACCGGCTGCTGGCGTACTACCGCGAGCGCGGGCTGGAGAGATCGGTCCTCCCGGACTGACCCGGCCTCGGCGGTCGAAACGAGCAGGCTGGGGCTGAGGTCAGCACTCCGTAGGCGAGGTCGGCAGTTGGCATCGAGGTCGGCACAGGCCTGTGCCGACCTCGATGCCAA
>NZ_JBFAKX010000033.1:0-28455 GCF_040655935.1 Promicromonospora sp. NPDC050262 | reverse complement strand
GTCAGGTGATCGGCAGCCCGGGCTGCCGATCACCTGACGAACCACCGACCACCCGAGCCACCCCGTCAGTACCTCGCGTCCGCCGCGGCCAGGTACTTCGTGGTCACCACGATCGCGCGGCGCAGCGTGGCCTCGTCCTCGGTGGTACCGGCCGTCGTGAGGCGCTTGACCCAGGTGTCGGCCTGGGCGGTGGTCGGCGCGACGCCGAGGTAGTGCTGGTAGGTCGCCACGACCCGGTACCGCACCGCCTGCGGGTTCTTCCACAGGGCATTGACCACGCCCGCGCGGCCCAGGGTGTTCAGCCGCGGCATCCAGTGCTTGAGCTGGTCCGACGTCGGCGGCCGGTGCAGGATGTGCTGGTACAGCGCGGTGACGTACTTCGCGTCGGTGCCGCCCACGTGCTTGTAGTAGGTCGAGGTGCCCATCAGGTACGGCTCGATCTGGTCGATCGTCCGCGTCTTCTTCTTGACCATGGCGAGGTAGTTGGCCGTCTGGGTGGCCGACGGCGTGTAGCCGAGGGTCGCCTGGAACGCCTGGCTGATGCGGACCTTGCGGTAGTTGTCCGACTTGGCCATGCCGTCGGCCAGCACGCCCGGCCCGTCCACCGAGACGCGGTAGGACCAGCTCTCGATGTCCGTGGCCGTGGCCGCCCGGCCGAGGTAGTCCTGGTACATCGCCTGCACGAAGTTCTTGGACTGCTCGTCCACCTCGGCGTACTGCTTCGCGTACACGGCAGCCTGGTCCTGGATCCCGGACAGCAGCGGGTAGGCGAGCTCGCCCGGGCACTCGGTCTGGTGCGTGTCGCGGTGCCCGAAGACCCGCGGCAGCGTCACCTGGTCGCCCGCCTCGTAACGGCCGCCGTCGGTGTGGCCGGCCGCGGTGAGCACGGTCGACTCGTCCGGGTTCACGTCGTACTGCGCGAGGCGGCTGCCGATGATCTTGGCCACGCCGTCCCGCTGGGCGGTGGTGGGCTTCACGCCCGCCGCCGTCGTGTACGTGCCGATCATCGCGACGCCGACCGTGCCGGTGTTGAAGCCGCCGGTGTGGGCGCCGATGATCGGCTCCTCGATGCTGCCGTCGGCACCCTCGTAGATGTTGCCCCACTTGTCGACGAGGAAGTTGTAGCCGATGTCGCACCAGCCGTGGGTCTGCTGGTGGTACGCCTGGTCGTTGCGGATGGCCTGCATGGCCTCGGCCACGGTGGCGTAGTCGTTCGGGTTCACCGTGTGGTGCACGGCCGCGGCCTTGAGGCCGCCCTCGGCAGGGAACCAGGTGGGGCCGGTGCCCGGCTCGAGGCAACGGGGCGCGGCGCCCCACTCCTCGCGCGTGATGATCGTGGGCCCCGCCGTGGTGGCCGACGGCGCGACCGTGCCCGACGTCGTCGCCGCGGCCGTGGTGACCTGCGCCGACGAGACGAGGCTGAGCTCGACGCCCGCCGGGAACTCGGCGGCCTCGTCCACCGTCGCGAGCTGCACGGCGTCGGCCTCGCCCACGTAGACCGGCGCGGACGTCACGACGGCGGAGCCGCCGTCGGCGTCGTCCGTGGACTTCTCCAGGTGGCTCCAGTCGCTCCAGGTCCCGTCGGTGGCCCGGGTACGCACCTGCATCTCGGGAACGACGTGATCGATCTCGGCCGGCCAGGACAGCCCGACCGTCTGGAACCCGTCCGGCACCTCGATGGCGCCCGCGATCCGTCCGTCGGTGTCGGCGGTGTCGAGCACCACGGCGCCGTCCGCCGCCGTGGCGGTCCCGGCGGCCGCCTCGGGGTCCGCACCCGTGACGTCGTCGACCACGGCGGTCTCCTCGGCCGGGGCCGCGGCGACCTCGACGGTCTCGACCTGCGCCTCCGTGGTGCCGGCGTCGGGCAGCGCGGAGTCCGCGGGGGCCGCGATGCCCTCGGGCTCCAGGGACGGTTCCGCCGTCAGTGCCGTCGCCGCCGGGGCCAGCGCGCCGCCGAGCACCATCGCCGGCGCCACGCCGAGGATGATCGTCCTGCCCACCACGGTCCCGGCGAGCGCCGGCTTGCCCGCGCTGTGCCGGGGACCCTGCTTCGACCTGGATGCCGGTGCTGCCGCGTGCCGAACCACTGTGTCCTCCTCGCATCGAAACGCGTCGGCCGCACGGGGTGCGGCCGACGCGAAGAACAGGGTGACGTTAGTGGTGACCAGGCACGACGCCCCCAGGTTTCACCCCTGCGGAGCGGGTGATCTTTTCCTGGACACCGCCTGGATCACCCGGGGGGCGCCGGCGGGCGCGGCAGTCGCCGGGGACAGCCCGAACTCCCCTTTGGGGCCGGGGTTACTCCGCTTTGAAGGGTCGCAAAGAGGAGCAACCCCGGCCTCAAAGGGGAGCCCGGCCGGACGTCACATCACGTCACGGCATGTCACGTCACGGCACGCGGCTCGACGACGAGGCCGGAGCGGGGTCAGAAGTCGAAGTCGTCGATGTTGCTCTTGTCGAACACGAACGGCTCGCCGAGCAGCACCTCGCCGTCGGCCCCCACGGTGTACTCACCGAGCCGGCCGGCCTCGAAGGTGTCGCCCTCCTCGCCCGTGATGTCGCCCGCCACGAGGGCCGCGGCGGCCTGCGTCGCCAGGTAGCCCAGGTCGGTCGGGTTCCACAGCGCGAACGCCTCGACGGTGCCGTCGTCGACGTACTCGCGCATCTGGTTGGGCGTGCCGAGGCCCGTGACCGCGACCTTGCCCTTGTACTCGGACGTCGACACGTAGCGCGCCGCCGCGGCGATGCCCACGGTCGTGGGTGACACGATCCCCTTGAGGTCCGGGTGGGACTGGAGCAGCGCCGCCGTCTTGTCGAACGACGTCTGGTCGTCGTCGTCGCCGTAGGCGGTCTCGACGAGCTCGATGTCCGGGTAGTCGGAGGCCAGCTTCTCCTCCATGATCGCGATCCACGCGTTCTGGTTGGTCGCGTTGGCCGACGCCGAGAGGATGGCGATCTCGCCCTCGCCACCGATCTGGTCGGAGATGAGCTCGAGCTGCTTGTCCGCGATGCCCTCGGCCGAGGCCTGGTTGACGAACAGGTCGCGGTACTGCGGCTCGGTGTCCGAGTCGAACGTGACCACCTTGGTGCCCGCGGACCGCGCCTCGTCGAGCGCGTCGCCGATCGCCGTCGGGTCGTTCGCCGAGATCACCAGCGCGCTCACGCCCTGCTGGGCGGCGGTGTTGATGAACGGCACCTGCGAGTCGGGCGACGCCGTGTCCGGCCCCACCTCGTCGACGGTGGCTCCCAGCTCCTCGGCCGCCTCCTCCGCGCCCGCGGTGGACGCCTCGAAGTACGGGTTGCCCAGATTCTTGGGCAGCATCGTGATGGTGGCGCCCTCGGTCTCGCCGCTGGCGCCGTCACCACCCTCGTCGCCCCCGCCGCCGCAGGCGGTCAGCCCCAGTGCGAGCACAGCGGCCGTGCCGGCCGCGAGCACAGATGTGAACCTCATCGTTCGTCTCCCTAGCTTCCTTGCCCGACCGCCGGACGCCGTCGGACCCTGAGGCCGCCCGCGATGCGCGGCGCGACCACCGACACGACGAGCGCCGTGCCGATCACGATGTTGATGACGTTGACGGTGACCCCCTCCAGCCGGAGGGCACTGCTGAGCACGCCGATGAGCAGCACGCCCGCGACCACGCCGTGGATCGCACCGCGCCCGCCGAAGATGGACACCCCGCCGAGCAGCACCGCCGCCACGACCTGGAGCTCCATGCCGGTGGCGTTGTCGCCGCGGGCGCTGCCGTAGCGGAGCGTGTAGTAGACGCCCGCGAGCGCCGAGACCGCCCCGGACAGCACGAACAGGACGAGGAGGGTCCGCTTGACGTCGACGCCGGAGAACCGGGCGGCCTCGCTGCTGCGGCCGATGTCCAGCACGTTCCGGCCGAACGGCGTGGCGTGCAGCAGGACGGCGAAGACGGCGATCAGCACGACCAGCCCGAGCGTGACCACCGGCCAGGGCGACTCCCCCAGGTTCTCGGTGGCGCCGTCGGTCCAGGACTCGGGGAAGTCGGTGACGGCCGTGGTGCCCAGGAGGCCCACGGCGAGGCCGCGGTAGAGGGCGAGCGAGCCGATGGTGACGGCCAGCGAGGGCAGCCCGCCGTACGCGACCAGCGCCCCGTTGACGGCGCCGCACACCGCGCCCAGCAGCACCGACGCCGGCAGGGCGACCCACAGGCCGAACCCGGCCTGGTGCAGCAGCCCGAAGGTCACGCTGGACAGGCCCACGACCGACGCGACCGACAGGTCGATCTCGCCCGTGGCGATGATCAGCGTCATGGGCAGGGCGATGAGCAGCACGGGGGCGACGTCGAGCACCAGGTAGGTGATGGTGAGCGGGCCGTCGAAACCCTGCACGACGGCGGACGCGACCACCCAGGCCGCGACCAGGATCAGGATCGTCAGCATCTCGCGGGTGAGCAGCGCGCGCTGCCACCACGGGCGGGCGTGGGTCCTCATGGGGTCGCCTCCTCGCGGTCGGCCGGGCCGGCGCCGCCGGGTTGGTCGGTATCTCGCTCGGCCGCGAGGCGGTGCGACCGCCGCCGGGCCAGCACGCGGTCCAGCGCGATGGCGCCGATGATGAGCGCGCCCACCACCGCGCGCTGCCAGAAGTCGGGGATGCCCACCACGGGCAGGGCCCGGTTGATGGTGAGCAGCAGCATCGCGCCGAGCGCCGCCCCGACGACGGTGCCGCTGCCGCCGAAGATCGCGACGCCGCCCACCACGACGGCGCCCACGACCTGCAGCTCCAGGCCCACCCCCGCGCCGGACGAGACGGTGCCGTACCGCGCGGCGAACATCACGCCGGCCAGCCCGGCGAGCGCCCCGTTCAGGGCGAACGCCCCGAGCAGCCGACGCCGGACGGGCAGGCCCTGCAGCTCGGCGGCGTCGGGGTCGGACCCGATCGCGTAGAGCTGCCGCCCGCCGCGCGACGTGTACATGTAGTAGGCGACGACGGCCAGCACGACGGCGGCGACGATCGTCAGCACGGGCACGCCGAGCACCTGCCGCGTGCCCAGGGCGAGGAACGCGCGCGGCATGTCGCCGGCGTCGATCCGGTCGCTGCCCGCCCAGGTCAGGGCCACCCCTCGGTAGACGTAGAGCGTGCCGAGCGTGATGACGAGGGCCGGCACGCGGGCGAACGCCACGATCGAGCCGTTGACCAGGCCCAGCACCGCCCCGGCCGCGACCGCGACCAGCGCCACCACGACGATCGGCAGGTCCGGCACGTCGATGAACAGCCGGCCGGCCAGGTAGGCGGTCAGGCCGAGCATCGAGCCCACGGAGAGGTCGACGTTGCGCGTGATGACCACCACGGCCTGACCCACGGCGAGCACCACGAGGATCGCGGGCGTGAGCAGCAGGTCCCGCCAGCCGCCCGAGCTGAGCAGGAAGCCGGGCTGGATCGCGGTGGTCACGCCGATCACGACCAGGAGGGCCAGCGCGATGCCGGCCTCGCGCCGGCGCAGCAGGGCGGTCATGCGGCGTCACCCCGCTCGGACGACGCACCCGGCGTCGCGGCGCGCATCACGGTCTCCGGCGTGGCGTCCGCGCGGTCCAGCGCCGCGACGATCCGCCCCTCGCGGACCACGAGCACGCGGTCGGCCATGCCCAGCACCTCCGGCAGCTCGGACGAGATCATCAGGACCGCCAGCCCCTCGGCGGCCAGCGTGGACAGCAGCCGGTGCACCTCGGCCTTGGTGCCCACGTCGATGCCGCGGGTGGGCTCGTCCACGATCAGCACCTTCGGCCCGGTGGCCAGCCACTTGGCCAGCACCACCTTCTGCTGGTTGCCGCCGCTCATGGTCGTGGCCACGGCGTCGAGTGCCCCGGCCTTCACCGCCAGCCGGCCGGACCAGTCGCGCGCGAGCCGCGCCTCGGCGTCGGGCAGCAGGATGCCCAGGCGTGCCAGGCGGCGTCGGGAGACGGCGGAGACGTTCCGCGCCACGGAGGACTCGGTGACCAGGCCCTCCAGGCGCCGGTCCTCGGGGACCAGGGCGAGGCCCGCGGCGATGGCCGCGGTCGGGTCGCCCGGGCGCAGGGTCCGCCCGTCGACGGCGACGCGCCCGGCGTCGTACCGGTCGACGCCGAACACGGCGCGGGCGATCTCGCTGCGCCCGGCCCCGACCAGGCCCGCCAGGCCGACGATCTCGCCCGCCCGCACCTCGAAGGACACGTCGTGGAAGGTGCCGGTGGACTGCAGCCCCTCGACCCGGAGCACCACCTCGCCGGGCGTGCTCGGCACCTTGGGGTAGAGGTCGGAGACGGCGCGGCCGACCATGCGCCGCACCAGCTCGTCCGCCGTCACGCCGGCGACCGGGTCGGTGGAGACGTGCTCGCCGTCGCGCATCACGGTGACGGTGTCGCAGAGGTCGGCGACCTCGTCGAGGCGGTGCGAGATGAAGACGACGGCGCGGCCGGCGTCGCGCAGCCCGCGGGCGACGGCGAACAGGCGGCGCACCTCGACGGCGCTGAGCGCCGCCGTCGGCTCGTCCATGACCAGGAGGCGGGCGTCCAGGGAGATCGCCTTGGCGATCTCGACGATCTGCTGGTCCGCGATGGACAGGCCCTCCGCGGGGCGGTCCGGGTCGAGGTCCACGCCGAGGTCCCGGAACAGCTCGCGCGCCCCCGCGCGCATGGCGCGCCGGTCGATGCGGCGGAACCGGCCCAGCGGCTCGCGGCCGAGGTAGATGTTCTCGGCGACCGTCAGGTCGGGAAAGCTCGCGGGCTCCTGGTGGATCACGGCGACGCCGGCCGCCTTGGCCTCGGCGGGACCGGTGAAGTCCACGGGCTCGCCGTCGAGCTCGACCACGCCCGCGTCCCGGCGGTGCACGCCGCCCACGATCTTGACCAGCGTGGACTTGCCCGCGCCGTTCTCGCCGACCAGGGCGTGGATGCTGCCGGGCTGCACCACCAGGGTGCCCGAGCGGAGCGCGGCCACGGGCCCGAAGGACTTGGCGACCCCCTCCAGGCGCAGCGTCGGTGCGGCGTTCTGCATGTCTCTCCGTCGAGATGCGGGCGGTCTGCATTGACCGCTATCTGGCGTTTGAATCGTTCAAACAGATACTTCGGAAGATAGACCTGCCAGGTCAGAGCGTCAAGAACTTGCGGCGCGTCCGTTGCCGAGTCGTGCCCGTTGCGGAACCCTTGGCCGATCAGGGGTGCACACTGCCCGCAGCTACGGAGGCGGCCCGACGACGTGCCGCCCCAGAACGGAGGCGACGGAAATGAGCCAGCCAACGGCCGGGGAGCACGCAGCCCTCGGCGAGGAACCGACCGAGCTCAAGCGGGTCATGGGGCCCAAGCTCCTCCTGCTCTTCATCGTGGGCGACATCCTCGGTACGGGCGTCTACGCACTGACCGGAGACGTCGCGGCCGAGGTCGGCGGTGCGGCGTGGGCGCCGTTCATCGTCGCGTTCCTCGTCGCCCTCATCACCGCGTTCTCGTACCTGGAGCTCGTCACCAAGTACCCCCGGGCCGCGGGCGCGGCGCTCTACACGCACAAGGCGTTCGGCATCCACCTGTTCACCTTCATGGTGTGCTTCACCGTCATGTGCTCGGGCATCACCTCGGCGTCGACGGCGGCCCGCGCGTTCGCGTCCAACCTCGCCGTCGGCTTCGGGCTCGACGAGACGAACGCGACCCTCATCATCACGGTCGCGCTGATCTTCATGGGGCTGGTCGCGGCGATCAACCTGCGCGGCGTCGGCGAGAGCGTCAAGGCCAACGTCTTCCTCACCCTGGTGGAGCTGTCGGGTCTGCTGCTCGTGATCCTCATCGGCTTCTACGCCGCGTTCGCGGGCAACGTCGACTTCTCCCGGACCATCGTGTTCGACGACCCGGGTGACAAGGGGGCGTTCTTCGCCGTCACCGCCGCGACGTCACTGGCGTTCTTCGCGATGGTCGGGTTCGAGGACTCGGTCAACATGGCGGAGGAGACGCACGACCCCGTCAAGAACTTCCCCAAGATGATGATCACCGGCATCGGCATCACCGGGGTCATCTACGTGCTCGTCTCGCTGTTCGCGGTCGCGATCGTCCCGGTCGGCGTGCTGGCGGAGAGCGACACCCCGCTGGTGACCGTGGTCGAGACGGCGGCGCCGGGCATCCCGGCCGGGACGATCCTGCCCTTCATCTCGATGTTCGCCGTCGCCAACTCGGCTCTCATCAACATGCTCATGGCCAGCCGCCTGCTGTACGGCATGGCCAAGCAGAACGTGCTGCCCAGCGCGCTGGGGCGGGTGGGCGCCCGCCGCCAGACGCCATGGGTCGCCATCCTGGTCACCACGGCCATCTCGTTCGGACTGATCTACTTCGTCAGCCGCGACCCGGAGAACGACGTGGTCGCCGCGCTCGGCGGCACCACGGCGCTGCTGCTCCTGGCCGTGTTCGCCATCGTCAACGTCTGTGTGCTGGTGCTGCGCCGCGACCCGATCGACCGGAAGCACTTCGTGGCGCCGACCGTGCTGCCGATCGTCGGGGCGATCTGCTGCCTGTTCCTCGTGGGGCCGTGGACCGGGCGGGACGTCATCCAGTACCAGATCGCCGGCTGGCTCCTCGGCATCGGCTTCGTGCTGTGGATCCTGACGTGGATCACGAACCGGCTGCTCGGCCAGCGCACCGGGATCACCGACATCGAGGCGCTCAACGAGCCGGAGGGCGGCGTCAACTAGCCCCCGCCCCCGACGTGTCAGACGTACAGGTCGCCCGCGTGACCTGTACGTCTGACACGTCAGTGCGCGTCCGGGAGGGCCGCGAGCTGGGCCTCCAGGTGGAACACCTCGTCCAGCAGCACGAAGCCGTCGTCCGGGTTGCCCTCGTCGACGAAGAAGCCCGACATCGCCGCCTGCCAGCGCGCGTTGACCTCGGTAGCGGCCATCCCGCGCTGCGCCGCCGCGTAGTCGTCGGTCACGAGGATCCCGACCAGCAGTCCGTCGTCGCGCAGGTACAGGTGGTAGTCGCGCCACCCCGTGTCGCGCAGGGCCCGGAGCATCTCCGGCCAGACGGCGGCGTGGGCCGCCCGGTACTCGTCCAGCCGGTCCGCCCGCACCCGCGACGTGAAGCAGACGCGTGCGCCCGCCGTGTTGCTCGACATGTCCGGTCCTCCTCGACCACCTGCGCCATGAAACGGTTCATAATGTAGCCCGAAGCAAGGAGGGCTCCATGACACAGCCGGCCGCTCACCGCCGAGCATCCATCGCCGACGTCGCCCGCGCCGCCGGCGTCTCCGTCGGCACCGTGTCCAACGTGCTCAACCGTCCCGAGCGGGTGCTGCCCGGCACGCGCGAGCGGGTCGAGGCCGCGATCGACGAGCTGAGCTTCGTGCGCAACGGCTCGGCCCGGCAGCTCCGCGCGGGCACCATCACCACGGTCGGCGCCATCGTGCTGGACATCGCCAACCCGTTCTTCACCGACGTCGCGCGGGGCATCGAGGAGCGCCTGGACCGGGACGACTTCACGCTGATGGTCGCGTCGTCGGACGACAAGCCGGACCGCGAGCAGCGCTACCTGCGCCTGTTCGAGGAGCACGGCGTGCAGGGCGTCATGGTCGTGCCGGCCACCGACGACATCGAGCACCTCCTGGCGGTGCGCCGGCGCGGCACCGGGGTGGTGCTGCTGGACCGCCCGTCGTCCGACCCGAGCATCTCGTCCGTGGCCGTCGACGACGTGCGCGGCGGCGAGCTCGCCGCGCGGCACCTGCTCGACGAGGGGCACACGCGCATCGCGTTCCTCAACGGCCCGCACACGATCCGGCAGTGCGCCGACCGGTACGAGGGCGTGGTCAAGGAGCTGGTCGCGGCCGGGCTCGACCCCGCGACGGCGCTCGTGGAGATCACCGTGTCCAGCCTCAACGCCGAGGGCGGGGAGGCCGCGATCCGGGGGCTGCTGGAGTCCGGCGACCGGCCGACCGCCGTCTTCTGCGTGAACGACCTGGTCGCGCTGGGCGTGCTGCGCACGCTGCGCACGGAGAACATCGCCGTCCCCGCCGACGTCGCGGTGGTGGGGTACGACGACGTCGCGTTCGCCGCCGAGCTGTCCACGCCCCTGACCTCCGTGCGCCAGCCGACCCACGAGATCGGGGTCCGCGCCGCCGACCTCCTGCTCGACGGGCCGGACGCCGCGGCCGAGCACGTGATGTTCCAGCCCACGCTGGTGGTCCGCGGCTCCAGCTCCGCGGTGGGATGACGACGTGTCAGACCCTCAGGTCACCCGGGTGACCTGAGGGTCTGACACGTGGTGGGGCGGGGGTGGGTCAGCAGGTCGCCTCGAACATCGGGACCAGCAGGTCGCTCAGGTCGTACAGCGCCTCCGGGTCCGCCGTGACGTTGCGCCCGGTCACGCCCAGCGACACCTGCCGTTCTCCGTCGAGCGAGGTCAGGTTGACGCTCAGCGTGCCGAAGCTCGCGCCGTCGTGCCCGTACAGGTACTCGCCGGGCACGCACGGGTCGGGCAGGCGGTACGTGCCGAGGCCGTACTCGATCGTCTCGGCGCTGCGCGGGGTCAGCATGTCGGCCACGGTCTCCGGCTCAACCAGCTCACCGGTCACCAGGGCCTCGTTGAAGGCCGCGAGGTCCTTCGTCGTGCTGGTCACGGCGCCCGCGGCGCGGAACAGCGTCGGGTCGAAGTGCCTGATCGAGTACCAGCCCGCGCCGTCGGCGCCCGTGTAGGCGGCGTCGGCCAGGAACGGCCCGCGCTTCCGGGGGCTCTCGGGGTAGTCGCTGCGGCGCATGCCGGCCGGCTCGAACACGCGCTCCTCCAGGAGCTCGTCGAGGTCGGTCCGGTTCACCTTCTCCAGCATCATGCCGAGCGTCACGAACCCGGCGTTGGAGTAGGAGAAGCCGGTGCCCGGCTCCAGCATCCAGGGCGCGGTGTGCACGGCCCGGACGTGATCGCCGTCCGAGTAGTGCTCGCCCAGCACCTCGAAGTACTCGTCGATGTCCGTCGGGTCCTGCATCTTGTCGAGGATCAGGTACTCCGACGCCGTCGGGGCGCCCGACGTGTGGCTGAGCAGCTGCTCGATCGTCACGTCCTGCGGCAGGGCGCCCGGCAGCACGTCCTCCACGCTGGTGTCCAGCGTCCAGGTGCCCTGCTCGATCTCCTGCATCACCAGCATCGCGATCATCGGCTTGGTGTTGCTCGCCACGCGGAACGGGTCGTCGGCCCGGGCGGGCGCGTGGCCCCCGAGCTCGCGGACGCCGTCCGCGCCCGACCAGGTGAGGTCCGGCGTCTCGACGCGTGCGGTGACGGCGACGGCGCCGTCGTCCACCAGGGTGGAGACCGCCCGGTCGAGCTGCCGCCGGATGCCCGCGTCGGCGGTCAGGGTGCGGGCGGCGGGGGCGGAGGCGGCCTGCTCGGCCGCGTCCCGGACCTGGCGGGACAACGCCAGGGGGTCGTCGACGGCGGCCGCGGGCGTCGCGTCCGCCGCTCGTGCGGCCGGTTCCGCGGTCACCGCGGGCGTCGCGGGCACCGCGCTGGCGGCGGACGCCGTCGTCGCCATACCCGCGCCGGTGAGCGGCAGCGCGCCGGCCACCACGACGCCCAGGGCTGCCCTGACTCGGCGGTGTGCATTCATGGGGATGCTCCTTCGTCTCGGCACCCCGTCAGTCTGCTGGGGGCCGGACGACGGGCGGATCCCCCGCACGAAGGACATCCCGGACACGGCCTCCGCCCCGGGTGGGACCCGCGGGGAGGAGGGCGGGCCGGCCGACCCGCCCTCCTCAGCCGGCGGTCAGTCCCGGCCCGGGATCGGCACCGTGGACCAGTCCGTGTCCGAGGCCAGGTAGAAGCTCGGGTACGACGGCTGGTTGTACGTCGTCTGCTGCCGCGCCACCTCGACGCGGTACTGCGGGTCCTGCATGAGCGTGTACAGCGCGATGTCGCTGGGCTCCGTCGTGGTGAACAGCCGCAGCGCGGTCGAGTCGGTGGTGCGCACCAGCACCTCCTCGCGCCAGTCGCCGAGCACGTCGGCCACGAGCGACGGGTTGCCCTTGGTGCCGTTGTTGGTCAGCGTCCCGCCCAGGGTCGCGACGACGCCGCGCGACCAGTCCTTGATCGTCGGCACGGCGGGGTCGGCGCCGTCCACGATCTGCGTGGTGCCGTCGCCCGCCCACCGCACGGACTGGTTGGTCCCCATGGTCGACGTCGCCACCTGCTCACCCGTGGCGCTCAGCGTGCCCGACCCGAGGGTGCCGTCCGGCATGGACGCCCACACCTCGATGCCCGGCACGCCGGGCACCACGTCGCCGATCATCGAGCGGCCGGTGTCCCGCCCGGAGTACTGCCCGAACAGCACCTCGCCGTCCTCGGCCGAACGCATCGCGGAGCCGTAGGGCGCCCACGTGGCGCCCTCGTGCGCGGTCCAGATCTCCAGCCCGGGCCGGTCCGGGTCGATGTCCGTCACGTGCATGGCGTCACCGTGGCCCAGACCCGCGGTCGCCCCGGGGTTCGCGGAGCCGTCCGGCAGGTTGTCGAACGACGAGTACAGGAGCGAGCCGTCGTCGTCGAGCGTCGCGGAGCCGTAGACGATCTCCTGCCGGCCGTCCCCGTCGACGTCGGCCGCCGACAGCGAGTGGAAGCCCTGCGTGGTGATGCTCCCCCACTCGGGCGAGGTACCCGGCACGCCGTGCGGGCTGTCGTTGAACGGGTTGGACATGGGCGTCCAGCCCGAGTCCGCAAGCCAGTGCCGGGTCAGGTGCCTGCCGTTCCAGTCGTACGCGGCGATGGTCGAGCGCGTGTAGTAGCCGCGCGCGAAGATGGCGCTGGCCTTGCCCTCGGACAGGTACGCGACCCCCGACAGGAAGCGGTCCACCCGGTTGCCGGGCTCGATGCGCGCCATCGCGTAGTCGCCCCAGCGCAGCCCGTCGTCGGTGCGCCCGGGCTCGTAGTCGACGGTCTCCAGCGGACGCCCGCTGAGCCCGTCGAAGACGGTGAGGTACTCCGGACCGCTGATCACAAAGCCCTCGAAGAGCCGGAGCTGGTTGCGCGTCGAGCGGGACGGCGCATACACGTCGATGAAGTGGTCGACGGCGGCGCGGGCGTCGGCGTCGGACAGCGGGTAGGTCCACCGCGTGTCGATGCCCCACGCCTCCTCCAGCGTGGCCGGCCACTGACCGGAGACGACCTCCGGACGCGTCGACCAGCCGCGGAACGTGTCCACGAGGTGCTCGTAGTAGTCCCCGGCGGACATCCGGTAGTCGTCGGTGTCCCGCACCCCGGCCGCCCGGTCGTCCTTGGCGATCGGCACGTAGCGCTGCCCGGCCGGCTTCCCGTCCCGGTAGGTGGTCACCCGCGTGCCGGGGGCGGTCTTGACCATCAGCTCGGCGCGGCCGTCGCCGTCGTAGTCGTAGACGGGGAACTGCGTGTAGTGCGCGCCCGCGCGGATGTTCACGCCCATGTCGATGCGCCAGAGCTGCGTGCCGTCCAGCTCGTAGGCGTCGAGGTAGACGTTGCCCGTGTAGCCCACCTGGGACACGTCCTTGGAGTTGGACGGGTCCCACTTCACGACGATCTCGTACTCGTCGTCGCCGTCGAGGTCCGCGACCGAGGCGTCGTTGGCCCGGTACGTGTACGCCTCGCCCGCGGGCGTGACGCCGTCGGCCGGCTTGTTCAGGGGGATGTCCAGGTGCCCGTCGCCCCACACGTCGGCCGACGCCGCCCGGCCCCTGTCCGGACCGCTCAGCGGCACCACCCGGTAGCGGGCGTCCGCCGTGCCCGCGGCGTCGAGGTAGTTGGTCGCGCCCGTGACCGTCGCGACGCGCCGGCCGTCGCGGTACACCGCGAAGCCCGGACCCTTGAGCCCCGCGTCGGTGTGGCCGGTGACCTCCGGCGCGAGCAGGCGCCAGCTCAGGAAGACGCCCTCGCTGGTCGCGGCGGCCACGAGCCCGCGGCCCAGCTTCTCGGTGCCTGTCGAGTTCCCGGTGCCCGACGTCGGCCGCTCGCCCTGGGCGCTCGGGCCGCCCTGGGCGGTGGTCGCGTCGGCGGCCGGGACCGTGGTCAGGGTGCTGGCCGGGACGGCGGTCGAGGCGGTGGCCGCGAACGCCACGGCGCCCACCCCGCTCATGCCGAGGCTGAGTGCCGTCGCCAGCACGGCTCCGGTCCGGATAGTTCTCGGGATCATTGTCGAATTCCTCTCTGAATTCTCGATCTCACGAAGACGTGCGCTTCTACCCAGTCATCTGGCCCGGAACCTGCTGGGTCTCGGGCCAGATGGCTGGGTAGAGGCGCACTTTCAGTCGACCGGGCGCGGCTGTGCGCGCCGGGTCTCGACGGCGACCGCCGCCAGGCTGAGCAGGCCACCCGTCACCAGGACGAGCGGCGTCAACATCCAGACGAGCACCACGCACATCACCAGGGCCGCCAGCAGCAGCGCCGAACCCACCAGGTCGTCGCGGGAGCGCGCCGCGCCGCGGGACAGCAGCCACCAGACGCTGCCGCCGTCCGCCCCGGAACCGGCTCCGGCCCCCGCACCGCCGTCCGACCACGCCGCCGTCGTGCGGACCAGGACCACCGCGGCGCAGGCCGCGGCCGCCCACGTCACCCAGCGCACGGCGGACGCGCCCGGCAGCGCGCCCGACGCCGTCAGCCCGGTGTTGACCGTCACGGCGACCGCGGCGACCAGCACGAGCACGCCCAGCACCCACAGTCCACGCACGGCCGCGAGCCAGTCCCGCCAGAACGAACGGACCGAGGTGTCATAGCCGCCGAGGTGTCGCCGCAGGTGCGCGGCCCCCGCGGCGACCGCCGCCGGGGCGGTCACCACGGGCAGGCTGCCGCCGAGCACGAGCAGCCCGGTCAGCAGCGTCTCCCCCAGCAGGGGGAACCAGCCCTCACCGGCCAGACGGCGTCCGCGGGCCGGCGGCGCGGCGGACTCGTCGGCCTGCTCCTGTGCGCTCACGGCGCTCAGCCCTTGAGGCCCTGCGTCGCGACGCCGTCCACCAGGTACCGCTGGAAGACCACGAAGAACAGCAGCACCGGCACGAGCGCGAGCACGGCCATGGCCATCTGCGCGCCGTAGTCGGAGACCGACGTCTGGTCCACGTACAGCCGCAGCGCGATGGGCAGGGGGTAGGTGTCGGGCCGCTTGAGGTAGAGCAGCGGGCCGAGGAAGTCGTTCCACGACCAGATGAAGGCGAAGATCGAGCTGGTGATCACCGCCGGCCGCATGAGCGGGAGCAGCACGAGCCGGAAGATCCCCCAGTGCCCGCAGCCGTCGATGCGCGCCGCCTCGTCGAGCTCACGCGGCAGCCCCCGGAGGAACTGCACCATGAGAAAGACGAAGAACGCCTCCGTGGCCAGGAACTTGGGCGCCAGCAGCGGCACGAACGTGTTCACCAGGCCCATGGAGTTGAACAGGATGTACTGCGGGATGATCACCACGTGGAACGGCAGGAGCATCGTGCCGATCATCACCGCGAAGTACACCCCGCGACCCGGGAAGCTGATGCGGGCGAACGCGTAGGCGGACACGGTGGCCGACAGGACGATGCCCACGACCGACCCGACCGCGAGGATCAGCGAGTTGAGCACGAACGTCCAGAACGAGACGCCGCCGATGCCGCTCAGCGCCGATGTGTAGTTCGCCAGCGTCCACGTCTCGGGCCACAGGTTCACGTTGCCGACGATGTCGCCGCTCGGCTTGAACGAGCTCATGACCATCCACACGCCGGGGTACAGGATCACCACGGCGACGGCGATCACGAGCACGTGGAACACGACGGACCGCAGGCGCTTGCGCCGGGTCGCCGTCACGCTCGGGGAGGAGTCCACGACGGGGCTCGGGGCGGTGGTCGTCGCTGTCGTCATCGCACGTCTCCCGTGTAGTGGACCCAGGCACGCGAGGTGCGGAACAGGACGGCGGTGATGATGCCGACCACGAGCACGAGCACCCAGGCCATGGCCGAGGCGTACCCCATCCGGAACTCCGTGAAGCCCTTGAGGTAGAGGTAGAACGTGTAGAACAGCGTCGAGTCGGCGGGACCGCCGGTGCCGCCGGAGATGATGAAGGCGGAGCTGAACACCTGGAACGCGCCGATCGTCTCGAGCAGCAGGTTGAAGAACAGCACCGGCGACAGCATCGGCAGCGTCACCGAGACGAACCGGCGGATCGGCCCGGCGCCGTCGACGGCGGCCGCCTCGTGCAGCTCGGCCGGGATCTGCTTGAGCCCCGCCAGGAAGATCACCATGGGGGCGCCGAACTGCCACACGGCCAGCAGGATCATCATCGGCATGGTCATGCTCGGGTCGCCCACCCAGCCGCCGGCCGGCAGGCCGAAGAACTGCTGGACCTGGTCGGCGATGCCGTCGTCGATGAACATGGCGCGCCACACGATCGCCACGGAGACGCTGGCCCCGATGAGCGACGGCGCGTAGAACATCGAACGGTACGCGCCCTGGCCGCGGTGCTTCGCGTTGAGCAGCACGGCGACGGCGAGCGCGGCGGCCAGCTTGACCGGCACGCCCACCAGCACGTAGACCGCCGTCACCTGGGCGGACTTGAGGAACCGCGGGTCGGCGAACAGGGCGGTGAAGTTGTCGATGCCCACGAACGTGGGGGCCCGGAACAGGTTGTAGTCGGTGAACGCGAGGTACAGCGACATCAGCATGGGGCCCGCCGTCAGCAGCACGAACCCGAGGAGCCACGGGGACAGGAACGCGTACCCGGCCTTCACGTCGGACCGGTCGCGCCGCGGCTTGCCGCCGCCCCGTGCGGGGGACGACGACGTCGCCGTCCCCCGCACGCCGCCGCGCCCGGCCGAGCGCCCGCGCTCGGTGGTGGTCGCGGACATGGTCAGGACCCGCCGAGGTTCGATTCGGCGCTCTGGAACCACTGGTCGGCGAACTCCTCCGGCGTGATGTTGCCGTAGGACAGCTCCTCACCCAGCCGCTTGAACTCGGCCTCGACCACGCCGTAGCCCTCGACGGGCAGCGGGGTGTCCTCCGTGACGCGCTCGGCGACGTGCTCCTCGTAGCCGACGATCTTGTCGTCGATCGAGCCCTCCTCGACCTCCATGGCGTCACGCTGGGCCGCCACGGCGGGCACGCCCTTCGAGGTGCCGAAGATCTTGCCCACCTCGGGGTCGTTGACGAGGAAGTCGATGAGCGCCGCGGCGGCGTCCGGCTCCTGTGTCGTCGCCGACGACGAGAGCAGCATCGACGGCTTCCAGAACTGCGCCGAGCCGTCGGCGCCGGTCGGCACCGGGAGCAGGTCGAGGTTCTCGGAGCCCGCGCCGGCCGAGTAGCCGGCCATCATGTTGTCCCAGGTCATCTCGGTAGCGGCCTGGCCCACCTGCATACCGGTGAGGGGCTCGACCTGCTTGGCCCGCTCGACCGGGAAGAAGACGCCGTCGTCACGCAGCGGCTGGGTGCGCTCAGCCCAGGCGACGAGGTCGGCCTTCTCGAAGGCCGGGGAGCCGTCGTCGGCGAACGCCGTCTTGCCCTGCTGCACCAGCCACTGGATGAAGAGCCACAGCGTGCCGGTGTAGTCGGTGCCGCCGTAGATCTGCGGGTCGTGGTCGGCGCCCGCCGCGCTGACCTCGCGGATCCAGGCGTCGTACTCGTCCCAGGTCAGACCCTCTTCCGGCGGCTCGATGCCGAGCTCGTCCAGGAGGTCGTCGTGGTGGATCATGCCGAGGGTGTTGGTGCTGGTCGGGATCCCGTACTGGCCGTCGTCGACCGAGCCGGAGGCGAGCACCGTCTCGTCGAAGTCGTCGGTGTCCAGGTTCACGCCGAGCTGGTTCGACAGGTCCAGGAGCTGGTTGTTCGACGCGTACTGGTGGATGTACGCGAGGTCCATCTGGAAGACGTCGGGCAGGGTCTGGCCCGCTGCCTCGGTGCTGCGCGCGGTCCAGTAGTCGTCCCAGGCCTGGAACTGCGTCTGCACGTCGATGTTCGGGTGCTGCTCCTCGAAGAGCGCCACCGCCTCCTCGTACCGGGCCGCGCGGTCGTCGTCCCCCCACCAGACGAGGGACAGCTCGATGTCCCGGTCGGTGGCTACCGGCGCCGCCTCGGCCGAGGCGGTCGTCCCGCCGCCGCAGGCCGAGAGGGCCAGGGCCGAAGCCGCTGCGAGGGCCGTGACCTGGACGGCCGCAGTCTTTCGGGTGGTGCGTGTGCGGACCACGTGAGCCTCCTTGCTCTGTGTGCTGCTGGTGGCCGGCTGCATCCTCGACCGCCGACTGAATCGATACAATACCGCTCCGGGAAGCGTTGTCCAGAGCCCCAGGTCAGGAATTCGTAACGAACTGCATCGTTGGAACCCGGCCCACCACGGGGGCCTGAACGTCGGCGAGCGCTGACCTGGTGGCGCTGTCGCCACTGATCACGCCACTGCCACGGCGCCGACTGGTCAGCACTGAACGCCGCCGCCGACGCCGGGCTCAAGCCGCCGCCCGCGCCGGGCTCAACCCGGGCCGTCGAACGTAGGAGTCGTCGGCGCATGAGGGCTCATAGCGCGACCAGGCCTACGTTCGACGGCCGACACCCGGCCGACGCCGCAGCCCGCAGCCGGGCGGCGGCGTCAGCTCGCGGCGGGGGCCGGGGTCGGCGTGCCCTTCAGCGGGGCCCAGCTCGGGCCCGTGCCGCGCATGGACTCGTGGAACGGGTCGCCCGGGCCGATCTCGCCCGCCCGCACGATCGCGCCCGTGAATGCCGACCGGTAGATCGCGGCGACCAGCTCCAGCGTGCCGCGCGCGTCGGCCGCGGTGACCGGCGGCGCCTCGCCCGCGGCGAACGCCCGGTACGTCGGCACGAACTGGGCGAGGTGCCCCGACGGCAGCGCCTCGGGGTCCGGCTGCCACAGCTGCCCGACGTCGTCGCGGCCCGCCGCCGGCGTGAACGTCCAGTCGGCGTCGGTGTACCCGTACAGGTGCGACAGCTCGATCGTCGCCGCCTCGGTGTCGAACCGCAGGTCAGAGGTCTCCCGCGGCGACAGCAACGAATTGGTGATCGTGGCCATCGCGCCGCTCTCGAAGCGGAGGATCGCCATCGAGACGTCCTCGGTGTCGACGTGCCGGGCGAGGCGGCCCGCCATGGCCGTCACCTCGGACCACGGCCCGAGCGTCGCCAGCAGCAGGTCGAACTGGTGGATGCCGTGGCCCATCGTCGGCCCGCCGCCCTCGGTGTCCCACCGGCCGCGCCACGGCACCTCGAAGTACGCCGGCGCCCGGAACCACAGGGTGTCGCACGTGGCGACCAGGGGTCGGCCCAGGGCGCCGTCGTCGAGCAGGCGGCGGAGCTGGCGCGCACCGTGCCCGAACCGGTGCTGCACCACCTGCGTGAACGACGCCGTCGAGGCGGCCTCGGCGTCCGCGATGCGGTCGATCTCGGCGAGGGACAGCGTGGCGGGCTTCTCGACCACCACGTGCACGCCCGCCTGGAGCGCGGCCACGGCGACGTCCGCGTGCACGCCCGGCGGCGTGCAGACGTGCAGCACGTCCGTCTCGGCGAGCACGTCGTCCAGGGAGGTCCCGTGCGCGGCGACGCCGTGCTCGCGGGCGAACTCCTCCGCCCGCGCCGCGTCGATGTCGACGGCGTGCACCAGGGTCGCGTCCACGCCGTGCGCCGGCAGGTCCGCGATCGCTCGTGCGTGGGCTCCGGCGATGGCACCTGTGCCCAGGATCGTGACTCTCATCGTGCTCCGTCCTCGTCGACGCGTGTGATCGATCACTCTATCGAGTCGACGCGACCCGGCCGCGTCGATCCGCAGGAACCCTACCCGTGACCCTCGACGATGGAAAGGGCTTTCCCGCCACGGTGGCCCGGACCGGACACACGGAAGGCCGTCGCGATCCCTTTCGAGGCCTAAGTTTCTTCGCTTTGGAGCTGTCCAAAGCGAAGAAACTTAGGCCTCGAAGGGGACGGACCGCGCCGGCCCGCCCGGCCGGCCGGAGCATCCGACCAAGCCAGACCCAGCGAGCCCGAGAGGTCAGCTCAGGACCGACTCGATCTCCGCGGCCACCACGTCGACGAACGACTCCGGCGTCCCGGCAGGCAGCAGCCCAGGCAGCGCGAGCAGCGCCCGGAGGTCCTCCTCGGCGCCGGCCAGCCCCTCGACGTCGCCGAGCCCGTCCGAGCCGCCCGGCACCTCGGCGGCGCCGACCAGCGCCTCCAGCTCCGCGGCACGCGGGTCGTCGATGCCCTCGCCGGAGTGCGTCCGGCGTCGGACGAACTCGGCCCACGCGGCCAGGCCGAACGCCACCCCCTGCGGCTCCCGCCCTGCGGCGAGCGAGTCCGCGAGCACGCCGCCCCAGCGGAACGGGATCTTCTGGGTGCCGTCCATCGCCACCTGGGCCGTGGTGTGCCCCGTGTGCGGGTTCGCGAACCGGGACAGGATCTGCTCGCCGTACTGCCGCAGGTCCAGGCCCTCGGGCGCGGTGAGCGTCGGCAGCGCGTCCTCGAAGAGGTACTGCCGCGCCCGCTCGGCGATCACCGGGTCGGTCACGCCGCCCGCGATCGTCGAGTGCCCCGCGAGCCACCCCGAGTACGCGACCAGCGAGTGCGTCCCGTTGAGCAGCCGCAGCTTGGCCTGCTCGAACGGCGCGACGTCCTTGGTCAGCGTGGCGCCCGCCGCCTCCCACGCGGGGCGCGGGCCGGCGAACCGGTCCTCGATCACCCACTGCGCGAACGGCTCGCCCACCACGAGGCCCTCGTCCCGCACGCCGAGCGTCCGCTCCACCTGGTCGCGCTGCTCCGGCGTGGTCGCCGGCACGATCCGGTCAACCATGGAGCACGGGAACGTGACGCTCGCGTCGAGGAACGCGCGCAGGGTGTCGCCCTCGGGCCCGGGCAGGGCCGCGTCCGCGGCCTCCCGCACCAGGCGTTCGAGCACCCGGCCGTTGTCGACCATGTTGTCGCAGGTCAGCACGGTGATGGGCGCGCCGGACGCGGCGCGCTGGGCGAGCCCGCGCACCAGCAGCCCGATGGCCGACGCCGCCGGCCGCACCGTCTCGGCCGCGCCCCCGGCGGCGACCACCGCGGCCAGCGCCGCGAGGTCCCCGGCCACCGCCTCGGTGTCCAGCGACCCGTCGGGCCGCCGGGCGTAGCCCTTCTCCGTGATCGTCAGCGTGACCACGTGGGTCGACGGCGCCGCGAGCGCCGCCAGCACGCGCTCGGTCTCCTCGGCGGGGTAGGCGACGTCGACCACGGACCCGACGAGCTCGACCGAGGACTCCTGCTCCCCCGCGGTGAGCACCGAGTACACACCGCCCTGGGGGCGGAGCTGGTCGCGCACGGTCGCGGAGCGCTGGGTGACGCCCAGGATGCCCCAGGTGGTGTCGCCCGTCGCGATCGCGGCGCGCTCCGTGTACACGGCCTGGTGCGCCCGGTGGAACGCGCCGATGCCGAGGTGGACGATCCCCACCGACGTCGGCATCACGGGTGCGTCGATGCCGCCCGGGAGGTGGTCCCGGTGCAGGCGGTCCTCAGTCATCACGTGTCTCCTTGACTTGTGCCACGAGCTGCGTCGGGTTCACGAACCGCAGCGCCACCACGAGCATGACGAGCATCGTCGCGGTGTAGATCACCGACAGGGCCGAGATGAGCTGTCTCGCCTCACCACCGCCGGCGGCCGTCATGCCACGGTAGATGGCGACGACGAGTGTGTCCGAACCAGGGCCCGACACGAGGAAGGTCAGCTCGAAGAGACCGACGGTCCGCACGAGCACCAGGATGGCCGCCGCGAGGATACCCGGGACGAGCAGCGGGGCCAGGATCCGCGTGAACACCTGCCAGGTGCGGGCCCCGCACATCCGGGCGGCCGACTCGATGGCGGGGTTGATCTGCTCGATGAACGGCGTCATCGTCAGGATCACGAACGGCACCGACGGCACGAGGTTGACGAGCACGACCGCGGTCAGCGTGCGGCCCAGCCCGAACGAGTACATGACGGTCGCGAGCGGGATGCCGTACGTGATGGGCGGCATGAGCACCGGCAGCAGGAACAGCAGCATGACGGCGCGCTTGCCCGGGAAGTCGCGGCGGGCCAGCACGTAGGCGGCGGGCACGCCCACGAGCACCGAGATGACGACGACGAGCACGGCGACGCCGACGGTGACACCCACCACCTCGCCCAGGGCGAACCGGTCCCAGGCCTCGACGTACCGCTCGGTGGTCAGCCCGTCGGGCAGCCACGTGTCGAACCACTGCCGGCCGAACGAGTCGACCACGACGGCGACGAGGATCCCGAGCAGGAACACCCCGAACGCCGTCATGCCGGCCCAGACGAACCAGGTGGACGGCCGTGCGGCGAGCGGCCGCTCCAGCGTTGACGTGGCCATCAGCCCTTCCCTCCCGTGGTCCCGCGGTACAGCAGCGAGCGCAGGCCCAGCACGGCGACGACGACGAGCAACTCGACCGCGCCCATCATCAGCGCGATGGTGGACGCCATGGCGTAGTCGTTCTGCTCGCCGAACGCCCGGAACGCCATGAGGGACATGACCCGGGTCTCGCCCATGGCGTCACCGACCAGCCGGGCCGACGGGAACACCGAGAAGGCGAGCACGAACGTCAGGATGAACGTGGTGGCCAGCCCGGGCGCCAGCAGCGGCAGCACGATCCGCCGGAACCGCTGCCACCAGCCGGCGCCGAGCGTCTTCGCGGCCTGCTCCAGCGACGGGTCGATGCCCGACAGGTACGACGAGATGAGCAGGAACGCGAACGGGAAGCCGGTGATGACCAGGGAGAACATGACGCCCAGGTAGTTGTTGACGAGCTTGAGCGGCTCGTCGATCAGGCCGACCTCCAGCAGCGCCCGGTTGATCCAGCCCTGCCGCCCCGCGAAGATCAGCAGCCCCTGCGCGGTGAGCACGGTGCCCAGGGTGATCGGCAGCACCAGCAGCGACGTCAGCAGCCGCTTGCCGCGGAACCGGTGCCGCAGCACCATCGCCACCGGGACCGACGCCAGCACGTTGAACAGGGCGGCGGGCAGGGCGAGGCGCATCGTGAGCCACACCGAGTCGAACACGAACGGGTCGCGGAAGAACGCGACGTAGTTGGCGAGGACCCCGCCGCCCCACTGCTCCTGCATCGCCGCGGTGGGCTGGATCGTGAGCCCGATCCCGTACGAGAACGGGTACACGAACAGCGCGACGGCGACCACGAGACCCGGCAGGAGCAGGAACAGGGCGGGGTCCACGCCCCGCTCGGCCAGGCGGTGCCGCAGGCTCGCGGTGGCGCGTCCCGGCCGTCGACCGACGCTCACGCCGCCACCGCCTGCGGCACGACGGCGTCCAGCGACTCGGGGAACACGAGCACCCGGTCGACCGGCGCGGTCAGGGTGACGGCACCGCCGACGTCGGGCGCCGTCGTGGCGCGGGCGTGGAGCATCGTCTCTCCGGCCTGCACCCCGACGGCGAACTCGCGCCCGTGGTACTCGACCACCGAGACGGACCCGGGGATCGACCCGCCGGTCCCCGCCGGGCCCGAGCCGGCCACGGAGAAGTCCTCCGGGCGCACCGCCACCCGCACGCGGTCCCCCGCGCCCAGAGCGCCGACCGCGCGCCCGGTGAGCCGTACGCCGCCGCCGGCCGACCCGGCCGAGCCACGCGTGCCGGACAGCTCCACCACGACCTCGCCCCCGGACGCCGAGACGACGGTCGCGGGCAGGATGTTCCGGTAGCCCATGAAGTCGGCGACGTACCAGCTCGTCGGGCTCTCGTAGAGCTCGTCGGGCGTGCCCACCTGCTGCACGCGACCCTCGCGCATGACGACCAGGCGGTCAGCCAGGGACAGCGCCTCCTCCTGGTCGTGCGTCACGTAGATCGTCGTGAGCCCCAGGGACTGGTGCAGCCGCCGGATCTCGGTGCGCATGTCGAGCCGCAGCTTGGCGTCGAGGTTCGACAGCGGCTCGTCCATGAGCACGAGCGACGGTTCGAGCACCACGGCGCGCGCGATGGCGACCCGCTGCTGCTGCCCGCCCGAGAGCTGGCCGGGCAGCTTCCTGGCGTGCTCGCCGAGCTTGACCAGGTCGATCGCCGCGCGCACCCGCGAGGCGATCTCGGCCCGCGGCACGCCCTGCATCTGCAGCCCGAACGCGACGTTCTTCTCCACGCTCAGGTGCGGGAACAGCGCGTACGACTGGAAGACCATGCCGAACCCGCGCCGCTCCGGGGGCAGGGTGTCGATCCGCCTCCCGTCCAGCCGGATCTCGCCGTGCGTCAGCGGCAGCAGGCCGGCCAGGCAGTTCAGCGCCGTCGACTTGCCGCAGCCCGACGGGCCCAGCAGGGCCACGAACTCGCCCGCCCTGATCGTCAGGTCCAGCCCGGCCAGCGCGTCCACCCCGCCGAAGCTGCGGCCGACGCCCCGCAGCTCCAGGGACTCGAAGTCGCTCACTCTGCCTCTTCCTCCACCTTGCCGCCGCCGACCTCGCGGTCCCAGATGTCGAACGCGGTCACCATGGAGTCCGCGTCGAGCGGCGTCACGGCGTCCTGCGACTCGATGAGCTCGTCGAACAGGGGGCGGCCGAACTCCTCGATCACGTCCTGCGACTCCTGCGGGGCGAGGTCGAGCGTCGCGCCCTCGATCGCCGGGCCCGGGTAGAAGTAGCCGGCGTCGTACGCCTTGGCGTTCTGCTCAGGAGTGAGCATGTCCTGCAGCAGGAGCAGGATCGCGCTGATCTTGTCGGCGCTCTGCCCCTTCGGGATCGCGGCGTAGTGCGCGTCGGTGACCCACGTGAAGTCGTCGAACGCGGCGGCCTCCAGCGTGTTCGGGAGCTGCCCCTCGGCACGCGGCGCGATGTCCCAGCCTGTGGTGGTCGGGATCATCGCCCAGGTGCCGTCGGCCATGTTGGTCACGACCTGGCCGGTGCCCGTGGGGTAGGTGTCGACGTACTGGCCCAGCTCCTCGAGGTACGCCCAGGTCTTGTCCCAGCCGTTCTCGGGGTCCTTCGGGTCCTTGTCACCCAGGATGTAGGGCAGCCCCATGAGGAAGGTGCGGCCCGGGCCGGAGTTGGCGGGGCGCGCGTAGCCGAACTTGCCGGGGTTGGCCTTGGCCCACTCCAGCAGCTCCTCCGGCGTGGCCGGCGGGGTGCCGACCACCTCGGGGTCGTACTGGAGCAGCGGCCCGGACGGGTAGTACGTCGTCACCACGCCGTAGCCCTCGGCGAGCTCCTGCATGTTCGCGGCGGGCTCCAGGTAGTTCTCCTGGTTGGTCAGCCGGTCGCCGTAGTCGTCCACGACCGGGATCCACAGGTCCTGGCTGATGCCGGCCGCGAGCCCGTCGTTCCCGGTGAACACCACGTCGATGGACAGGTTGCCGCTGTCCACCTGCGGCTTGACGATGCCCGTGACGTCCGGCGCGCCGCCCGTCTCCCAGGTCACCGACTCGATGACGTCCGGGTTGTTCTCGACGAACTCGTCGACCATGCCCTCGGTGAGCCGCTGGTTGCCCGCGACGTCGAGGATGTTCAGGGTGACCGGCTCCGACGGCGTCCCGGGGACGTCGGCCGCGTCGGTGACGGCGCCCCCGCTCTCGCCTCCGGGCGGGGCGGGCGGGGCGCAGGCGGTGAGCAGGGTCAGTGCGGCGACGCCGACGAGCGCCGCCGCCTTCTTCGAGGTGCGCATGGTGCTTCCTCTCTCTCGGGCTCCTTCGCCCAGGGTCTGCCAGGACGGGCGTCAGTTGACCGTCCCGGCGGGAGCGGGCCCGGAGGACCCGCGGATCGTGAGCTCCACGGGGAGCTGGACGCTCGCCGGCGTGCCGCCGCGCAGACGCGCGAGCAGCAGGTCGACGGCGCGCCGGCCCAGGCGGGCCAGCGGGGCGTGCACGGTGGTCAGCGCGGGCGAGACCAGCGTGGCGAGCTGGACGTCGTCGAACCCCACCACGGACATCTGGCCCGGCACGTCGACCCCGCGCTGGCGCAGCCGGCTCAGGATGCCGAGCGCCATGAGGTCGTTGAACGCGACGACGGCGGTGACGCCGCTCGCGACCGCGTGGTCGGCCGCCTGCGTGCCGCCCGCGAAGTACGGCTGGAAAGTGCCCAGCCGCACCAGGTCGAGGTCCCAGCGGGCGGCGGCGTCGACCAGCCCGGCGACCCGGCGGGCACCCGACCACGACGACGCGGGGCCGGCGGCCACGCCCACGGACCGGTGCCCGAGCGCGTGCAGGTGCCCGACGATCTGGGCCACGCCGTCGGCGTCGTCCACCGACACGAACGGGATCTCCTGCGCCGCGCCCTCACCCTCGGCCGCGCGGCCGGAACCCGAGCCCGAGTCCGGACGGGGCTCCGCGTCGACGGCGGGCAGCTCCCGGTTGGCCAGCACCGCGGTCAGGCCCACGAGCGCGGCACGCAGCTCCGCCTCACCCGACCGCGGCGACGCCACGAGCAGCCCGTCGGTCCGGGCGGCGAGCGCCCCGATCAGCTCGGGCTCGACGTCGGGGTCCTCGTCCGAGTCGGCGACGAACACCTCGTAGCCTTCCGCGCGGGCGCGGGCCTGCACGCTCTTGGTCACGGACGCGAAGTACGGGTTCTCCAGGTCGGGGACCAGCAGACCGACGGCGTGCGTACGGCCCATCCGCAGGCCGCTCGCCGCGACGTTGGGCCGGTAGCCGAGCTCGGCGGCGGCCCTCGTGACGCGGTCGCGGGTCGCGGCGGCCACCCGCTCGGGGGCGGTCAGGGCGCGCGACACCGTGGAGATCGAGACCCCGGCGGCGCGCGCGACGTCGTGCACCGTGACCATGCCACCTCCTGGGTGATTCGCGACACTGCGAACGTTTGCACCTATCGTAGGGTTTGACTGCAAACGTTCGCAACGTCCCGTCTGTCTCATGTGGAGAGAGCCTCTCGTTCGTATCGAGGCCGGGGCCGTGCCTACGATGTGGAAGCGCTTACCCGAACCGGCAACGATGCCCGCAGGAGGACAATGTGACCGACACCTGGACGCTGCACCCCGATCGGGCCCTGCCCGCCGACCCCGTGACGCGGCCCATCGCCCGCGAGATCTACGCGGCGGTCCGGGACCTCCCGATCGTGTCGATGCACGGCCACGTCGACGTCGCCGCCTTCGCGGACGACGAACCGTTCCCCGACCCCGCCCAGCTCCTCGTGGTGCCCGACCACTACCTCACGCGGATGCTCGTGTCGCAGGGCGCCATGCTCCCCGAGCTGGGGGTCGGCCCCGCCGGTGCGCCCGGGTTCGAGGCCGACCCGCGCGAGATCTTCCGCCGGTTCTGCGCGGGCTGGAAGCACTTCCGGGGGACGCCCACGCGCTACTGGACGGAGCACGAGCTCGTCGAGATCTTCGGCGTGACGGTGCGGCCGTCGGCGGAGACGGCGGACCAGGTCTACGACCAGGTCGCCGAGCGGCTCGCCGACCCCGACTTCCGCCCCCGCGCGCTCCTGGACCGGTTCGGCATCGAGGTCATCGCCACCACGGACCCGGCCTGGAGCACGCTCGACGAGCACGCGCGCCTCGCCGCCGAGCTGCCCGGCCGCGTGCTGCCGACCTTCCGGCCCGACCCGCTGCTGCACCCCGCCCGCGCGACCTGGCGGGGCGACCTGGAGCGCCTGGCGACGGCGTCCGGCATCGCCACCGACACGTACGCCGGGTACCTGGCGGCGCTCCGCGAGCGCCGCGCCGCCTTTGTCGCGGCGGGCGGCCTGGCCACGGACCACGGCCACTTCAGCGCGGACACCACCCCGCTGCCCGACGACGTGGCGCGCGCCCTCTTCGAGAAGGCCCTGGCGGCCGAGCCGGCCGCGGAGGGCGCGGTGCTCTCCGCCGCCGAGGAGGCGGCGTTCTCCGCGCACATGCTGTTCCAGATGGCCGCGATGTCGGCGGAGGACGGCCTGGTCATGCAGTTCCACCCGGGCGTGCTGCGCGACCACGACCCCGCCGTCGCCGCGGCGTTCGGCCCCGACAAGGGGTACGACATCCCCGTGGCCACCGAGTTCGCGACCGGCCTGCGGCCCGTGCTGGAGGCGTTCGGCAACTCGCAGACCTTCCGGATGATCGCGTTCACCATCGACGAGGACGTGTACTCGCGCGAGCTCGCGCCGCTGGCCGGCGTGTACCCGGCCCTGCGGCTGGGCGCGCCCTGGTGGTTCCTGGACGCGCCCGACGCGATGCGCCGGTTCCGGGAGGCCGCGACCGAGACGGCCGGGTTCTCGAACATGTCGGGCTTCGTGGACGACACCCGCGCGTTCTGCTCGATCCCCGCCCGGCACGACCTGGCCCGCCGGGTCGACGCCGGCTACCTCGCCCGGCTGGTCGCGGAGCACCGCCTCGACCTGGACGAGGCCGTGGAGACCGCCGCGGACCTGGCCTACCACCTGCCGAAGACGGCGTACGCGCCCCGCTGAGCCGGGCGCGCCGTCGATCCTCCTCTTCGAAGCCTAGGTTTCTCCGCTTTGAGGCGCCTCAAAGCGGAGAAACCTAGGCTTCGAAGAGGAGGTCCGGTCGCGGCTTTTTCACGGACCGGACAGACCGGGAGTTCGGAAGAGGGGCGGGTGGGGGAAGAGTGTTAGTGGGG
>NZ_JBFAKX010000032.1:0-30911 GCF_040655935.1 Promicromonospora sp. NPDC050262 | reverse complement strand
GTCGAGCGCCTCGTCCGGGCGGCCCAGCTCGGCCAGCACGGCGGCCGCCGTGCTCAGCAGCCAGGCCCCAGGTCACCCGGGTGACCTGGGGGTCTGACACGTTTCTGGTGGAGCGGCTCAGCTCCAGACGAGGCCGCGCGAGGGGTCCTCGAGGACCCGCGCGACGTCGGACAGGAACCGGGCGCCCAGCTCGCCGTCGGCCAGCCGGTGGTCGAAGCTGAAGCTCAGCGTGGTCACCCAGCGCGGCTTCACCTTGCCCTTGTGCACCCACGGCTGCTTGCGGATCGCACCGAAGGCGAGGATGCCCGACTCGCCCGGGTTGAGGATCGGCGTACCCGTGTCGATGCCGAAGACACCCAGGTTGGTGATGGTGATGGTGCCGTCGGACATGTCCGTGACCGAGGTGCGCCCGGCCCGCGCGGTCGCCGTCAGCCCCGCGAGCGCCTTGGCGATGCCGAGCAGGTCGAGCGTGTGCGCGTCCTTGATGTTCGGCACCACGAGGCCCCGCGGCGTCGCCGCGGCGATGCCCAGGTTCACGTAGTGCTTGTAGACGATCTCCTGGGCGGCGTCGTCCCACGAGGCGTTGATCTGCGGGTGCCGCTTCACGGCGAGCAGCACCGCCTTGGCCGCCACGAGCAGGGGCGTCACCTTGACGTCCGTGAAGTCGCGGTCCTCCTTGAGCGCGGCCACGAGCTTCATGGTCCTGCTGACGTCGACGGTGTGCAGCACCGTCACGTGCGGCGCGGTGAAGGCGCTGGCCACCATGGCCTCGGCCGTGCGCTTGCGCACGGACCGCACCGGGACGCGCGTCTGACGCCCGTCCGGTGAGACGACGCCCTGGGCGAGCCACGGTTCGTCGTCCGGGTAGCTGGTCAGCTTCTGCACCGAGGAGCGCTCGGCGTGGGCGACCACGTCCTCGCGCGTCACGATGCCGCCGGGACCCGACGCGTGCACGCCCGCCAGGTCCACACCCAGGTCCTTGGCGAGCTTGCGGACGGGCGGCTTGGCGAGCACGCGGGCGCGTGCGGCCGTCGTCGTCCCGGTGTCCGACGGCGGGGCCGCCACCGGGGCGGGTGCCGGAGCCGGCAGGGCCGCCACGGGGGCGGGTGCCGGAGCCGGGGCGGCCACGACTGCGGCCGGAGCCGTCGTCGTGGCGACCGCCGCCTCGTGCCGGCGACGCCGTCCGCTCGCCTTCGCCTCGGCGGTGCCGTAGCCGACGAGCACGGACCCGGAGCTCTCCTCCTGGGCGCCCGGGGCGGCCGGTGCGGGTGCCTCGGAGGAGGTGCCGTTCGACGCGGGGGCGGGCGCGCCACCGCCGTCGGACACGGTGATCTCGATGATCGGGGTGCCGACGTCGACGGTGGTGCCCGACTCCACGAGGAGTGCGGAGACGGTCCCGTTCCAGGGCGACGGCAGGTCGACGAGCGACTTCGCCGTCTCGATCTCGACGATCGTCTGGTTCACCTCGACGGTGTCGCCCACGGCGACCTGCCACTCGACGATCTCGGCCTCGGTGAGCCCCTCGCCGACGTCGGGGAGCGGGAACCTCTGGATGTTCAAGCTCACTCTCGGTTCACTCCTGGGTCAGTGCGCGAAGGCACGGTCGACGGCGTCGAGCACACGGTCCACGCTGGGCAGGTACTCGTGCTCGTGCTTGGCCACGGGATACGGGGTGTGGAAGCCGCCCACGCGGAGCACGGGCGCCTCCAGCGCGTAGAAGCACTCCTCCGTGACCCGGGCCGCGATCTCGGCGCCGGCGCCGAAGAACACGGGGGCCTCGTGGATCACGACGCAGCGGCCGGTCTTGCGCACGCTCGCCACCACGGCCGCGGTGTCGATCGGCGAGATGGCCCGCAGGTCGATCACCTCGGCGGACCGGCCCTCCTCCGCGAGCGCGTCGGCGGTCTTGAGCGCGGTCACGACGGACGGCCCGTAGGCGACGAGCGTGACGTCGGTGCCCTGGCGGACCACCTGAGCGGCGTTGAGCGTGTCGGTGCCGAGCGGGGTGTCGAGGTCGACCGCGCCCTTGCCCCAGTAGCGGCTCTTCGGCTCGAAGAACAGCACGGGGTCCGGGGAGGCGATGGCCTCCTGGATCATCGTGTACGCGTCCTGCGGGGTGCTCGGCGAGACCACGCGCAGTCCGGCGGTGTGCGCGAACAGCGCCTCCGGGCTCTCGCCGTGGTGCTCGACGCCGCCGATGCCGCCGCCGTACGGGATGCGGATGACGACGGGCATCTGCACCGCGCCGCGCGTCCGGTTGTGGATCTTGGACAGCTGCGTGGTGATCTGGTTGAACGCCGGGAAGACGAATCCGTCGAACTGGATCTCGCAGACCGGCCGGTAGCCGCGCATGGCCAGGCCGATGGCGGTGCCGACGATGCCGGACTCCGCCAGCGGGGTGTCCACGACCCGCTGCTCGCCGAACTCGGCCTGCAGCCCGTCGGTCACGCGGAAGACGCCGCCGAGCGGGCCGATGTCCTCGCCCATGAGCATGACCTTGTCGTCGCGCCGCATCGCGGCGCGCAGGCCCTCGTTGATCGCCTTGCCCAGCGACAGCGTCTGGGTGCCCGACGCCGGTTCCGCGGCGCCGCCGGTGGTGTGCGTTCGTTCCGCCATGGTTGTCATCGTGCGCCTCCCTGCGCTGAGTCCGCGATCGCGTACTGGGGGGCCGGCGGGTCACCGGCGTCGTAGGCCTCGTACCAGGCCCGCTCGGCGGCGACGACACCGTGCGGGGTGGCGTAGACGTCGTCGAACGTGCTGGAGACGGCGGGGCCGCCGTCGAGGGCGCGGACGCCGGTGCGCAGCTTTGCGCCCAGCTCGTCCCCCGCGGCCTTGATCTCGGCCTCGAAGTCGTCGTCGAGCCCGCCCTCGGCCCGCAGCAGGGCGCCGAGGCGGTCGATCGGGTCGCGGCGCCGCCACTGCTCCTCCTGCTCGGAGGTGCGGTAGCGGGTCGGGTCGTCCGACGTCGTGTGCGCGCCCATGCGGTAGGTGAACGCCTCGATGAAGCTCGGGCCCTCGCCCAGGCGGGCGCGCTCGAGCGCCTCCTGCGTCGCCGCGTACACGGCGAGCACGTCGTTGCCGTCGACGCGCAGGCTCGGCATGCCGAACGCCTCGCCGCGCTTGTAGAGCGGACCCTTGGTCTGGCGGGTCGTCGGCTCGGAGATCGCCCACTGGTTGTTCTGCAGGAAGAAGACGACCGGGGCGTTGTTCACCGCCGCGTAGACCATGGCCTCGTTGACGTCGCCCTGCGAGGTGGCGCCGTCGCCGAAGTACGTGATCACCGCGGTGCCGTCGTGCTTGTCGAGCGGGGTGTCGTCCCGCTGGACGCCCATCGCGTAGCCGGCGGCGTGCAGCGTGTGCGCGCCGATCACGATGGTGTAGACGGCCGTGTTGTGCTCGGTGGGGTTCCACCCACCGTGGTCCGAACCGCGGAAGAACCGCAGCCGGTCGACAGGGTCAAGCCCACGGACGTGCAGCACACCGTGCTCCCGGTAGGACGGGAAGACGTAGTCCTGCGGCCGCAGGGCGTAGGCACTGCCGACCTGCGCGGCCTCCTGGCCACGAGCGGGCGCGAACAGGGCGAGCTCGCCCTGCCGCTGGAGCGAGGTCGCCTCGTCGTCGAAACGGCGAGTCAGGACCATGTCGCGGTACATGCCACGGAGGTCTTCCGTGGTCAGGGTCGCGGCGCGGTCGCGATAGCCCTTGGTCCCGCGCGTCGTGACGCGGTTCCCTTGGGGATCGAGTAGCTGCAACGTCGGGATCGCCTCGTTGGAGCCGTTGGTGGTAGTCACACTTTCCTCCTTCACCTGCGGACGCGAGCGCCCGCACATGCGGAGACGCCCGGTCCGTTCCGGGGACCTTTCCATCCTGGCACGGGTCCAGCCGGAAATTTGGCCGATCCGCAACCTACGCTCTCGTAGCCTACGCAAGCGTAGGCTACGGCTCCGTAGGTAGGTCTGCCGCGATGTCCCCCAATCTCTCCCGGGACCGTTTGTCGGAACCCACCAAGGGTGCGACCGGGTATCGGCGACCAGGGCCGCGGCGTGCTCCGCGCGGCGTCCGCGTCTCGGCGGGCCCCACGCCGATACTGGTCCGATGCCGCTGCCCGAGCCGTACGACGCCTGGTTTCCCGACGCCGCGATCGACGGCACCTACGGCTACGACCTGGACGCGCTGCTCGCCGTCGAGCCGGTCCCGGCGCCCGCGGGCTTCGCCGAGCTGTGGCACGGGTGGTTCGTGGCCTCGCGCGCCGTTCGTCCCGAGCCGCGGCTGACGTCGCTCGGCCGGCAGGGCGCGCACGACCTCTACGAGCTGGAGCACACGGGCGCGGGCGGGCTGCGGCTGCGGGGCTGGCTCGCCCTCCCGTCCGACGGCGCGGCCCGGGTCGGCGTGGTGCACGGCCACGGGTACGGCGGCCGGGACGCGCCGGACCTCGCCCGCGTGCCCGACGACGCCGCCGTCGTCTTCCCCGTGGCGCGCGGGCTCGGGGCGCTCAACGTCGGTGTGGGCGCCCCGGACAACGCCGCCGAGCACGTGGTGCACGGCATCGGCTCGGTGGAGACCTACGCGCTGGGCCGCTGCGCCGTCGACCTGTGGCACGCGGCCGACGCCCTCGTCGAGATCGCCGGGGACCTGCCGCTCTACTACGTGGGCGCGAGCTTCGGCGGGATCGGGGCGCTGGCCGTGCCCTGGGACCGCCGGTTCGTGGGCGCGACCTTCGTGGTGCCGAGCTTCGGGCAGTACGACGTGCGCCTCGGCCTGGAGTGCACGGGCAGCGGCGAGGCCGTGCGCCGGTACGTCGCCGAGCACCCGGAGGCGCGGGACGTGCTGCGCTACTTCGACACGTCGACGGCGGCCGGGTACCTGCGCATCCCCGTGCGCTGCGAGTGCGCCCTGTGGGACGCGGCCGTGCCGCCGCCCGGGCAGTTCGCCGTGGCGAACGCGGTGACGGCGGTGGCCGCGACCCGGGCCGGCGGACCGGCCTGCCCCACGCTGGAGCTGGAGACCCTGCCGGCGGGGCACGCCGACTACCCCGGCGACCAGGACCTCGACGCCCGGGCGGCCGCGGCGACCCGGGCCCACATCGCGCGCTGCCTGGCGGGCTGACCCGGGCGCCGGCCAGGCCTCCGGGCCTCCGGGCGTCGCACCGGTCAGCCCGCGGCGCTGTGGTGCGCGACGCGGTGCGCCAGCAGGGCGAACACGACGGCGCACCCGGCCTGGACGGCCAGGGCGGTGACCAGGCCGACGGTGAGACCCGACCCGGTCCCGGTGGCGTCCGCCGCGGCGGTACCGCCGGCGGCCCCACCCGCCAGGCCGGCCACGGCGTGGAAGAGGCCGCCCAGCAGCGCCACGCCCAGCCCGATCCCGAGCTGTTGCAGCGTGGTCAGCAGCCCGCCCGCGACGCCGGCCGCCCAGCCGGGGGTACGCGAGAGCACGGTCTGCAGCGCGGGCCCGTACATGAACGCCTGCGCGGCACCGAGCCCGACGAGCAGCGGCTGCAGCGCCAGCGGGGCGGTCCGGCCGTCGTCGAGCCCGATGACCAGCGCGATGGCGAGCAGCGCCGCCGCCTGACCGGTGGCGGCGTAGACCATGATGCGCGGCCCCACCCGGCGCAGGACGCCCGGCAGCAGCAGCGCGGCGGCGAAGAATCCTCCGCCGAAGCCGAGCGTCAGCATCGCGACGTCCCAGCCGTCGGCGCCCCAGGCGGTCTGCGAGTACTCCGAGACCTCGTAGAGGAACGCACCGTAGGAGACGAAGAACAGCAGCGTCATGGTCAGGCCGATCCGCACCACCGGGACCCGCAGCACGCTGGGCGGCGCCACGGGCAGCCCGCCCCGTCGCTCGGTGGCGCGCTGGGCGAGGCCGAAGGCCGTCAGGGTGACCGCGGCGACGGCCAGGAGGCCGAGCGACCAGGCCGGCCACCCCGCCGTCGGGCCGAGGGTCAGCGGTACGACCAGCGCCACGAGCCCGCCCCCGAGCAGCGCCGCGCCCCGCAGGTCGAGTCCGAGCGGCGCCGGCGAGCGGGACTCCGGGACGGCGCGCAGGCCGGGCAGCGCCAGCAGGGCGATCAGACCCGTGATCGCCTGGACCGCACGCCAGGCCAGGTGCTCCGGCAGCGCGACGGTTGTCGCACCCGCCACGACCTGGCCGGCGATCGAGGCGATCGCGCCGGCCGCCGTGAACAGGATGATCCCGCGGGTGCGGAGCCTGTCGGGCGCCGTAGCCTGGATGCTCGTCAGCACCTGGGGCGTGAACAGCCCGGCGGCCAGGCCCAGTGCCGCGCGCAGGGCCACGAGGGAGACCACGTCCTGGGCGAGCCCGGTCAGGACGGCCAGCGCCCCGAAGGCGATCAGCCCGATCCTGAGCAGCCTCCGGCGGCCGTAGCGGTCACCCAGCCGTCCGGAGACGACCAGCCCGGCGGCGAAGGTGGTGGTGTAGGCGGACAGCACGAGCGCCCCACCGGACGGGCCGGCGCCCAGGTCCGCCGCGATCGCGGGGACCAGCAGGTTCACCGCGCCGAACGTGAAGTTCACGGGCAGGAACGCGAGCAGCAGCACGGCGAGGCCGCCGGCGGTCAGCGCCGGCGCCACGGCGGGGAGGGGCCGGGCCGGGACTCCCGGGTGGTCCAGCAGCGCGCCGTGGTCGACCGCCGCGCGGAGGGATGTCGTCATGTCCTCGACCGTGCGCCGTTCGACATCCTGGTACCAGGAGCCTGTTCATACGGGTACTGACACCACCTGGTTGCCCGCGCCCTGCGGGGTGACACTGGTCCGGTGACGAGTACCGCACCGGACCACAAGGCGCTCGGGGCCTTCCTGCGGGAGCGCCGCGGCCGCGTGACCCCGGCCGACGTCGGGCTGCCGCAGGCCGGCCGGCGCCGGACCCCCGGACTGCGCCGCGAGGAGGTGGCGCAGCTCGCCGGGGTGGGCGTCACCTGGTACACGTGGCTCGAACAGGGGCGGGCGCCCAACCCGTCGGACCAGGTGCTCGACGCCGTCGCACGGACGCTGCGCCTGCGCCCCGAGGAGCGGCGGCACCTCATGATCCTGGCCGGCCGGGCAGCCGACACCCGGGCTGTCGCGCCGAACCCGCTCATGGTTGTCCGCCCCGAGCACATCGCGCTCCTGGAGCGGCTGCTGCCTTTTCCCGCCGCCATCCAGACCGCGACGTACGACCTGGTCGCGGCCAACCGCAGCTACCGGTTCCTGTTCGGCGACCTCGACGCGGTCGATCCCGCCGACCGGAACTGCGCCTGGCTCCTGTTCATGAACGACGAGTGGCGCGACAGCCTCGTGGAGCCAGACGTTGTGCTCCGCGACCTCGCGGGCCGGCTGCGCGCCCGGGAGGCCGAGTTCCGGGACCACCCGAGGTGGAGCGGGCTGCTGGGCGGCCTGCGCGAGCACTCGCCCGAGTTCGTGCGGTACTGGGACGAGCACGAGGTGCGCGGCGACCGGCCCGGACAGCTGCGCCGCTACCTGTCCTCCCGGGTGGGCAGGCTCGACACGGTCTTCCAGAGCCTGTGGCTCGACCGCGACCGGGGCGAGCGCATGGTCGTGCTCACCCCCGCCGACGCCGACTCGGCCCGCCGGCTGGAGCGCCTCGACTCCCTGGTGGGCGCCGCGCCCGCCTGGACCGCCCGGGACGGTGTGCTGGCGGACGCGCTGATCGGCTGAGCCGGCTCAGTTCGTCCGGCAGCGTCGTCTGTCAGGGTCGTCTGTCAGGGTCGTCCGTCAGGGTCGTCTGTCAGGGTCGTCCGGCAGCGTCGTCCGTCAGGGTCGTCCGTCAGGGTCGTCTGTCAGGGTCGTCTGTCAGCGCCAGGTCGCCGCGATCTCGAGGAACGCGTCGTTCGCCTCGGTCTCGCCGATGCTCACGCGGAGCCCGTCGCCCGCGAACGGGCGCACCAGGACGCCCGCTTCCTTCGCCTCCGCGGCGCGCTGCACCGTCGCCTCGCCGAGCCCGAACCAGACGAAGTTCGCCTGCGTGTCCGGGAGGTCCCAGCCCTGCTCCCGCAGGGTGCCGGTGACCCGCGTGCGCTCGGTGACCAGCGCGTCGACCCGCTCCATCAGCTCGCTCTGCGCGGCGGGCGCGAGCGAGGCCAGCGCGGCGACCTGGGCCAGGTGCGAGACGCCGAACGGCGTGGACACCGCGCGGATGCCCGCGGCGAGCCGGGGCTCGGCGACGGCGTAGCCCACGCGGAGACCCGCCAGCCCGTAGGCCTTGGACAGGGTGCGCAGCAGCACCACGTTCGAGTGGCGGCGCAGCAGGTCGACGCCGTCGGCCACCTGGGGGTCACGGACGAACTCCAGGTAGGCCTCGTCCACGACGACGAGCACGTCCCGGGGCACGGCCGCGAGGAAGGTCTCGAGCTCGTCGGCGTGCACCGCGGGGCCGGTCGGGTTGTTCGGCGTGCAGACGAGCACCACGCGGGTGGCGGGCGTGACGGCGGCCGCCATCGCGGGCAGGTCGAGCCGGCCGGTGTCCTCCTGCACGGGGACGGTGACCGCCCTGCCGCCTGCCACGGCGACCGCGATCGGGTACGCCTCGAAGGACCGCCACGGGAACACGACCTCGTCCCCGTGCTCGACGACGGCCTGTAGCACGTGCGCGAGCACGGCGACCGAGCCGTTGCCGACCACCACGTTCTCGGGCGCCACACCGGTGTGGGCCGCGAGCGCCTCGACGAGCTCGCCGGCGTACATGTCCGGGTAACGGTTCACCTCGGCCGCGCCGCGCGCGATGGCGTCCAGCACGGACGGCAGCGGCGGATACGGGTTCTCGTTGGACGAGAGCTTCCAGGCCTGGGCGCCGGCGGCGACCCGGGCGCCGGGAACGTAGGCGGGGAGGGCCGACACGGCCGCGCGGAGCGGTACGAATGCTTCTTCCACGGGGGTCAGCATGCCACGATGACCGGATGAAGCTCGTGGCCAGCATCCTCATCACCGCACTCGCGATCGGGCTGTCGGCCCTGATCCTCGGCTCTCACATGGACGTCGTGAGCAACGGGACCACACTCGGCACGACCCTCGCCGTGATCGTGGTCGCCATCGTCTACGGCCTGGTCCACATGATCGTGAAGCCGATCGTCCAGCTCATCTCGCTCCCGCTCTACATCCTGACCCTCGGCCTGGTGTCGGTGCTGATCAACGCGCTGATGCTGTGGATCACCACGCTCATCACGAACCAGACCTGGTTCTCGGACACCCCCAACTGGGGCCTCGAGGTGAACGGCGGCTTCTGGTGGTACGTGCTGGCGGCCATCGTGATCTCGGTGGTGCAGACCATCCTGCTGGCGTTGCTGCCCAAGCGGATCTCGGACTGATCCGTCCCGGGTCACGACCCGGTCCGTTCCGCGCGGTAGAACACGGTGCTCGCGGCCGGCCCGACCAGCCGCGCGCCGATCTGGTCGACCGTCGCCGTCACCCGGGGATCGCCCGACGCGACGGCGAGGTCCAGGGTCCGGACGTGCGTTGAGACAGCATGTGCCTGCGGCAGGCTGCCCGACGCCGCCCGGTCGGCCGCGGCAACCGAGTCCCGCAGCGACCGGACCACGGTGAGGCGGTCGCGCGTGCGGGGGTTCTCCACGGCGGACCGGCCGTCGGTGTGCGAGACCAGCTCCTCCGGGGTCTCCAGGTGCAGCACGGGGACGCCGGGCGGGGTGGTCAGTAGGCCCGTCGGCGCGCCGGCGGTGACGAGCCCGCCCACCCGGTAGCGCTCGGCGAACCCCGCCCGCGACACCAGCGCGGTGGCCGCGATCCCGCCGAGGCTGTGGCCCACGAGGGTGACGGGCTCGTCGGGCCCGACGCCGGAGTCCGCCAGCGCGCCCTCGATCGCGGCCGTGGCGCCGTCGAGCTCGCCCGCGACCAGCTCGAGGTCGGTCCGACCGTCCCAGGGGTGGTCGGCAGGCAGCGCGGACTGGGTGCCCGGTACCAGCACCGTCCACGACACCGCGCCGTCCGCCGCCGTCACGCGCTGGACCGCGATCGTGGCCGTGGGCGCGCCGCCGGGGCCCGGGTGGAGGTCGTCGATCCTGGCCAGCGCCTCCTGCACCGACCGCGCCCCGCTCGTCGACCACGCCGGGACGGCGCCGTGCGCGAAGTCCTGGGGCCCGAGCCGCGTGAGCCGGAGCCCCTCACCGTCGTTGCCGAGCACCGGCACCTCGCGCGCCACGTGCGCGAGCACACCGGCCCCTCCGGCGACGCCCGGACGGTCCCGGACGAGCCCTGGCCTGGTGAGCGCGACGCCGCTGCCCAGACCCGCGAACACCTCGTCCGACCAGGGCGCCACACCACGGGTCGCACCCGCCCCGGCCCACCCCGTGACCGAGGTGGAGAGGCCTCGGGTGACCGCACCGCCGGCGATGCGCACCGCGACCTCCGCCCCGCCCGCGGCGCCGACCCCCACGAGGGCCGCCCAGCCCAGGCTGCCGAACGCCACCCCGGTACCGAACGCGCCCGCCGTGACGAGCGCACCGACCAGGCGGTGCGCGGTCGACTCCGCCTCCTCGTACAGGCCCGCCGCACGCAGCAGCCGCCAGCCCAGGAGGTCGCACCGGTCGGCCCGCTCCGCCAGGGAGCGTGCCGCATCCCGCACCGCCTCGTCCAGGGCCAGTACCGCCGGCGCGGGGGCGCCGGGCGCGCACCCGGTCGCGCCCGGCCAGGCCGCGCCGGCCGCGCCGGGCAACGCCTCGCCCGTCCGCCCGGCCCCGCCCAGGACCGGCCCCGGCACCAGGTCACGGCTCACGCCCAGGCAGCACCGGGCGGCCGCACGCAGGTCGTCCGCGGCACGGGCCAGCAGGGCCGCGGCACGTCGGACGGACGCCGTCTCGACGGCCGACGAACCCCCGCCGCCGTACACCGTGACGGTGTCTCCCGGCAGGAGCGGATCGCCGCCCCGGGGCGGCCGCGGGTCGCCACTCATCGCGCCCACCCGCCGTACGCCAGCCGCACCGCACCGTCCAGCAGCACGCGGTCCCGGGCCAGGGCGCGCGCCGCGTCGGCGACCGCCGCCCGGTACAGCTCGGCCGCACGCGCCCTCCACTCGACGTCACCGGCCGCCCGTACCCCGGCGGCCGCCCCGTCCACGAGGTCAACGGCCCGCGCGAGCGCCAGCAGCACGTCTTCCGCCACCGGCGCCGTGCTCGACGCGCACGACGGGTCGCTGCCGTTCATGGACGGGCTCTGTTCATCGGCGCTCGCACTCCCCTGGGTCGGCCGGTCACGTCTCCCTGTGACGCTAGACCGGCTCCGCAGGGCACGTCGGGTGGAGCGGAGCACCTGTGCACGGACGGGCGGAACTGTCGCCTGTGGTCGGGCTCGCACCCGCGGAACGCCGTCGGGAAGGGCGGTCACGCTGCCTCGCACCGGAGCTGCGCGCCAGCAGCGGACCGGTGCTGTGGACGACGAGGCCGCGGGAAGACGGGCCCGTGGGAGAATGGAGCACGTGCCTGAGACCACCGCCCCTGCTGCCAGCCCTGCCGACTCCGCCGGCTCGGTCACCCGCGTCGCGCTCGCGGAGGTGAGCCCGGCCATCGCGCTCGGCCCGCTGGACGGCCGGTACCGCAAGGCGGTGGCCCCGCTCGTGGACCACCTGAGCGAGGCCGCGCTGAACCGCGAGCGCATCCACGTCGAGGTGGAGTGGCTCATCACGCTGTGCAACGGCGCGCCTGGTGTCGACGCCCCGGTGGTGCCCGGTGCGCCCGCGCTCTCGCAGCAGGAGATCGACTACCTGCGCGCGATCCCCGCGACGTTCGGCGCGGACGAGATCGCCGAGCTGGCCGAGATCGAGCGCGAGACCGTGCACGACGTCAAGGCCGTCGAGTACTTCATCAAGCGGCGGATCGCCGCGGCACCCGAGGCGCTGGGCGAGACGAGCCTGCCCGCGGCCAGCGAGCTGGTGCACTTCGCCTGCACCAGCGAGGACATCAACAACCTGTCCTACGCCCTGATGGTGCGCGGTGCGGTGCGGGAGGTCTGGCTGCCGGCCGCGACCGCCGTCGTCGACCAGCTCGCGGGCATGGCACGCGAGCACGCCGCCGCCCCCCTGCTCAGCCGCACGCACGGCCAGCCCGCCACGCCGTCGACCCTGGGCAAGGAGCTCGCGGTGCTGGCGCACCGCCTGCGGCGTCAGCTCCTGCGCGTCGAGGGCGCCGAGTTCCTGGGCAAGCTGAACGGCGCCACCGGCACCTACGGCGCGCACACGGTCGCTGTCCCCTCGGCCGACTGGCCGGCGGTGTCGAAGGCGTTCGTCGAGGGTCTCGGGCTGGACTGGAACCCGCTGACCACGCAGATCGAGTCGCACGACTGGCAGGCCGAGGTCTACTCCGACGTCGCCCGCTTCAACCGGATCCTGCACAACCTCGCGACGGACGTGTGGACCTACATCTCGCTCGGGTTCTTCACGCAGATCCCGGTGGCGGGCGCCACGGGCTCGTCCACGATGCCGCACAAGGTGAACCCCATCCGGTTCGAGAATGCCGAGGCCAACCTCGAGATCTCGTGCTCGCTCCTGGACACCCTGTCGGCGACGCTCGTCACCAGCCGCCTGCAGCGCGACCTCACCGACTCCACGACGCAGCGGAACATCGGCCCCGCGTTCGGGCACAGCCTGCTCGCGATCGACAACGTGGCGCGCGGCCTGGACCGGCTCGCCGTGAACGAGACCCTGCTGCGCGAGGACCTCGACGCCAACTGGGAGGTGCTGGGCGAGCCCGTCCAGTCCGCGATGCGCGCGGCGTCCGTCGCAGGTGTGCCCGGCATGGAGAACCCGTACGAGCGCCTCAAGGACCTCACGCGCGGCCAGCGGGTGGACGGCGCGCGCATGCGCGAGTTCGTCGCGGGCCTCGGCCTCCCCGACGACGTCGCGGCTCGCCTCGCGGAGCTGACGCCCGCCACGTACACCGGCCTGGCCGAGCAGCTCGTCAAGGACTACCTGGACTGAGGCGGGGTGCAGCGCGGGGAGCAAAGGGTGATTTCTCCGGTCCTGTAACGCTTTCCATACGATGGACCGCATGAGCCGCCCCACCCCGCCGAGCACCGCCTACCTCGACCACCTGGTCGCCGAGACCGCCGGGCGGCGGGCCGTCCTGGCCGGCGCGGCCTCAGCGAGGGCCTCCTCCGGCGGGGCGGCCGGCGAGGGCACGGCCCGGCCCGACGGCGGTGCGCCCGCCCACTTGGTCGCCGCCGTCGAGCGGGCCGCGGACCGGCTCGAACCCGAGCTCGCGGAGATCGTCCGGCGGCTGCACGAGCACCCCGAGCCCGCCTTCGAGGAGCACCGCAGCGCCGCGACGCTGGTGGAGGTGCTCGCCCGGCACGGCGTCGAGGCGGAGCTGGGTGCCCACGGGGTGCCGACGGCGTTCCGGGCCGAGGTCGGCGACCCGGCCGGGCCGACCATCGCCATCTGCGCCGAGTACGACGCGCTGCCCGGCATCGGGCACGCCTGCGGCCACAACGTCATCGCGGCGTCCGGCGTGGGTGCGTTCCTCGCGCTGCACGAGGTCCTGACGTCGGGTGGTCCGGCCGGCTCCGCGTCCGGCGCGGTCCCGGCAGGCCGCGTCGTCCTGCTCGGCACGCCCGCGGAGGAGGGGCACTCCGGCAAGGAGGTCCTGGCCCGCAACGGGGCGCTGGAGGGCATCGACGCCGCGATCATGGTGCACCCGTACGGGCTCGACGTCGCCGACCAGGTCTGGCTCGGCCGCCGCCTGCTGACCTGGACCTTCACGGGGCGGCCGGCGCACGCCTCGGCCCAGCCGTACATGGGCCGCAACGCGCTGGACGCGGCAAGCCTCGCCTACCAGGGCATCGGCCTGCTGCGGCAGCAGATGCCGCCCGTCGATCGCGTCCACGCCACGATCGCCGAGGGCGGCACGCGGCCCAGCATCATCACGGAGCGCGCGGTGGTCCACCTGTACGCGCGGTCCAAGTACCCCGACACCCTGCGCGACCTCTCGCGCCGCCTCGACGACATCGCCCGTGGTGCGGCCCTGATGACCGGCACCGAGGTGGAGATCACCTGGGACGACGGCGCACACCCGAGCCTTCCCGTGCGGACCAACGGCACGCTGACCGAGCGCTGGGTCGCGGCGCAGCGCCGGCGCGGCCGCGACCCGGTGCCCGCGGGCGTGCTCTCGGAGACGCTCGCGGCGTCGACCGACTTCGGCAACGTCTCGTTCCGGATCCCGGGCATCCACCCGCTGGTGCAGGTCTCCGCCCCCGACGTCGCGCTGCACACGGCGGAGTTCGCGGCCGCCGCGGCGACCCCGGCGGCGGTCTCGGCCGCCGTCGACAGCGCCGCCGGGCTCGCGGCGACCGCCCTGGACTACCTGTACGACGCGGGGCTGCGCGCCGCCGTCCACGAGGAGTTCGCCGCGCAGGGCGGCGCGGTGGACGTGGTGCGCTACTTCGACTGACGGCCGCCGGCGGGCGGGCGTGTCGACGCGCCCGGCCGCGACCCGGCATCGGCCATGCATCTGCTGCCAGTTCCGGGGGCCACGTGGCAGCAGATGCATGGTCGCCGTCGTAACGGCCTGCACATCGGGGCGAAATCTCCGCTTCCTAGCGTCAGGAGCGCGCGGTGCCCGACCGCGCGCTCGACCGAAGGAGCGTGGACCCGTGACACCTCGCGGACAGCAAGACGGACGAACGGCAGCTCAGACCCTGGTCGCGGCACTGGGCAGGCGCCGGTTCCTGCAGGCCGCGCTCGGTGTGGGGGCGGGCTCGGCACTGGCGGCCGGGTCGGCGGTGCCGGCGTCGGCCGCGACGTCGTCGGCATCGACGGGCGCGTCCGCCGCGCGGGGCGCGGGCGGGCGCGGCTCCGGGAAGTTCTCCGGGATCCTGCAGCCCGGCCGGGGCCGCATCCGGGGCGACGTCTACCTGAGCTCGGACACCGACGACGTCCTGTGGGGCTACGTCCCGTCGGTGCACGCCGACGTCGTGGCACGCGTGCGCTCGGGACGGACCATCACCATCGACTCCGTCTCCCACGAGGGCATCCTCGAGGACCAGGGCCGGGACCCGGTCGCGTACTTCGCCGAGCACGGTGTGCGACGCCGCGAGGTGCTCGACGACGCCGCCGCGATCGCCGCCGCGATCGCCGCCGGGTACACCCGGACGGCGCGGAACTTCGACGTCGACGGGCCGCACGTCGTGACCGGGCCCGTGTTCGTGGAGGGGGCCGAGCCGGGCGACGTGCTGAAGATCGAGACGCTCGAGGCCACGCCCCGCGTGCCGTACGGCGTGGTCTCGTCGCGCCACGGCAAGGGCTCGCTGGCCGTGACGGCCGCGGGAGCGCCCGCCGGGATCACGCTCGACGAGGTGATGCCGCCCGTCGCGACCGACGGCCGCGGCTCCGGCGTCCCGACCGAGTACGGCAACGTGTCCGTGTTCGCCGAGGTGGACGGTGACCACGCGACCATGGGCTCCGGCCGGGGACGGGTGCGGTTCCCGCTCCGGACCTTCTTCGGGATGATGGGCGTCGCCTACGCCGAGACGACCAGCCTGACCGCGCCCGAGGCCAACTCGATCCCGCCGACGCTGGGCGGCGGCAACATCGACATCAGCCACCTCGGCGCCGGCTCCACCTTCTACCTGCCGGTCAGTGCCGAGGGCGCGCTCTTCTACGTCGGCGACCCGCACATGGCGATGGGCGACGGCGAGGTGGCGCTGACCGCCATGGAGGGTTCGCTGCGCGGGACGTTCCGGCTCACCGTCTGCAAGCCCGGCTCCGGGGACGCGCCATCGGTCGCCTACTCGTACCCCTTTGCCGAGACCGCGGACGCCTGGATCCCGATCGGGCTGTCCGACCCGGACGGTTCGGCGGGTGGCCAGCTCAGCGACCTCGACGTCGCGATGCGCCGGGCCGTCGTCAACGCGCTGGACTTCTTGCAGCGCGACCACGGCCTGGACCGAGCGGTCGCCTACGCCTATCTCTCTGCGGCGGCCGACTTCGCCGTCTCGCAGGTCGTCGACCGGACGGTGGGCGTGCACGGGCTGATCCGGAAGTCCGACCTGGGCTGAGCGTGCCGCGCGCCCGTGCAATGCGCCCGTGCCCGTGCCCGAAAACAGCGGGCGCGGGCGCGGCGGGCGACCCTAGGGTCGAGCCATGACGATGCCGGAGACTGCCCCTGTCGACACCTGGCTCGCGGTCACGCGGGAGGACGGCGAGACCGTCGGTTACCTCGAACCGGTGACCGAGGACTATGCCGACGTGATCCCCCGCAACCGCCTCGGCCACGCCGTGGGTGACGTGTGCGACTACCACGCGGCCGAGGAGCTGGTGCTCGATCGCGGCCTCCGCGAGCTCGCGGAGCACTGGCTGCTCGACGGCGCGGGAGCCGAGCTCGCGATCAGCGAGCTCTCCCCCGCTGGCATCGTGCTGCGGGACGCCTTCCTGGCGAAGGCCCTGGTCCCGCTGGAGGCGGTGCACGTGCCCTGGCCGGACACGGCGGGCCGCCTCCGCCGCGTCAACGACTGAGTGCGGGATATTCGCCCTTTCCAGCCTTCCGGAAGGGCGAATATCCCGCACTCAGCGGTAGACGGTCAGGCCGTGCGGAGGAGCTCCGCGACCCGGACGGTGCGCTCGCGCGCCACCATGAGCGTGGTCACGACCAGACCCGCGGCGGCCCAGAGGACCATCGCGGCGATCGCCATGCCGATGCCGCCCGTGCCGGGCTCGACGAGCCGCACGAGGCCCACCTGGGCCGGGCCCACCGGGAGGAACCCGGCCAGACCCTCGAGCACGCCCGGCACCGTCGAGACCACACCTGTCGCGATGACGAGCACCGCGATCAGGAGGCTCACGCCCCGGCCGATGTGACCGAGCGACGCGGCGAACGCCTGGTTGACCGCGACGAACGCGACCGACACGAGCGCGCCGAAGCCCATCGCCGCGAGCCAGCCGCCGACGTCGAGGCCCTCGATGCCGGCCAGGATCGCACCCGTCGCGATGCCGGTGAACAGACCGATCGCGGCCGGGATCGCGAACGTCCCGAGCGTGAGCCGGAGCGCGCCGCGCGTGGAGCCGCGGGCGTGCAGCGGCACCGGCGGGAAGACGATCATCAGCGCGAGCGCGCCGAGCCAGAGCGCCAGCACCGCGAACATCGGCCCGGTCGCGCCGGTGTTGAGGTCCGTGACCTCGCCGTCGGTCGCGACCGGGTCGGCCACGACGGAGGCCAGGGACTTGCGCTCCTGCTCCGTGTACGACGGGATCTCCTCGGTCGCCTGACCCAGGCCGTCAGAGAGGTCCGACGCGCCGCCGGCCAGCTCGCCGACGCCGTCGGCCAGACCGTCGACGCCGGTCGCGAGCTGGGAGGTGCCGGTGCCCAGCTCGGTGACGCCGCCGGCCAGGCCATCCACACCCGTGGCGAGCTGGCTGGAACCCGCCGCCAGCTGGCCGGCACCGGTCGCGAGCTGCGACGCACCGGACGAGATGCCGCCGGCACCGGTGGAGAGCTCACGTGCTCCGGAGGACAGCGCGCTCACGCCGCCGGCCGCCTGGTCGGCACCGGTCGCCAGCTCGTCCAGGCCGCCGGCCAGCTGGTGCGCACCGCCGGCGAGCTGAGTGATGCCGCCAGAGGTCTTCTCCGCACCGCCAGCCAGCGCGCTGGCACCTCCAGCGAGGTCATCGATACCCGCCTGCAGCCCGTAGAGGCCAGTCGGGGTAGGTCCCGGCTGCCCGGCAAGACCAGCCATACCACCAGCGACCTGCTCGGACACGGCACTCAGCGCCTTGAGCTGCGGAAGCTCGGCGCAGAACTGCTCATAAGCCGGAGCCACAAGAGGGTCGTCACAGGCTTGTTCAATACCGGCGACCAGATCGACCATACCTTCAGACACGGCCTCGGAACCGGTGGCAAGTTCGGTTGCCCCCTCGGGCAGGCTCTTTTCGGAGTTCGGCGGGTTGGCGATGCCCGCGCTGGTCTGCGCGAGCCCATCGGAGAGCCTCCGCGCACCCGTAGCGACACCTTCTGAGCCCTGGGCGAGAAGGTCCGCGTTGTCGGCCAGTTCTCCCGCACCCACGGCGGACTGGCCCGCACCGGCGGCGAGCTGGTCCACACCTGCTGCGGCCTGGTCAGCGCCCGCCGCCCACTGCTCGGCGCCCGAGGCCCACTGCCCTGCACCGCCGGCGAGGCTGGAGACGCCGTTGCCGACGCCAGCCACGCCGGCCGCGGTCTGGTGTGCGCCGTCCGCGAGCTGCTGCGCACCCTCACCGGCCTCGGTCGCGCCGTCGGCGAGCTCGCCCGCGCCGTCCGCGAGCTGCTGCGCGCCCTTGCCCGCCTCGGTCGCTCCGTCGGCGAGCTGGCCGGCGCCGTCGGCCGCCTTGCCCAGCTCCTCCGAGAGCGTGGAGAAGCCGACGAGCACGTTGTCCACGTACGTCTCGGTGAGGGTGCTGCCGAGCACGCTGGTGGCGGTCTGCGCGACCACCTGCGCGAGGGCGTCGTCGAGCACACGGCCGTCCGGGGCGGTGGCGACGTCGATGGTCGCCTGCTCCGCCTCCTCCGGGTCGTCACTGCTGAACGACGTCGCCGCCGCGGAGAAGCCCTCGGGGATGGTGATGACCGCCGCGTAGGTGCCGTCGGCAAGGCCGTCGGCCGCCGTCGCCGCGTCGGAGATCTCCCAGTCGTAGCTCGCGTCCGACGCCGGGATCGCCGCGGCCTCGCCCGTCTCGGCGTCGGCGGTCTCGCCGCCGCTCACCAGGCCGGCGGCGAGCTGACGGCCGAGCGGCACGGTCTGGCCGTCGATCTCCACCGGCTCGTCGAGGTTCACGATCGCGGCCTTGACGGTGTCGAGCCGGTCCTGCGGGTTCCACAGGGCCGAGATGAGCAGGCCCAGGATCATCAGGGGAAGGAGCGCCACTGCCACGGCGCGCCACGGGTTGCGGAAGGGCTCGGGCCGGAGCCACCTCGTTGCGGTCGTCATGCCCGCACCTCCTGCTCGGTCACGTCTGTGTTCTGGTCAAGGTGGGCGCCTGCCGTCGTTCTGTCGCCCGGGGTCACGTCGAGCACCTGCGCGCCGGTCGGTGCGAGGTCGGTCGCGGCGAAGCCGGTCGAGCCGAGCAGCACCGCGATGCCCACCTTCTGGGCGGCGGCGACGGCCTGGGCCAGCTCCGCGCGCGCCGCCAGGTCGCCCACCGTCTCGGTGGCGTCCACGACGAGCACCTTCGGCTTGTCGCCCAGCGCCCGCCGGACCGCCGCGGCGGGAGTCCCGCCCTCGGCGGCCGCGTCGACCACCGCGACGCGGTGCCGCACGGACGAGGCCCGCTCGGGCAGCACCAGACCCACGGTCTTCGCCACCCCGCCCGACACCTTGATCCGCCCGGCCACGGCCAGGAGGAAGGCGCTGACCGGCGCCGTCGCGTCACCGTGGACGAGCAACGTGCCGCCGTCGGGCACCCGGACGCTCACCGGGCCGACGATCGCGCCGGCCGGGCCGTGCACCTCCAGGTCGCCGGCCGCGACCGCGTCGGTCGCCCCCGGCTCGGGCCAGTCCGCCAGCGACAGCTCGCGGGTCAGTCCCTCGCCCTCGACGTCGAACGAGGGCAGCACCTTGTCGAGCCACTTCGGCATGTACCAGGCCTTCTCGCCCAGCAGCGCGAGCACCGCAGGGACGAAGACCATGCGCACCACGAACGCGTCCACGGCCACGCCCACGGCGAGGCCCAGCGCGATCGGCTTGAGGTTCATGTCGCCGTGCGGCACGAAGGCCACGAAGACCGCGATCATGATGATCGCCGCTGCGGTGACCACCTTGGCGGAACCCTGGAACCCGGTGGTGATCGCGTGCTTGGCGCTGCCGCCGTGCACGTAGTCCTCGCGCATGCGGGACACGAGGAACACCTCGTAGTCCATGGCGAGGCCGAACAGGATGCCCATGAGCACGATCGGCATGAAGCTGATGACCGGTCCTGTCCGTGTCACGTTGAGCGCCTCGGCGAGGACACCGTGCTCGAAGACGAGCGAGACCACGCCGAACGCCGCGCCCACCGAGAAGAGGTAGCCGATGGTCGCCTTGATCGGCACGGCGATCGACCGGAAGACCATCGTCAGCAGGATCAGCGACAGCCCCACGACGACGAGGGCGAAGGGCAGCAGCGCGTCGCCGAGCTTGTCCGACACGTCGATGCCGACCGCGGTGAAGCCGGTGACCGACAGGTCCACGCCGTACTCGTCGAGGAAGTGGTCGTGCAGCGAGCGGATCTCGCGCACCAGGTCCTCGGTCTGGGCGGACGTCGGGCCGCCCTCGGGGACCACCTGGATGATGCCGGTGTCCGCGGTTTCGTTGGGCGTCGAGAGCGGCACGTCGGCCACGCCTGGCAGGTCCGCGATCTCGTCGCCGATCTGGTCCATGAGAGCCACCGGGTCGGTGCTGGTCACGATCGACCCGGTCACGATCAGCGGACCGTTGAACCCGTCGCCGAAGTGCTCGGAGACCAGGTCGTACGTGACGCGCGCCGGGTCCTCCTTGGCCATCACGCCCGCGTCCGGGAGCGCGAGGCGCAGGTCCAGCGCGGGGTAGCTCAGCGCGCCCATCGCGGCGATCACCAGCACCACGGTGAGCGCCGGGATCTTGGTCACCGCGCGCACCCAGCCGGTGAAGAACCGGTTCGGCTTCTGCTCGGGCAGCGTCACGACGGCGCCGCGGGACCGGGTCGCCTCGGGGTCGTCGTCCGCCGCCGCGGCCGCCGCGGCCGCCCGGGCCGCCGCACGCCGCTCCTTGCGCGACGGCCGGGGCCGCAGCCGCTCCCCGGCGAAGCCGAGCAGCGCGGGCAGCAGGGTGAGCGACACCAGCACGGTGACACCCACGGTGACCGCCGCGGCGATACCCATGATGGTGAGGAACGGGATGCCCGCGACGCCCAGGCCGACCAGCGCGATCATCACGGTGAGGCCCGCGAACACGACGGCGGAGCCGGCCGTGGCGGTCGCCCGCGCGATCGACTCGTGCACCTCGAGGCCCTTGCCGAGCTGCTCCCGGTGCCGCGAGACGATGAACAGGGCGTAGTCGATGCCGACCGCCAGGCCCAGCATCACCGCCAGCATCGGGGTGGTCGAGTTGATCGGGCCGAGCACGGTCGCGGCGAACAGCAGGCCCATCGAGGCGCCGACGCCGAGCAGCGCGTTGAGCAGCGGGAGCCCCGCGGCCACGAGCGAGCCGAGGGTCAGCACGAGCACCACGAGCGCGACCAGCAGGCCGATGCCCTCGGTGAGCGTCATCTCGGGGAACTTGGACGAGAAGAGCTGGCCGCCGAGGTGCGCCTCGGCGCCGGCGGGCAGGGCCTGCGCCAGCGCGTCGGCCTCGACGCCCAGCGCGTCCTTGGTCTCGTCGGTGATCGAACCCTGGTCGCCGTCGAGCTGGATCGTCAGGAGGGTGGCGCGCTCGTCGTCGGAGACCGAGGCAGGCATCAGGTCGTCGTACGGCGACGTGACCACCTCGACCTGCGAGACGTCCTCGAGGTCCGCGACGCCGTCCTCGATGGCCGTGCGCATCGCGTCGTCGTTGATGGTCTCGCCCTCGGGCGCGACCACGATCACCTGTGCGGAAGCGCCGCTGACCTGCGGAAAGGTTGCAGCGAGGCGATCGAGCGCCTCCTGCGACTCGGTGCCGGGGATGGACACCTGGTTGTCGAGGCCCTGTTGCAGCAGGCCGGCCGCACCGCCCACGAGGACGAGTGCCACGACCCAGCCGGCCACGACGAGCCGACGGGCGCGGACGGCCCAGCGGCCGAGCGAGTAGAGAACGGAGGACACGCACACTCCTGGACGAGGCGGGGGCCGATGTGGGGACGTTCGATGCACCACTGTATCCGATACAGGAGTGCATCGGATACACGGATGTATTGATAGACTGGCCGCTCGATACCCCGAGGAGCTGCTGTGACCACCGAGCCCGCCAGCGACGTCGGCTCAGGGTCGTCCGTCGAGCGTGCGTTCGCCACGGCCCTGACCCCGCGACGTGAACGAACCCGCGAACGCCTGCTCGACGCCGCCTTCGCGGTCTTCGCCCAGCACGGCATCCGCGGCGCGTCGATCGAGGCCGTCTGCGAGGCGGCGGGTTTCAGCCGTGGTGCCTTCTACTCGAACTTCTCCAGCAAGGAGGAGCTGTTCCTCGCGCTCGCCGAACGGGCGATGCGCCGGGAGCTCGTCGCGCTGGAGTCCGTCACCAGGAACATGGAGCCGGACGTCGTCCACTGCGGCGCCGTGAACCCCGACGCCATCGGCAGGATTCTCTCGGTGCTCGTCCCGGATGCCGGGGACGCCCGGCAGGGGGCGCTGATGCGTGCCGAGCTGGAGCTCCTCGCCATGCGCGACCCCACCGTCGGGCAGCCGTTCCTCGCGCAGGAGCAGACCCTCCGCACCGAGCTGGGCGCCGCGATCGAGCGGATCCTCCAGGAGTTCGGCCTGCGGTTCACGGTGGACCGGCGCACGGCGGTGGACCTGCTGCTCAGCGTGTACGAGTCGTCCGCGCGGGCCGCCGTCGTCGCCGACCCCACGCAGGAGGGCGGCGATGCCGCACCCGGCACCGCCGCCCTGAGCCAGCTCGTCAACCTCCTGGTCACGGCCGCCGACTGACCCGCTGCAGGCGAGCCGGCCGTGCGGCCGTCACCAGCTCGCGTTGGCCGCCAGCTCCAGCGCGAACTCCGGCCACCACGTGCCGGCCGCCGGGCCGCCGTTGCGCGCGCCGTCCGACTCGCCGGGGAGCTTGACCCAGAGCAGCGCGTCGAGCGACGTCGCGTCGTCGACGTAGACCCGCGCGCCGACGTCGGCCGGCGACGCCGCCGCGTACCGCAGATACCCGACGCGATCGCCCTGTCCGTCGCAGTCGCCGAGCTGGGGACCTGTCAGACGTACAGGTCACCGGGATGACCTGTACGTCTGACACGTCGGAGCAGGTCAGGCCAGCGCCTCGTCGACCAGCGTCCGGGCGGCGTCCTGCACCTCGGTGAGGTGGTCCGCGGACACGAACGACTCCGCGTAGATCTTGTACACGTCCTCGGTGCCGCTGGGCCGCGCGGCGAACCACGCGTCCCGCGTCGTGACCTTGAGCCCGCCCACCTTGGCGCCGTTGCCGGGCGCCTCGGTGAGCTTGGCCGTGATGGCCTGCCTCGCGAGCGTGGTGGACGAGACGTCCGACGGCGACAGCGCGCCGAGCCGGGCCTTCTGCTCCCGCGTGGCGGCGGCGTCGACGCGCGCGTACCAGCTCTGGCCGTACCGCTCGACCAGGTCGGCGTGGTGCTCGGAGGGAGACCTGCCGGTGGTCGCCAGGATCTCCGAGGCGAGCAGCGCGAGCAGCAGGCCGTCCTTGTCGGTGGACCAGACGCGGCCGTCCTTGCGCAGGAACGACGCGCCCGCCGACTCCTCCCCGCCGAAGCCGACCTCGCCCGAGAGCAGACCCGGGACGAACCACTTGAAGCCGACCGGCACCTCGACGAGGCGGCGGTCCAGCCCCTCCGCCACCCGGTCGATGAGCGCCGACGACACGAGCGTCTTGCCGATCGCCGCGTCGGCGGGCCAGCCGGGCCGCGCCCCGCCGTACAGGTACTCGATCGCCACGGCGAGGAAGTGGTTGGGGTTCATGAGGCCGTCGGCCGTGACGATGCCGTGCCGGTCGGAGTCCGCGTCGTTGCCGGTCGCGACGTCGAAGGGCGCCGGACCGTCGCCGCCGGTCATCCGCTGCACCAGCGACGCCATCGCGTACGGGGAGCTGCAGTCCATGCGGATCTTGCCGTCCCAGTCCAGCGTCATGAACGACCAGCGCGGGTCGACCTGCGGGTTGACGACGGTGAGATCGAGGTCGTACCGCTCGGCGATCGCGCCCCAGTACTCGACCGACGCCCCGCCCAGCGGGTCGGCGCCGATCCGCACCCCGGAGGTGCGGATGGCCTCCAGGTCGAGCACGTTGGCGAGGTCGTCCACGTACGTCGACAGGAAGTCGTGCCGGTGCGTGGTCTCGGCGGCGAGCGCCTGGTCGAGCTGCACCCGCTTCACCTGCCCGACGCCGGTGCGGAGGATCTCGTTCGCCCGGTCCGCGATCCACCCGGTCGCGTCGGAGTCGGCGGGTCCGCCGTGCGGCGGGTTGTACTTGAAGCCGCCGTCGCGCGGCGGGTTGTGCGACGGCGTCACCACGATGCCGTCCGCGAGGCCCAGACCCGGAGCGGCCAGGCCCGGGGTCCCCTCGGCGAACCGCGTCTGGTTGTGCAGCAGGATCGACTGGCTGACGGCAGGCGTCGGGGTCCACGAGTCGCGCGCGTCGACCATGACGTCGACGTCGGCCGCGGCGAGCACCTCCAGCGCCGTCCGCCACGCCGGGTAGGACAGCGCGTGCGTGTCCCGCCCGATGAACAGGGGCCCGTCCGTGCCCTGACCACGCCGGTACTCCACGATCGCCGCGGTGATCGCCACGATGTGGTCCTCGTTGAAGGCATGGTCGAGGCTCGACCCGCGGTGCCCGGACGTGCCGAAGGCGACCTGCTGGCCAGGGTCGCCCGGATCCGGGGAGAGGTCGTAGTAGGCCCCGACCACCCGGTCGACGTCGATCAGGTCGCTGGGCTGGGCGGGAGTTCCGGCACGCGCATCCATACGCCCGATACTGCCAGGTCCGGGCGGGTCCGTCGTCGCCCACGCCCGCGATCACCCCTGGGCCCCACGCCCGCCCTGTGTCCGCTCCCGGGAGACGACGGCCCCGCCGCCACGCCGCCGTCGTAGGCTGGCGACATGTTCCCGCCGATGCAGCCCGAGATCCCCTCGCTCCACCCCAGCGAGCTCGACCCGTCCGCCCCCGTCCCCGCCGGCTCCGTCCTGCTGGACGTGCGCGAGCAGGACGAGTGGGACGCCGGGCACGCCCCGGGCGCGGTGCACATCCCGCTGGGCGACCTGCCCGTGCGGTACGGCGAGCTCGACGCCGACGCGCCGATCCTGGTCATCTGCCACTCCGGCGGCCGGTCCGCGCGCGCCACGCAGTGGCTCAACGAGGCGGTCGGGTTCGAGGCGACCAACCTGGACGGCGGCATCGTCGCCTGGGCCGGCGCCGGCCTGCCGGTCGAGCGCTGACCGCCGCTCGGGGCTGAGGGCTACTCGCCGACGCGCGGCTGGCTCGGGTCGGTCTCGTTCCAGACCCGGTCCAGCGCGGTGACGGCGTAGGTGTACGTCCTGCCGCGCTCGGCCGAGGTGTCGAGCCACGACTGGACGCGCCCGCTCGCCGCGCGGAACGTGCCCACGAGGTTCGCGGGGTCGTTCGTGTCCACCGCGTCGGCGGCGCCGTTCACGCGGTAGACGGCGAACGACGTCGCGCGCGCAGCCTTGTTGCCGATGTCGGCCAGATGGATCCGGACGCCGTCGCGCACCCGGCGGGCCTTGGTGAGCACCGGGGTGACCACCGGGTCCGCGGGCAGGTGCGGCATCGCCGGCACGAGCGCCGGGTGCTGGTAGTGGTCAGCGACCACCTTGGTCATCGCGCCCTGCGGGTCGGCCGGCACGTGCACGGCCGAGTAGTAGACGTTGCCGTGGATCGGCCCGACGTCGCGGCTGACCTCCCGGCAGAGGTCGAGGTGGTTGGTGAGCTCGTCGGGGTCGGTGAAGACCCCGCTCGTCACCTTGTAGAGGGCCTCGCCCACGTAGAGCTGCGTGCCCGACTGCGCGGCGACCTCGGCCCACCACGGCACGAGCTTCGCGTAGTCGGCTACGGCCAGCCCGATCTGCCAGTAGACCTGCGGGTTGACGTAGTCGAGCCAGCCCTCGAGCACCCACTTGCGGGTGTCGGCGTAGAGGTCGTCGTACGACTCCTGCCCGCCGGTGTCCGAACCCAGCGGGTCGGTCGTGGAGTTGCGCCAGATCCCGAACGGGCTGATCCCGAACTTGACCCAGGGCTTGGTCTCCTTGATGCGGACGCTCATCGTCTCGACGAAGTGGTCGACGTTGTTCCGCCGCCAGTCCTCGATCGTGTCGAAACCCGCGCCGTACAGCTCGTACGTGCCGATGTCGGGCAGCACGTGGCCGTCCACCGGGTACGGGTAGAAGTAGTCGTCGAAGTGCACGCCGTCGACGTCGTAGTGCTCCACCGCGTGCAGGATCGACTGCTGGATGTGCTCCTGCGCCGCGGGGATGCCCGGGTCGAAGTAGAGGCGGCCGTTGTACTCCCACACCCAGTCGGCGTGCTGCCGCGCCGGGTGCTCGGGGACGAGCTGCGACAGGTCGGCCTCGATCGAGACGCGGTACGGGTTGAACCAGGCGTGCAGCTCGATGTTGCGCCGGTGCGCCTCCTCGACCATGAACGCGAGCGGGTCGTAGCCCGGGTCCTGCCCCTGCGTGCCCGTCAGGTACTTGGACCAGGGCTCGTACGGGCTGTCGTAGAACGCGTCGGCCGTGGGGCGCACCTGCACGAACACTGCGTTGAGCCGGTGCTCCTGGGCCACGTCGAGCCAGTGCAGGAACTCCGCCTTCTGGGTGTCCGCGTCGAGGCCGCTCGTCGACGGCCAGTCGATGTTGGCCACGGAGGCGATCCACATGGCGCGCAGCTCGCGCTTGAGACCGAGGGCCGACGACGGCTCCGGCGTCGCGTTGCCCGTCATGGCCGGGGCGCCGAGCGCCGTGGCCGGGTCGAGGGCCGCGATCGTGACGCCGATCGCGGCGGCCGCCGTTCCCGTCGCCGCCATGGTGAGGAACTCACGGCGGCCGATCCCCGACATCACCCCCGCCTGCCGTTCCTGCTGGAGCGACACGGTGCGCGCATAGGCTGGCAGATCGGTCGCCTCACGGCGGGCGGGGTGCCTCACGTGCTTGACCTCCGGTGCTGGCTGCTGGGGGTTGGTGCCGTGGTGCTCGGTGATGTGGTTTTGCTAGGTTGGCCGGCGTCGATCGGTACACACGATCGACAGGCACACTGCAGTGACGAACAATGCCACCGGGCGACGCCGTGGGGAAACTCTCGCACATGTCGCGTCAGATGTGAAGTTTGCACTGTGAGCGAGATTGTGAAACTTACTTTCACGCCTCCGCGACCGGCGCGCCCAGCAGGTCGTCGTACGCGGGCGAGTGTTTGCGCACGTAGGCCCGGATGTACGGGCACAGCGGCACGATCTTGTTCCCCGCCTCGCGCACCATGCCGAGTGCCGCCTGGGCGAGCCGGCCCGCCAGACCCTGGCCCGCGAACTCGTCGAAGACCTCGGTGTGCACGAAGTACACGACGCCCGGATCGGTCTCGTAGGCCGCGAAGCCGGCGAGGGTGCCGTCGACGCGCACCTCGAACCGGGACTCGTCGGGGTTGTCGACCACTGTCACCTCGGGTTCGTCCGTCATGGGGCCCATCGTGCGGCACGTGCCCGCCGGTTGCCAGCCCCGTCCGGCCGGTCGCGCCGTGAGGCGGGTCACCGGGGAACGCGGGGCCGGTGTCAGTGGTCGGTGCGAGACTCGATCCGTGCCACAGACCGCCGCCTCACCCCGCTCCAACCCCTACACGGCGGTGCTTCGCACCCCGGGCGCGCTCAAGTTCTCCGCGGCCGGCGCGCTGGCCCGGCTCCCGATGTCGATGGTCGGCATCGGCGCCGTGCTCATGGTCCAGGGCCTGTACGGCAGCTACGCCATGGCGGGCCGCGTCGCGGCGGTGCTGGGCCTGGCTCAGGCGTTCCTCGCCCCGCAGATCGCGCGCTGGGTGGACCGGCGCGGTCAGCGAAAGGTGCTCCTGCCCGCGCTGCTCCTGTCCGTCGCCGGGCTGGGCGGCCTCGTCACCGCCGCCGTGCTCGGAGCCCCGGAATGGGTGTTGTGGCCGCTCGCCGCGATCGCCGGCGGGAGCCAGGGTTCGTACGGCTCCATGGTCCGGGCCCGCTGGAACGGGGTGCTGGACGACCCGCGCCGGCTGCACACCGCATACTCGCTGGAGTCGTCGGTCGACGAGCTGGTCTACATCGTCGGCCCGGTGCTGGCCACGACGCTCGCGACGGCGGTGGCCGCGCCGTCCGCCCTGGTGGTCGCCGGGATCGCGGCGCTGGTCGGCGGCCTGCTGTTCCTGGTGCAGCGGGCCACGGAGCCGGCCGTCGTGGCCGCCGACGCCGAGGTGCGGCACCGGCCGGTGGTCCTCGTGCCCGGCATGCCCGTGCTGGTGCTCGTCTTCGTGGCCATGGGCATGATCTTCGGCTCCATGGAGGTGGTCACGGTCGCGTTCGCGGAGGAGCAGGGCAGCAAGGGTGCCTCCGGCCTCGTGCTCGCGGTCTTCGCGCTGGGCTCCATGGTCGCGGGACTCGTCTACGGGGCCCGGCACTTCACGAGCCCGGCGGTCCGGCGGTTCGTGATCGGCATGGCAGCGCTCGGCCCGGGGGTGTCCCTCTTCCTGCTGGCGCACACGCTCTGGGCGCTGGCGGCCGCGATGTTCGTGGCCGGTCTGGCCATCGCACCCACCGTGATCACCGGCAACGGCCTGGTGCAGGACATGGTCGGCAAGCACCAGCTCACCGAGGCCCTGACCTGGGTGGGCACGTCGATCGGCATCGGCGCGTCGCTCGGCGCGTCCGTCGCGGGGCTACGGGTGGACGACGCCGGGGCGGCCGCCGGCTTTCTGGTGCCCGTCGCCGCGGCCTGGTTCGCCACCCTCCTGACGCTGGCCGCGAGCCGCACGCTGCGGCGCCAGTCCGCGGCACGGGAGTAGCCGGCCGGCGCGTCGCCGAGGGTCGCAGAAGTTCACCCCTTTTATCAGGATATGACATGTGATTCCTTGATAACTTGCGGGCGACTCCCAGAATCTTCACGAACGGACGCGCATGCTCGTCTTCATCGTCATCGGTCTCCTCGGACTCGCCCTCGCGCTCGCCTCACTGCTGCTCGGCGACTTCTTCGAGCTGGCCGACGGGGCCATCTCGGGCACGTCGCTCGGCGCGGGCGCCCTGCTCTTCGGCGCGACCGGCACGGTGATCCTGTCCAACGGGCTGCCCGTCTGGGTGGCCTACCCGGCGGGCCTCGTCGTCGCCGTGCTGGTGATCATCCTGGTCAACGTGCTGATCAAGCGCCTCAAGGCCGGCGAGGACGGCGGCCCGGTCTCCCTGGTCGGCGCGCAGGGCAGCGTGACCTCCGACGTCGACCGCGGTCACGGCGAGGTCTCCCTGGACGCCGCCACGGAGCTGGAGACGCGGCTCGCGTTCTCGGACGAGCCGATCGAGCAGGGCACCCGCGTCGTCGTCGTCGAGCAGCACGGCGCCCGCGTCAAGGTCGAGCCCGTGCGCTGAGGCGTACCCCGGCGCCTCCCGTCCCCCGCCCCTCCCCCGAACGCACCCTCGGCCGGGACCGCTCGACGGCTCGGCCGGCACACCCCACCCCAGGAGCCGAAATGACCGGTCAACTCATAGGTGTCATCGCCGTCGCCGCGGGCGTCCTCGCGATCTTCCTCGTCCTCGCGTTCGTCGCGAGCCGCATCCGGCGGGTGCCGCCGAACGAGGCGCTGATCGTCGTGGGCCGCGGCGCGGGGAAGTCCGAGGCCCAGACGGCGAGCCAGCGGGTGGTCGTCGGTGGCCGGGCCTTCGTGTGGCCGGTGCTGCAGCAGGGCTTCTCGATCTCCCTCGAGCAGCGGCAGATCGGCATCACCGTCGAGGGTGTCGACAAGAACCGCATCAAGATCGCGATCAAGGCGTCGATCAACTTCAAGGTGCGCGGCGACGAGGAGGGTGTGCGGCGTGCCGCGCAGCGCTTCCTGTCCCAGCAGCACCTGCTGACCGAGATCATCAAGGAGTCCCTGGAGGGCTCGCTGCGGTCGATCGTCGGCGACATGACGATCGAGCAGATCATCTCGGACCGCAAGGGCCTGTCCGACCGCGTGGTGCAGTCGACCAAGACGGACCTCTCGGAGCAGGGCCTCCAGGTCGACCTGCTGAACATCTCCGACATCTCGACGCCGGGATCGGACTACCTCGCGAACCTCGGCCGTGCCGAGGCCGCCAACGCCCGCCAGCTCGCCGAGGTGTCCGAGGCCGAGGCGAACCGCGCGTCCGAGTTCGCGGTGATCGAGGCAGCCGAGCAGATCGCCGAGCGCCAGAAGGCGCTGGACCTCAAGAAGGCCGCCATCAAGGCGGAGACCGACAGGGCGAACGCCGAGGCGGAGGCCGCCGGCCAGCTCGCCCGGGCCGAGCAGGACCGGCTCGTGGCTCAGCAGGAGCGCGAGGCCATGGCCGAGAAGGCGCGCGTGGAGCAGGAGCGCCTGGACATCGAGGTCCGCAAGCCCGCGGAGGCCAAGGCGTACGCCGAGGTCCAGGGCGCGAACGCCCGCCGTGACGCCAACAACGCGGCCACCGAGGCCGAGGCGTTCAAGCGCACCACGATCGCCCAGGCGAACAAGACCGCGGCGCTGCAGGACGCCGAGGCGTCCGCCGAGTCGGTCCGCCGTGCCGGTGAGGCCGAGCGCGACCGGCAGGTCGCCCTCGCCGCCGGTATCGAGGCCGAGGGCCGGGCGCGCGCGGCCGCCGTCGAGGCCGAGGGTCTCGCGGAGGCGACGGCCACCGACGCCAAGGCCGAGGCCCTGCGCAAGTACGGCGAGGCCGCGCTGGTGCAGGAGCTCATCGAGCGCCTGCCGGACATCGTCCGCGCCGCCGCCGAGCCGATCGCGTCGATCCAGGGCATGACCGTGGTCTCGACCGACGGGGCCTCCGCGCTCACCAAGAACGTGGCTGCCGTGCTCGGCGAGGGCCAGGGCGTCATCAAGCAGCTCACCGGCGTGGACATCAACACGCTGATCTCGGGTCTGGCCGGTCCCACCAACGGCAACGGTGCGGGCTCCGCGGGCGGGGACGTCGCCGACAAGAACTGAGCCACCGGCCACGTGTCAGACCCTCAGGTCACCCGGGTGACCTGAGGCACGATGGTCGTGATCGTGGCGAAGTCGATGGTGTCCGGCAGCACGGTCTGGCGGAGGGCGTCACCCACGGGCGGCTTCGACAGGAACGCGACG
>NZ_JBFAKX010000031.1:0-31086 GCF_040655935.1 Promicromonospora sp. NPDC050262 | reverse complement strand
GAGTCCAGTGTCGTGATGTCGACGCGGCCGCGCTCGTCGTCCCACTCGTAGCGGGCCCTCTCCCAGGCGGCCGCGGTGCCCTCACCCACAGGTCACCCGAGGGACCTGTGGGTCTGACACGTCCGCGGCAGCCGCCGGGACCGGCCAGAACAGGCCCGGGCCGCCGGCCGCCTCGTCGGCGTCGAGCCGCGCGTGGGACAGCCCGGAGTAGTCGGCGAGGCCACCCGCGGACGCGCGGGCGAGCTCGTCGAACACCACGGCGGGGTCGGTCGGGAAGGCGAGCTTCTCGTCCGCGCCGAGCCGGCGCGCCAGCTCCGCGAGGATCCACAGCTCGGAGCGCGCCTCGCCCGGCGCCCGGACGGCGGCCCGACGGCGGATGACGCGCCCCTCGAGCGACGTCATGGTGCCCTCCTCCTCGGCCCACTGGGTCACGGGGAGCACCACGTCGGCGAGCAGCGCCGTCTCGCTCGGGACGAAGTCGCAGACCACCAGGAGGTCGAGGCTGCGCAGCCTTTCGATCACGCTGCCCGCGTTCGGGGCGCTGACGACGAGGTTGGACCCGTGCACCAGCAGGGCACGGGCCCGGCCCGGCGTGGTCGCGCCGTCAGGGTCCACGGCCCCGAGGGACCGGAGGAGCTGCACCGCCGGCAGCCCGGGGCCGGGCAGGGAGTCGGGGTCCACGCCCCAGACGGCCGCGACGTGCTCGCGCGCTGCCGGATCGTCGATCTTGCGGTAGCCGGGGAGCTGGTCGGCCTTCTGGCCGTGCTCCCGGCCGCCCTGCCCGTTGCCCTGCCCCGTGATCGCGCCATAGCCCGAGCCGACACGGCCCGGCAGGCCGAGCGCCAGCGCCAGGTTGATCGCGGCGGTGACCGTGGCGGTGCCCTGCGTGGACTGCTCGACGCCGCGCCCCGTCAGCACGTATGCGCCCGCGCCGCCGTGCACCGGGGCGGCGGCGGCCAGCAGGCGGGCCACCCGGCGCAGGTCGTCGGCGGGCACACCCGAGACCGTCTCGACCCGCTCGGGCCACCAGCCGGCGACCGAGCGGGCGACGTCGTCGAACCCCGTGGTGCGCTCCGCCAGGTACTCCCGATCGGCGAGCCCCTCGGCGAGCACCACGTGCAGCAGGCCGAGCAGCACCGCCAGGTCCGTGCCGGGCACGGGGGCGAGGTGCACGCCCTGGGCCGCCGCGGTCCCTGCGCCGCCCGCCTGCCCGCCCGACGCCGGGTCCTCGGCGAGCCGGGCCGTCGCGGACCGCCGCGGGTCCACGACGACGAGCCCGCCCGCCGCGCGCGCCCCGGCGAGGTGCTGGACGGCGGGCGGCATGGTCTCGGCGATGTTCGAGCCGAGGAGCAGCACCGCCTGCGCGCCGCCGAGGTCGGACAGCGGGAAGGGCAGGCCGCGGTCGACGCCGAACGACCGGTTCATGCCGGCCGCCGCGGACGCCATGCAGAACCGCCCGTTGTAGTCGATGTTCGGCGTGCGCAGCACGGTGCGCGCGAACTTGCCGAGCACGTACGCCTTCTCGTTGGTCAGCCCGCCGCCGCCGAAGACGGCGACCGCCTGCGGGCCGTGCTCCGCCTGGATGCGCGCCAGTCGGCCGGCCACCAGATCGAGTGCCACGTCCCAGGAGACCGGCACCAGCGGACTGACTCGCCGGCTGTCGTCGGCCGAGTCAGTCGGCTGGTCGGACCAACCAGCTGACTCGCCAAGCTGATCGGCCGAGTCAGTCGGCTGGTCGGACCAACCAGCTGACTCGCCAAGCCGATCGGCCGAGTCAGTCGGCTGGTCGGACCAACCAGCTGACTCGCCAAGCTGATCGGCCGAGTCAGTCGGCTGGTCCGCACCCCTCAGCAGGGACTGCCGGACCAGCGGCACGGTGATCCGGTCGGCCGCCCCGAGCACCGCCGCCGACGTCCACCCCTTCTGGCACAGCCCGCCCCGGTTGGTCGGGAAGTCGCGGGGCTGCACCTCGGGCATGCCGAGCACCGCCACGGCACCCGGTGCACCCGCGCCACCGGGCGCCACGGCACCCTGCGCACTGGCGTCGGGCACCGCCGCGCGCGGCGTCAGCGACATCCCGCACTGCAGCGCGCAGTAGGGGCAGTGCGACTCGACCGCGGTCCCGGGGGAGGCGAGCATGGTCAGACCCGTGCCGCGGCCATGGCACCGCGCCCGTAGACCAGCCAGCAGACCGTGGCCATCACGACGTACACGCCGATGAACAGCCACAGCGCGGGCACGATCGACCCGGCCACCGTGGTGGACAGGGCGAACCCGCGGGGGATGAGGAACCCACCGAACGCGCCGATCGCCCCGGCGATGCCGATGCAGCCGGCCGCGGCCTTCGCCGTCCCGCCGCTGGCCCGGAACACCGCCGGGATCATCCGGTAGACGGAGCCGTTGCCCACGCCGGTGGCCACGAAGAGCCCGAGGAACGAGCCGAAGAAGAGCGGGAAGCTCCCGGACCCCAGCGCCAGGATCGCGCCCACGGCCCCGAGCGCCATCACGGCGAAGGCGCCGATCGTCACGACCGCGCCGCCGACGCGGTCGGCGAGGATCCCGCCGAGCGGACGGGCGACCGACCCCACGAGCGCCCCCAGGAAGGCGAGCGGGATCGCGACCTCCGGGAACTGCGCGGCCAGGAGCGTCGGGAAGGCGCCCGCGTAACCGATGAACGACCCGAACGTGCCGATGTAGATGAAGCTGATGACCCACGTGTGCTTGTGGTGCACCGCCACGGCGAACGAGCGCGGGTCCGCCTTGGCCGAGGACAGGTTGTCCATCCAGCGCCAGGCCAGGAACGCGGCCAGCAGGATGAACGGGATGAAGATCAGCCCGGCCCGGTCGAGCGCCACGCCCGCCCCGGCGACGATGACCAGCGGCACCGCGAGCTGCACGGCGGCCGTGCCGATGTTGCCGCCGGCGGCGTTCCAGCCCAGGGCGGCGCCCTTCTCCTTCTCGGGGAAGAAGAACGAGATGTTCGCCATCGACGACGCGAAGTTGCCGCCGCCGAGGCCCGCGAGCGCCGCGGCGCCGAGCAGCACGGGGAACGGTGTGGTCGGGTCGCCGACCGTGAGGATCAGCGCGGTCGTGGGCAGCAGCAGGAGCAGCGCGGAGACGATGGTCCAGTTGCGGCCGCCGAACACGGGGACGGCGAAGGTGTAGGGGATGCGGAGCGTGGCGCCGACGAGGCTCGGGACGGAGATGAGCCAGAACATCTGGTCGACGGTGAGGTCGAAGCCCGCGGCGGGGAGCTGGGGCACGACGATCGACCAGACGGCCCAGACCCCGAACCCGAGGAACTCGGCGAAGATCGACAGCACGAGGTTGCGCCGGGCGGTCCGGCGTCCGCCGTCCTCCCAGAGCGTCTTGTCCTCGGGGTCCCAGTGCTCGATCCAGCGTCCGGTGCGGCGCCGGACGGCGGACTCGCTGGGTGCCTGGTCGCGTGTGGTCGGAGTGGACACGTCGTCCTCCCTGCATGGGCGTATGCCCGACGACGCCGGGCGCGCCCGGACCGACAGGTGCCGTGTCCGGGGCCGGCCCGACGTCGGACCGACGGCTATGAAACTAGGGAGGCGGTGTTTCATCGCCCGTCCAAGAGCAGTTAATCGACCGTAAGGAAGAACGCACAGGCGGCCTGTCCGGGGTGTGAGGGGTTGCCCGCGGCATCCGGACCCCGGCCCGGTCGCGCATTCACCAGCCCCAGGTGAAACTGAAAAATATGGCCACCGAGGACACGCTCGTCAGGCTGGGTCGACACCTCCGCCGAGGGGAGGTGTCGGAGGACCTGCGCAGGCTCTACCTGGAGGGCGGCCGGGGCGGCGACTCGTTCTACCGGGACCGGTGGTCGCACGACAAGGTGGTCCGCTCGACGCACGGCGTGAACTGCACGGGGTCGTGCTCGTGGAAGGTGTACGTCAAGGACGGCATCATCACGTGGGAGACCCAGCAGACGGACTACCCGTCGGTGGGTCCCGACTCCCCCGAGTACGAGCCGCGCGGCTGCCCGCGCGGCGCCGCGTTCTCCTGGTACACCTACTCGCCCACGCGGGTGCGCTACCCGTACGTGCGGGGCGTGCTGCTGGAGGCCTACCGGGCGGCGAAGGCCCGCACCGGGGACCCGGTCCGCGCGTGGGCCGAGGTCACGGGCGATCCCGCCACGGCCGCGGCCTACAAGCGGGCGCGCGGCAAGGGCGGGCTGGTCCGGGCCACGTGGGAGGAGGCCGCGGAGATCGTCGCGGCGGCCCACGTGCACACGATCAAGGAGCACGGGCCGGACCGCATCGCCGGGTTCTCGCCGATCCCCGCGATGTCGATGGTCTCCCACGGGGTGGGCGCCCGGTTCGTGCAGATGCTCGGCGGCACGATGCTCAGCTTCTACGACTGGTACGCCGACCTCCCGGTGGCCTCCCCGCAGGTGTTCGGCGACCAGACCGACGTGCCGGAGTCGGCGGACTGGTGGAACGCCGCCTACCTGATCATGTGGGGCTCGAACATCCCTGTGACGCGCACGCCGGACGCGCACTTCATGACCGAGGCCCGGTACCGGGGCCAGAAGGTCGTGGCGGTCTCCCCCGACTACGCGGACAACACGAAGTTCGCCGACGCGTGGCTCGCCCCGCACCCCGGGACGGACGGCGCGCTCGCCCTGGCGATGGGCCACGTGATCCTGCGCGAGTACCTCGTGGACCGGCGCACGGAGCGCTTCGAGCGGTACCTCAAGCAGTACAGCGACTCGCCGTTCCTGGTGCGGCTGGACCTCGTGCCGTCGTCCGGCGCGGGGCAACACGCGGCCGGCGACGCCGAGACCGCGTACGTCCCGGGCAAGTTCCTGACGGCGGCCGACCTGTCGGACGACGTCCTGCCCGGCGTCACCACCGAGGCGAACTCGCACTTCAAGCCCGTGCTGCTCGACGCCGACGGCCGGCCCGTGGTGCCGAACGGCACCCTGGGCCACCGCTACGGCGAGGCCGACGAGGGGCGCTGGAACCTGGACCTGGGCGACGTCGACCCGGCCCTGAGCATCGCGGACCTCCCGGCCGGGGCGCACGCCCCCGCGGCGGGCCCCGGGTCGGACGGCCCGGCCGAGCCAGTCGCCGTCGCGCTCCCGCGCTTCGACGTCGTGCCCGGGCCGGACGACGACGCCCACACCGGCGGCAAGGGCGTCGTCGTGCGGGGCGTGCCCGTGCGGCGCGTCGGCGGGCACCTGGTGACCACGGTGTTCGACCTGATGCTCGCCCGGTACGGCGTGGGCCGGCCCGGCCTGCCGGGCGACTGGCCCGCGGACTACGACGACCCCGCGCCCGGCACCCCGGCCTGGCAGGAGGAGATCACGGGCGTCCCCGCGGCCGCGGCAGCCCGGATCGGGCGGGAGTTCGCGCAGAACGCCGTGGACTCCGACGGCCGGTCGATGATCATCATGGGCGCCGGGACCAACCACTGGTTCCACTCGGACACGATCTACCGGGCCTTTCTCGCGCTGACCACGATGACCGGCTGCCAGGGCGTGAACGGCGGCGGCTGGGCGCACTACGTGGGCCAGGAGAAGTGCCGCCCCGTCACCGGCTGGGCCCAGTACGCGGGCGGGCTGGACTGGGTGCGCCCGCCGCGCCAGATGATCGGCACGGCGTTCTGGTACCTGGCGACCGACCAGTGGCGGTACGACGGCCTGCCGGCCGACACCCTGGCCTCGCCGCTGGCGCCCGGCCTGTTCGCGGGCCGCACCACCGCGGACACCCTCGTGGAGTCGGCGCAGCGCGGCTGGATGCCGAGCTACCCCACGTTCGACCGCAACCCGCTGGACCTCGCCGACGAGGCCCGGATCGCGGGCAAGCCGCCCGCAGAGCACGTGGTGGACGAGCTGAAGGCCGGGCGGCTGCGGTTCGCCGTCGAGGACCCGGACGACCCCGCGAACTTCCCGCGCGTGCTGACCGTGTGGCGGGCCAACATCCTGGGGTCGAGCGGAAAGGGGAACGAGTACTTCCTCAAGCACCTGCTGGGCACGGACTCGGCGGTGTTCGCGCAGGAGTCCGCGCCGGACCGGCGTCCGGCCACCATGACCTGGCGGGACGAGGCCCCGCAGGGCAAGCTCGACCTGCTGGTCACGCTGGACTTCCGGATGACCAGCACCACGCTGTTCTCCGACGTCGTGCTGCCCGCCGCGACCTGGTACGAGAAGCACGACCTGTCCTCCACGGACATGCACCCGTTCGTGCACGCGTTCAGCCCGGCCATCGACCCGCCCTGGCAGACCAAGACCGACTTCGCCGCGTTCCACGCGATCGCGCGCAAGGTCTCTGCCATGGCGGTGCACCATCTGGGCGTTCGGCAGGACGTCGTCGCCTCGCCCCTGGCGCACGACACCCCCGACGAGATGGCGGTGGCGCACGGCACGCTGACCGACGCCGACGTCCCCTTTCGCGAGCGGCACCTGGTGCCGGGCGTGAACATGCCCAAGATCGTCGAGGTCGAACGGGACTACCCGGCCTTCGCGGCCCGGATGGCGGCGCTGGGTCCGCTGACGGACGGCGTCGGCATGGTCACCAAGGGCGTGTCGTTCACGCCCGACGCCGAGGTCCGCCGGCTCGGCGAGATCAACGGGCTGGTCCCCGACGGGCCCGTGGCCGGGCGGCCGCGGCTGGACCGCGACACGCACGCGTGCGAGGCGATCCTGGCGCTGAGCGGGACCACGAACGGCCGCCTGGCGGTCCAGGGGTTCGAGCGCATGGAGCGCCGCACCGGCCGCCCGCTGGCCGACCTGGCCCGCGAGGACGAGGGCCGGCGGATCACGTTCGCCGACGTGCAGGCCCGGCCCACGCCCGTGATCACCTCGCCCGAGTGGTCGGGCAGCGAGCACGGCGGACGCCGGTACAGCGCGTTCGTGGTGAACGTCGAGCGGCTCAAGCCCTGGCACACCCTGACCGGGCGGCAGCACTTCTACCTGGACCACGACTGGCTCGTGGAGCTGGGCGAGCAGCTCCCGGTGTTCCGCCCGCCGCTGGACATGCACCGGCTGTTCCCGGACTCCCCCGAGCTGTCCGGGCCGCGGGGCGGCACGGACAGGGGCGGCACGGAGCGGGGCGCAGGTCAGGCTGCGGGCGAGGCCGAGGTCGTCGTCCGCTACCTCACGCCCCACTCCAAGTGGTCCATCCACTCCGAGTACCAGGACAACCTGTTCATGCTGTCGCTCTCGCGCGGCGGGCCGAACATCTGGATGTCGCCGGGCGACGCCGAGCGGATCGGCGTCGCGGACAACGAGTGGGTCGAGGCCGTCAACCGCAACGGCGTGGTGGTCGCGCGGGCCGTGGTGAGCCACCGCATGCCGGAGGGCACCGTCTACATGCACCACGCCACCGACCGCACGGTGGACGTGCCCATCGCGGAGGCGTCCGGCCTGCGCGGCGGCATCCACAACTCGCTGACGCGGATCCTGCTCAAGCCGTCGCACCTGGCCGGCGGGTACGCCCAGCTCTCCTACGCCTTCAACTACCTGGGGCCCACGGGCAACCAGCGCGACGAGGTGACCGTGGTCCGGCGTCGCTCACAGGAGGTGCGCTACTCATGAAGGTCATGGCCCAGATGTCGATGGTGATGAACCTCGACAAGTGCATCGGGTGCCACACGTGCTCGGTGACGTGCAAGCAGGCCTGGACCAACCGGTCCGGCATGGAGTACGTCTGGTTCAACAACGTGGAGACCCGCCCCGGGCTGGGCTATCCACGCACCTACCAGGACCAGGACGAGTGGCACGGCGGCTGGGTCCGGACCAGGCGGGGCCGGCTCAAGCTCCGCGCGGGCGGCCGGCTCAAGAAGCTCGCGACCATCTTCGCCAGCCCCAAGATGCCGTCCATCCACGACTACTACGAGCCCTGGACCTACGAGTACGACATGCTCCTGTCCGCGCCGCAGGGTGCGCACACCCCGGTGGCACGACCGAAGTCATTGCTCACGGGCAAGGACATGAAGATCGAGTGGTCGGCCAACTGGGACGACGACCTCGCCGGGTCCACCGCGACGATGCAGGACGACCCGGTCCTGAAGCACATGAGCGAGCACGTCGCCGAGGAGCTCGAGCAGACGTTCATGTTCTACCTGCCCCGCATCTGCGAGCACTGCCTCAACCCCGCGTGCGTCGCGTCCTGCCCGTCGGGCGCCATGTACAAGCGCGCCGAGGACGGCATCGTGCTCGTGGACCAGGAGGCCTGCCGCGGCTGGCGGCAGTGCGTCACCGGCTGCCCGTACAAGAAGGTCTACTTCAACCACAAGACCGGCAAGGCAGAGAAGTGCACGCTCTGCTACCCGCGCATCGAGGTGGGCCTGCCCACGGTCTGCTCGGAGACGTGCGTGGGCCGCCTGCGCTACCTGGGCCTCGTGCTGTACGACGCCGACCGGGTCACCGAGGCCGCGTCCGTCGAGGACGAGCACGAGCTGCTGGCAGCCCAGCGGTCGGTGTTCCTCGACCCGGACGACCCCGAGGTGGTCGCCGCCGCACGCCGCGAGGGCATCCCCGAGGACTGGATCGAGGCCGCGCAGGCGTCCCCGATCTGGAAGCTGATCAACGACTACGAGGTGGCGCTCCCGCTGCACCCCGAGTACCGGACGCTGCCCATGGTCTGGTACATCCCGCCGCTGTCCCCCGTCGTCGACGTCGTCGCGAGCTCAGGGAACGACGGCGAGGACCCCCGCACCCTGTTCGCAGCCATCTCGAAGCTGCGCATCCCGCTGGAGTACCTCGCGGGCCTGTTCACCGCCGGCGACACCCGGCCCGTCGAACGGGTGCTGCGCCGGCTGGCCGCCATGCGCTCCTACATGCGCGACGTGAACCTGGGCAACACCCCGTCCGAGGAGACCGCGAGCGCCGTCGGCATGACGGGCGCGCAGGTCGAGGAGATGTACCGGCTGCTCGCGATCGCCAAGTACGACGACCGGTACGTGATCCCGACGGCGCACGCCGAGCAGGCCCGCGACCTGGAGGAGATCGCCTGCTCGCTGGACTACGAGGGCGGCCCGGGCATGGGCGGCGCCGGGCCCCTCGGGGAGTCGTCGGGCCCGCCCGTCCCGGTCGCCGTGGAGAACTTCCACGCGCTCTCCTCCCGGCAGACCGCCGACTCCCCGAACGGCCCGTCCACCCCCGGCCGGGTCAACCTCCTGAACTGGGACGGCAACGGGCGGCCGGACGGCCTCTTCCCGCCGGACGAGGGGAGGCCGTCGTGAGCCTGTCGTTCCTGCCCCGCCCCACGCTGCGCCGCGGCGCCCGCTCCGCCAAAGCAGGCGCGCCGCTGGCCCCCGTCCCTCTGTCCGACGGCGACCGCCGCCTCGCCCACATGGCCGCCTCCCTCCTGCTCGCCTACCCGGACGACGCGGCGGTGCGCGCCGCACACGAGGTGCGCTCCGCCGTCGGCCACCTGCCCCCGCCCGTGGCCGAACGGCTGACCGGCCTGGCCACCGCCCTGACCGACGGCGACCTCGGCGCGCTCCAGGCCGCCTACGTGGCCACCTTCGACCTCAAGCGCCGCTGCACGCTCTACCTCTCCTACTACGCCGCCGGCGACACCCGGCGGCGCGGGGCCGCACTGCTCCGGTTCGCCGAGGCGTACCGCGCCGTGGGCTGGGAGGTCACCCGGGGCGAGCTGCCCGACCACCTCGGCAGCGTCCTCGAGCTCTCCGCCCGGGCCGACGGCGACGGCGCCCGCATCGTCGGGGCGCTCCTGACCGCCCACCGCGACGGCATCGAGGTGCTCCGGCAGGCGCTCGCCGCCGAGGGCTCGCCGTGGGTCGCGGCGGTCGAGGCCGTCTGCCTGACTCTCCCGCCCGTCGACGCGCGGACGCTCGACCGCGTGGCGTCGCTCGTGGCGGAGGGTCCGCCCGCGGAGCTGGTCGGCCTGTCCGGGCTGCCGGGCTTCGGGACGGACGACGGACCCGGGGCCCGAGGGGGTGTGCCGCCGTGGACGTGATGCTCTGGGTGGTGCTGCCGTACGTGACCTTCGCCGTGCTGGTCGTCGGGTCGGTGTGGCGCTACCGGTACGACCGGTTCGGGTGGACCACCCGTTCGTCGGAGCTGTACGAGAAGCGGCTGCTGCGCATCGGGTCCCCGCTGTTCCACCTCGGCCTGCTCGTGGTGATCCTCGGGCACGTCGCGGGGCTCGTGATCCCGGCGTCGTGGACCGAGGCGGTCGGCATCCCGGAGGACGTCTACCACCTGGTCGCGGCGCTGGCGGGGTCGGCCGCGTCCGCCGTGCTGGTGCTCGGGCTGCTCATCCTGATCTACCGCCGCCGCACCACCAGCGCCGTGTTCCTCGCGACGACCGTGATGGACAAGGTCATGTACGCGATGCTCGCCCTGTCGGTGCTGTCCGGCGCGTGGGCGACCGCCACCACGCAGCTCGCGACCGAGCACGGCTACGACTACCGGCAGACCATCTCGCCCTGGTTCCGCTCGCTCTGGTACCTCCAGCCGCAGCCCGAGCTGATGGGCGGCGTGCCGGTCGCCTTCCAGGTGCACATCGTCGCCGCCTTCCTGCTGTTCGCGCTGTGGCCGTTCACCCGCCTGGTGCACGCGTTCTCCGCCCCGGTGCCGTACCTGTTCCGGCCCTACGTCGTGTACCGGTCGCGCGACGCCACCGGCACCGGCGCCGCCCCCGGCGGGTCCGGCGCGCACCGCACCCGTCCCGGCTGGGAGCCGCCCACCGGACCCGGACCCCGCCCGAGGAGCTGACATGGCGCAGGCACCACCGACCCGGGCGAGCCGCCGGGCCGAAACCAGCGGCACGTCGTCAAGCGTGCAGCTGGCCCTGGCCACCGTGGGCTTCGCGGTGAACTTCTGGGCCTGGGCCCTGATCAGCCCGCTCGGCAAGGCGTACGGGGTCGAGTACACCCTGTCGGAGATCCAGCAGTCGGTGCTCGTGGCCGTCCCCGTGCTCGTCGGGTCCGTGGGCCGCATCCCCGTGGGCGCCCTGACCGACCGGTTCGGGGCCCGGACGATGTTCCCGCTCGTGAGCGCGCTGACGATCGTCCCGGTGCTGTTCGTGGGGCTCGTCGCCGACTCGTACGCGGCGCTGATCGTCGGCGGGTTCCTGCTGGGCCTCGGCGGCACGACCTTCGCGATCGGCGTCCCGTTCGTCAACGCGTGGTTCGCTCCCGAGCGGCGGGGGACCGCCCTGGGGATCTTCGGCGTCGGGATGGGCGGTACGGCCGTCTCGTCGTTCACCACCGTGCCGCTGGCCGAAGCCTACGGGCGCTGGGCGCCGTTCGTGCTGGTCGCCGCGATCCTGGCGGTCTTCGCGATCGCCTCGTGGTTCCTGCTGCGCGACGCCCCGGGGCGCACCGCCGGCGCCACCGGCGGCATGCTGGCGCGCACCTGGTCCCTGCTCAAGCTGCCCGCGACCCTGGAGCTCGCCTGGCTGTACGCGGTCGGGTTCGGCGGGTTCGTCGCGTTCAGCGTGTACCTGCCGACGTTCCTCGCCAACGCCTACGACCTCACCGCCACCGACGCCGCGACCCGCACCGCCGGGTTCGTGGTGCTCGCCGTGGTGATGCGCCCGGTCGGCGGGATGCTGTCCGACCGGCTAGGACCCGTGAACGTGTCGGTCTGGTGCTTCGCCGCCGTGACCGTGCTGGCCGCTGTCGTGGCGTTCAAGCCCGGGCTCGTCCCGGTGGGCACCATCGCGTTCCTCGGGCTCGCCGCGGCGCTGGGCGCGTCCTCGGGCGCCACGTTCGCCCTGGTCGCCAAGGTCGCCCCCGCCGACAAGGTCGGTGCGGTGACCGGCATCGTCGGCGCGGCCGGCGGGCTCGGCGGGTTCGTGCCGCCCCTGATCATGGGCGCGGTCTACCAGCTCAACGGCGACTACGGCATGGGGTTCGCGCTGCTCGCGGCCACGGGCCTGGCGACGCTGCTGTTCACGCTCGGGCCGGTGCGCCGGGGGGCGCGGGCCTGAATGCTGGTCCGAGATCGATCGGCCTAGCCGTTTCGACTTTTTCGACTTACCGGGCCTCCGCGGCATGCCGCGTGAGCGACTGGTCGAGCGGCTTGCCTTCCACTACGACCAGTTCAACTATCTGCACCCGTTCCGCGAGGGAAACGGGCGTACGCAACGTCTTTTCTGGAGCAGGGTGGTGAGCGCCGCGGGATACGACCTCGACTGGCGCGCTGTCCAGGGCGAGGAGAACGACTCCGCCTGCCGCGCGTCCGACGAGAACCGCGACCTCGATCCCCTGCGCAAGCTGTTCGATCGCATCACGAACGACGCCGAATGATTTCCGTGCTCACAGGAAACGGTGCCGTGTTGTGAGGCACAGGTAACCCCGTCCGAACGCCCTTCGTCTAGCGTCGTCCCATGGAGTCCGGGTTGCGGAGCGTCACGGAGCACGTCCAGCGCGTGCTCGCGCTCGTCGGGCCACTGCCGGTCGTCTCGCTGGACCTCACGGATGCCGACGGCGCGGTCCTCGCCGAGGACCTGCACGCCAGAGTGGCCGTGCCGCCCTTCGACAGTGCCGCGATGGACGGGTACGCCGTGCGGCTGGCGGACCTCCCGGCCGACGGCGCACCGGTGACGCTCCAGGTGACGGGCGACGTCGCCGCGGGCTCCGGTTCCGGGGCCGGGATCGGGCCGGGACAGGCGGTGCGGATCATGACCGGCGCCCCGCTCCCACCCGGGGCGGACGCCGTGATCCCCGTGGAGCACACCTCGACGGGCCGGTTCGTCGCCGGGGCGGCCCGGGAAGAGGGTTCGGTCACGCTGGCCCGCAGGCCACGACCGCACGTCCGCGCCGCGGGCGAGGATGTCGGCCGGGGCGAGCTCCTGGCGCGGGCCGGGAGCGAGGTGACGGCGGCGGCGGTGGGTGCGCTGACGGCGTCAGGCACGGTGCGTGTCGCTGTCCGACGGCGGCCGCTGGTCGCCGTGATCTCCACGGGTTCGGAGCTGGTGCCGGTCGGCGGGGTGCTCGGCCCGGGTCAGATCACGGACTCCAACGGCCCGATGCTCGCGGCGGCGGCCAGGACGGCAGGGGCCGACGTCGTCCGGCTCGGGCCGGTGTCCGATGATGCCGCGGCGCTGCGCGCCGCGCTCGACGCGGCGTGCGTCGGTGGCACCGACCTGATCGTGACCGCCGGCGGCGTCTCGGCCGGCGCGGCGGACGTGGTGCGCGAGGTGCTGGCGGCATCGGGTCCGGAGGCGGGCGGGGTGTCGGACGCCGACGTCGCGAGCGTCGCGATGTCGCCCGGCAAGCCGCAGGCGCTCGCCCGCTGGCGGGGCGTCCCGTGGCTGGCCCTGCCCGGCAACCCGGTGGGCGCCTACGCGTCGTTCGAGCTGTTCGCGCGGCCGGCGATCGACCGGCTCCGGGGCCTCGGGGGCGCGGCGAAAGGCTTACCCGGCCAGGCACGTAACGCTGAGCGAGCACTGCTACCTCTCCGTTACCCCCTCGGCCACGCACACCGTTCCCTCCGCGCCGCCACGGCCTGGTCCAGCCCAGCGGGCCGGCTCCAGGTGCTGCCGGTGCGGTGGGTCGACGGCGGGGTCGAACCCGCCGGATCGCACCACTCCCTGTCCGCGCTCGCCGCCGCCGACGCCCTCGCCCTCGTGCCGCCGGACGTCGAGAAGGTGCGGGCCGGCGACGTCGTCCAGGCGCTGATGCTGCGATGACCAGGGCCGCTCCCCGGGTCGGGTACGACGCCGTCGTGCTGGCCGGCGGCCGGGCCTCCCGGCTGGACGGCACCTCCAAGGCGGGCCTGGTCGTGGGCGGGACCCGGCTCCTCGACCGTGCGCTCGCGGCGAGCGCGCGGGCTCGCCGTGTCGTGGTCGTGGGACCGCCCGAGCTGGCGCGTGCGCTCCCGGCCCGCGACCCGGCGTCGGGCTATGCCGGGCCCACACCCCTCCTGACCAGGGAGGACCCGCCGTTCGGCGGGCCCGTGGCAGGCCTCGCCGCCGGGCTGCGCGCCCTGCCCGACCCGGGTGCGCCGTGGGTGCTGCTCCTGGCGGTGGACGTGCCGCACGCCGCGCGGGCGATCGCCCACCTGGAGGAGGCCGTTTCACGTGAACCGGCGGACGGCGCCTACCTGGTGCGCGGGGGTCGGGCGCAGTGGCTGGTCGGCCTGTACCGCCGCGCGGCGCTCGACGAGGCGTTGGACGGGATCGAGACGGACGGGGCGCCGATGAAGCGGCTGGTCGGCGCGCTCCGGTGCACCGAGGTGCCGGACCCGGCAGGCTGGAGCGACGACATCGACACCCCCGCCGACGTGGCCCGCTACCGGAAAGACGTGAGATGACAGACCTCAAGCAGTGGATCTCCGACCTGGAGTCGGAGCTCGGCCTCCCTGCCGGCACCATCGACATGAAGAAGGTGCTGGACCTCGCCCGGGACGCCGCGCACGCCGTCGAGCGTCCGGCGGCCCCGCTGACCACCTATGCCGTCGGCTACGCGGACGGCCTGGCAGCGGCCGGCGCGCTCGTCGCCGAACCGGACCCCACGCGGAAGGCGACCGACCCTGCGGCCCGCTGGACCACCGACTGACCTCTCCGACGCGGTCGCGGCAGTGTCAGTGGCGCGGCCTATCGTGTGACGCATGGACCGGAACAGGCTCGAGTTCGCGGTGGTCCCCACCGCGATCGGCGAGTGCGCGCTCGTCTGGAACGAGGACGCGGAGATCGTCGGCTCGACGCTGCCCCACGGCAGCGCCGACCAGGTACGGGGTGCCGTACGCGGCTGGTACCCGGGTGCCATCGAGGCCTCGCCCGCCCCGGTCGCGCCGACCGTCGAGGCGCTGAAGCACCTGCTCGAGGACGGCGAGGGGGACCTCGCGGAGGTCCCCCTGAACATGAGCGCCGTGCCCGACTTCGACCGCCGCGTCTACGAGATCGTGCGCGCCATCCCGCCGGGCGAGACCCGGACGTACGGCGAGGTGGCCACGGAGCTCGGCGCGCCGGGCGCCGCCCAGGCCGTGGGCCAGGCGATGGGCCGCAACCCGTTCCCGCCCATCGTGCCGTGCCACCGCGTGCTGGCCGCGGGCCGCCGCATCGGCGGCTTCTCGGCCCGCGGCGGCCCGCGCACCAAGCTGCGCATGCTGGAGAAGGAGGGCGTCTACCTGGAGCAGCCCACGCTCTTCGACCTGTGAGCTGCCCCAGGCGCGCTCAGCGGACCACGCTTGTCAGTGCGCTGGTGACGGTCTTCGTCGTGTAGCCGGTGCGTGAGCCGGTGACCACGACGGCGACCCGCTTGCCCTTGGCGGAGGCCGGCACCTTGAAGAAGTAGTTCGTCGCGCCCTTGACCGCGACGCCGCCGACCTTCCACTGGTACTTCACCGTGGACGGCTGCGGGGTCCACGTGCCCCGCACGGCCTTGAGCGTGGACCCGACCTTGACGGTGCCCGTGATCGTGGTCGCCGGCGCCACGAAGACACCGGCCTTGACGGCCGCCGTCGCGGGGCTCGCCAGGGTCTTGGTCGTGTAGCCCGTCTTCGAGCCCGTGATCGCGACCGACACCTTCTTGCCCTTGGCCGACGCCGGGACCGTCCAGGTCTTCGAGGTCGCGCCGGAGACCGCCTTGCCGTCGAGGCGCCACTGGTACTTCACCGTCGTGGGCGTGGGGGTCCAGGTCCACCGGTTGGCGGTGAGGGTCTTGCCGACCTGAACGGTGCCGGCGACGGAGGGGGACCGGGACGCGGAGAAGACTCCGGAGACCACCGGCTCGGTCGGAATGCTCGTGACAGTGCGACTTGTGTAGTAGGTCCGCGAGCCCGTGGCCGATACCGTGATCCGCTTTCCGAGAGCCGATCCGGGAATCACGAGGCTCGATGAGGTCGCTCCCGCGATGACCTCTCCGTCGGCCTTCCACACGTAGGTGACCGATGTCGGTTTCGGGCTCCAGACGCCAGGGTCTGCGGTGAGCGTCGCACCGATGCGTGGTGTACCGCTGACCGTTGTGAAGGGAGTCGTGAACTCTGCCGACCGTACCTCGAGCTGCCATGCAGCCGAGGCAGGCTTGAGCAGCTCGGAGCCCAGGTACGAGATCTCAAGCCGATGAACTCCAGGAAGCACACCGCTCATCCGGATCGGAAGAGACACGACAGGCGCTTCGGGAGTGTCAACGGCTATCTCGGCACGGCCCACCTCGACACCATCGATCTTAGCGAGGACCGTCCCATGCACGTCCGACAGATTGGTGGCTGCGATCCCGACCTTGATCAACCGGTCCTGACCATAGACACCGGCGGACAGCGGATCGATCAGAATGCGTGTGGAAGCCTTGGCGATCCTGACGTTCCCTCGCCACTCGGCGGGAAGCACCTCGGCTGTCGGATTGCTGAAAGATGAATCGGGGACCCACCGAATTAGGATGGGATGATCGCCTGGAGGCATTTCGTCAAGACGGAGGCTCGTCGAGTACTCGATAGAACCCGTCCCCTGACCACTGCGTCCTCCAGCTGAGTACAGGCTGTTCCCGTCCTCGTCGTAGACATAGAGATATCCGAGCGGGAGGCGCGATCCGTCCACGGTACTCACCGTCATGTCTGCCTGGAGGAGGGTGCTGTATGCACCATACTCAGCGGTCAGTTCTGTATCGACCGTTATCCGCGTCTCCGCCGGCGGCACCACGGTCACCGTCCCTGTCCACGACACTGGGGCTGCGGGCCCGTCAGAGACGTAGTCCACACGCACCTGGTGACGCCCGGGCGGGAGCACAGTCGTGTCGATCCATTGCCGACCGTCCGGGCCACTTGCGCCCAGACGCTCGCCGGATTCCTCGGCGGTCACCGTGAAATAGCCCTGATCGGTGGTAACGCCGCCCGATGCTTCCACATGACTGCTGACATATACGTCATCCGCGCCGATGCGCCACTTCTCAGGCATATCGACCGTGATGGTGGAGGGCTGCTGTGGTCGGACGACGAAGTCGACTGACCGCTCCGTCGTGACGAACGGAGGGCCGTCAAATCTGACCACCCTTGGGTAGACCCCTTCCGGGAACTCCCTGAATTCGAACGTGGCTCGTCCATCCACGACACGCTCGGGAAATCCCCACCACATCGATCCGTCGTCCCGCACATAACCGATCCGGACCGAACCTGAGGGCGACAGCCCGCCCGCCGTGACGTTGATCTCGACCGGGGTCGGCTCGTTGTAGTTGACCGTGGTCGATGACGCGACCTGCAGGTCCACAGGAATCGCGGCGCCCTGCCGAATGAGCCACGTCGTGTTGTACCAGTCGGCCACAGCGACCAGACCAGCACCCGGCAGGTCTGGCTGAGGGGCCGAACCCTCGCGACCCCAGGTCAGCATGGTCCCGTCGTCCAGAACTGCCGCGCCCCCTCTGTCGTGCGCCGAGAGACCGACGACCGTTCGCCCCACGGGAACCAGGGCGGGGGCGACTGCGGCTCCCAGTCCGACGATCACACCGTCATCCCGCACCGCGTACCCGTAGTCCTCGGCGATACCAAGACCTGGAGCGATATCGAGGCCTGTGAAGCGGTTCCCGGGAGAGGGCGCGACAACTTCGGCCACGTCATTGGCCCACCGACAGAAGACGATTGCCCCGTCGGAGCGCAGCGCAGCCCAGCTCAGATCGTCGGCACTGATAGCGGTGTACTTGAGTCCCGCTGGCGGCACGAACGCGTCAGCGCAGGTCAGCGGGCGCGGTTCGGCCCAAGCCACCTTGATGCCGACGATCCGGCCGTCCGACCGCACCGCAAAGGCACCGTCCTGGCCGACATCGACTGCAACGTAGGACATGCCGCTCGGCAGCTCAGGGACATGAGGAGTTGGCAACTCCTCGTCGAGGACCATCACGAGTTCACCGTCGGACCGGAGCAGGAAGCTTGCCCCGCCATGCCCTGCGGCGACCGCTGTGTACCGCTCCCCATCCGGAAGCTCGGGTATCTCCGGCGGCGAGGACCAGGCGTCGTCCAAGCTGGCGACGACCTCGCCATCGCTGCGGAGCATCAATGCCATGGGTGTGTTGTCCACGGCGCCGACCGAGATCGCTGTGTGGGTTACTCCAGCGGGGAGCTCCCAGGCATAGCTGGTATCGCCGATCACCTTGAGGCCAAGGCCCGCATCCCAAGGCATTGCCTGGCCACCGACATCAACGGGGGTGCCCTCCTGCACGAACCGGGGTGCTGGTACCGCCTGCTCCTTCACTGGGGTCGCAACAGCTCCTGGAGCCGCTCCGAGCACCAGCGCGCCGACTATGCCCAGCACGATGCACGAAGGGAACAGCCCTCGTAATGGGGAGCCTTCAAACGAGTCGGACATGACTTGACTCCCAGGGAGAGCAGGAAAGCGGCGCTCGGAATGTATCCGTCGACAACTCCCATTCGCCGTGTTTGTCGGGTGAATCACCGGGTGAACTCTGTAGATTGCAGCAGAACAACACCGATCGTCGACCGAACCTGGACCAGCACTTGTGCCAAGCCACGCACGAGCCGCAAGCGCATCCTCTACACCGCCCGATGCGACACTGTCCTCCGTGCCCGACGTCCCCACCCACCCCCTCCTCGACGTGCTCCTCGCCGGTGGCGCGCGCGCCGAGCGGCTGACGGCGTCGCGCACCTTTCCGGAGCGCACGGCCGAGCACGTGGACTGGCCGGACTGGGCTGACGCGACGGTGGTGCAGGGGTACCGAAAGCTCGGTGTCGACCGGCCGTGGACGCACCAGGCCGTGGCCGCCGACCTGGTCCACCGGGGTCGGCACACCGCCCTGGCCACGTCCACGGGGTCGGGCAAGTCGCTCGCCTTCTGGCTGCCCGCGCTGTCGGCGGTGCGGACCGCGGCGGCGACCGCGACGCTCGACCCGGGGAACATCGCGTCGGCGCACGTGCGGCCCACGACCATCTACCTCAGCCCGACCAAGGCGCTGGCCGCCGACCAGCTCAGCGCGCTGGAACGCGTGCTCGACGCGGCGGGCACGCGCGACGTGCGCGTCGCCACGTGCGACGGCGACACCTCGCGCGAGGAGCGGTCCTGGGTCCAGGACCACGCCGACGTCGTGCTCACCAACCCCGACTTCCTGCACTACGCCCTGCTGCCCAACCATCGTCGCTGGTCACGGTTGCTCAAGGGGCTGCGGTACGTCGTCGTCGACGAGGGGCACGCCTACCGCGGCGTCTTCGGCGCGCACGTCTCGCTGGTGCTGCGCCGGCTCGCGCGCCTCGCGGCGCGGTACGGCGGGGGCTCGCCCACGTTCGTGGTCGCCTCGGCGACGACGGCGGAGCCCGCCGTCAGCGCGGCCCGCCTCATCGGGGTGTCGCCCGACGACGTCGCGGCCGTCACCGAGGACGCCTCGCCCTCGGGACGCCGGACCGTGCTCCTGTGGCAGCCGCCGGAGATCGCCTCCTGGCGCCCGCCTGTGGACGGTGACGACGCCCAGGTCGGCCGCTCGCACCGAGATCGGTCCAGGGACGAGCCGACCTCGATGCGACGTGCCGACCCCCAGGAGCCCGACCCCTGGGCGCTGCCCGGCGACGACCAGGAGGCCGAGCCCGTCGCGACCGAAGCACCGCCGGAGCACCCGCGCCGGTCAGCCACCGCTGAGGTCGCCGACCTGCTGGCCGACCTCGCCGAGGCCGGCGCCCGCAGCCTCGCGTTCACCCGGTCGCGGCGCGGGGCGGAGTCCGTGGCCCAGCAGGCCCGCGACCATCTGCGCCACGCCGCGCCCGAGGCTGCCCGCCGGATCGCCGCCTACCGCGGCGGCTACCTTCCGGAGGAGCGCCGCGAGCTGGAGCAGGACCTGCGCACGGGGAAGCTGCTCGGCCTGGCGACCACCAACGCGCTGGAGCTGGGCGTGGACATCTCCGGCCTCGACGCGGTGCTCATCGCGGGCTGGCCCGGCACCCGCATGTCGCTGTGGCAGCAGGCGGGCCGCGCGGGGCGGGCCGGGGCGGACGGCCTGGTCGCCTTCGTGGCGCGCGAGGACCCGCTCGACACCTACCTCGTGACCCATCCGGAGGCAGTGTTCGACGCCCCGCTCGAGGCGACGGTGTTCGATCCCGCGAACCCGCACGTCCTGGCCCCGCACCTGTGCGCGGCGGCCCAGGAGGCCCCGTTGCGGTCCGAGGACCTCGCGGCATTCGGCGACGCCGGCCACGTGCGCGGGATCCTGGACGTGCTGGTCGCCCGGGGCGCGCTCCGGCGTCGGACCTCCGGGTGGTACTGGACCCACCACCAGCCCGCCGCGGGCCTGACCGACCTGCGCGGCGCGGGCGGCACGCCCGTGCGCGTGGTGGAGCAGGGGACCGGCCGGATGCTCGGCACGGTCGACGCGGCCTCGGCGGACGGTCAGGTGCACGACGGCGCCGTCTACGTGCACCAGGGCACCACCTACGTGGTGACGCACCTGGACCTGACCGACCACACCGCCGTCGTGCAGCGGCGGCGGCTCGACTACGGGACGTGGTCGCGCTCGGTCATGTCGGTGGCGATCGAGGGGTGGGACCAGTCTCCTGGTGACGGTGCCGCCACGGCACAGGAGGACGACGGGCCGGGCCGCGACCTGGTCACCCGCGAGTGGGGACCCGTGACGTGGGGCCTCGGCCCGGTGGAGGTGACGTCGCAGGTGGTGAGCTTCCAGCGCCGCCGCGTCCCGGACATGCAGGTGCTGGGCACGGAGCAGCTCGAGCTGCCGGAGCACACCCTCGGTACGGTCGCGGTCTGGTGGTCGGTGCCGGAGTTCGTGCTGCGGGCGGCGGACATCTCGCCCGAGCAGGCGCCGGGCGCGCTGCATGCCGCGGAGCACGCGTCGATCGGACTGCTGCCGCTGCTGGCGACATGCGACCGCTGGGACCTCGGCGGGGTCTCGACCGAGCTGCACCCCGACACCGGCGAGGCCACGGTGTTCGTCTACGACGCCTACCCCGGCGGCGCGGGCTTCGCCGAGCGGGCCTACGACCTGGGCGCGACCTGGCTACGCGCCACCCGCGACGCGATCGCCGCCTGCCCCTGTGCGGACGGCTGCCCGGCGTGCGTGCAGTCGCCCAAGTGCGGCAACTACAACGCGCCGCTCGACAAGGACGCCGCGGTGCGGCTGCTGGACGCAGTGCTCTCCCACGACCCGCGGGCGGCGCTTACCGGGTCGTAACGGAGGAGTCTTCCGTATGCGACATTCACCCGATATGTTCCCCGGGACCAGGCCGTTCGTCGCGAGGGAGCACGCCGATGCGAGTCCACCACGTCCGGGCGAAGCAGGTCGCCGCAGCCGCCGTCGCCGCACTCACGGGACTGGCCCTTGCGGCCGGCACGGTTCCCGCGGCAGCGGATCCCGCCGGTGAGGTTCCGGGCGGGGTCGTCGCCGCGACCGAGGCACCGGCCGCCGCGGTTCCCGCCGGAACGTCTCCCGACGCCGCCGGGGCGCTGTCGGCAGGGTCGGCCGACGCCCCGTACGTCCTCGACGACGGCGCCACGGCCCCCGTCTACGACTACGCCGGCGCGATCCGCGAGTCGGTGAACGTGATCGCGCCGGACCTGGACGGCGACGGCGACGCCGAGGAGATCCGCGCCGACATCATCCGCCCGGCCGAGCTCGACGGCGTCGCCGAGGTACCCGTCGTGATGGACGCCAGCCCGTACTACGCGTGCTGCGGCCGTGGCAACGAGAGCGAGCTCAAGCAGTACGACGCCGCCGGGGACCCGGCGCTGTTCCCGCTGTACTACGACAACTGGTTCGTGCCGCGGGGGTACGCGTACGTCGCGGTCGACATGGCCGGAACCGGCTGGTCCACGGGCTGCACCGACCACGGCGGGCCCTCCGACGTGCTCTCGGTGAAGGCCGTCGTGGACTGGCTGAACGGGAACGCGACGGCGGTGGACCCACGCACCGGGGATCCCGTGGTCGCCGACTGGACGACGGGAAAGACCGGCATGATCGGCAAGTCCTACGACGGCACGCTCGCCAACGGCGTGGCGGCGACCGGCGTCGAGGGGCTGGAGACGATCGTGCCGATCGGCGCGATCAGCTCCTGGTACGACTACGACCGGGCGCAGGGGCTCCCGTTCTCGGCCAGCTATCCGCGGTTCCTCATGGGCTACGTGGCCGGGGGCCGGCACGTCGCGACGGACTGCTCGGCGATCACCGAGGCGCTCAACACGGCGGGCGACGACGCGTCCGGCGCGCACAACGCCTTCTGGGACGAGCGCGACTACCGCTCCGGCTCCCTCTTCGACGCCTCGCGGGTCACAGCCAGCGTCTTCGTGGTGCACGGCGCGCAGGACACCAACGTGGACACCCCCAACTTCTCCCGCTGGTGGACGGCGCTCGGTGAGCACGGCGTGCAGCGCAAGCTGTGGCTCACCCGTCTGGGCCACGTCGACCCGTTCGACTCGGACCGGGCCGAGTGGGTCGACACCCTGCACCGCTGGTTCGACCACGAGCTGCTCGGCGTCGACAACGGGATCACCGACGAGCCCGCGGTACGGGTCGAGGTAGCGCCGAACGAGGTGGTCACCTCGGACACCTGGCCGGTCACGGACCGCACCGCCCGGCTGCGGCCGCGCGCGGACGGCAACCTCGCGCTCGGCGCACGTGGCCGGGCGGCCGACGCCGGCTGGGTGAACGCCCCCAACCAGACCTTCAACACCGCCCTGACCGCGGGCGCCAACCCGAACCGCCTGCTGTTCCGCACCGGCACGCTGACGGACGACCTGCGGCTGTCGGGCGCGGCGTCGGTGACGACGACCGTCACCCACGGGGCATCGACCGGCCAGATCACGGTGGGTCTCGTCGACTACGGCGTGATGGACCGGGTGCTCACCGGGGGCGAGGGCGCGACGACCCTCGGCACCGAGTCCTGCTACGGCGAGTCCGCCGGGGTCGACGACGCCTGCTACCGCGACGTGGTCCGGAACATCGGGTCCACGGAGCTCCAGGTGCTGGGCCGCGGCTGGGCCCGGCTGGACGGCGCAGGCACGCACACCGTGACCGTCGAGATGCAGACGAACGACCTGGTCGTCCCCGCCGGGCACCAGCTCGGGCTCGTGGTCATGGGCACCGACCGGGGCGCCACCGTGACCGTGGACCGGGCGGCGACGCAGTACTCGATCGACCTCGGCTCCACGGCGCTGAACCTGCCCGTGTCCGGTCCGATGACGAGCTTCACGCCCGGCCACAGCCTGGTGCCGGACGCTGCCGACGTCACCCGGTCGGCGCTCCTGCCCGAGGCCAGGGTGGTCGTGCCGCGGTGAGGCGCGCCCGCGGCGGCGAGGGCTCTCGCCGCCGCGGTGCTACTCGCCCAGTCGCTTGAACGGCGTCGTCGAGAAGACGACCTCGACCGCCACGCCGAAGTACTCCGCGATGCGCAGCGCGAGGAACAGCGACGGGCTGTACTCGCCCCGTTCGAGGTAGCCCACGGTCTGGTAGTGCACGCCGAGCGCGTCGGCGAGCTCCCGCCGCGAGATGCCGCGTTCGGCACGCAGCATCGCTATGCGGTTGTGGACGACGTCGGACTGCTCCCCCACCAGCTCAGTACCCCTTGGCCATGTAACGCTCCCGCGCCGCCGCCACCGTGGAACCCGACTCCCGCCGGGCCATCCTGCGAAGCACGATCGGCGCGAGCACCATACCCACAACCGCCCAGAGACCGAGCACCGCGAACATCTCGAACGTGCGCCACGACTCGCCGATCTCCGCCGTGACCATGCTCTCGGGCAGCATCGCCGACCGGGCGCCCAGCCCGAGCCAGTAGTAGGGGAACGCCTGCCCCACCCACTGCAGCCACTCGGGCAGCGCCGTGATCGGGTAGAAGATCCCGGACGGCACGATCAGGAGCATCGACCCCAGGAACAGCAGCCCCGTCTGCGAGGCACTCTTGAACAGCGAGCCGAGCGCCACGCTGATCGGCACCGTGGCGACCATCCCGACCAGGAAGATCAGGGCCAGCAGGAGGAAGGTGCGGCCGTCCAGCCGCAGCTCTCCCGCGACCGTGACGGCGGGGATGACCAGGACGATCAGGCCCACCAGAGTGGTCAGCGCGAACATCAGGATCTTGCCGACCAGGTAGCCCAGCATCCCGTTGGGCGTCGCCTTGGCCCGGAGCAGCGTCCCGTCCTCCCGGTCGACGGCGATCGTGCTGGCAGGCCCGGTGAGCCCGCCGAACGCGATGCTCATGCCGACGAGGCTCGGCAGCACCATGGCACCCAGTGCGAAGTCGGTGCCTGGGACGGTGCTGCCCCGCATGAACAGCAGGACCACCGCGTAGATGACGGGGAACGCGAGGATCCAGATGAGATCGCTCGGGCTCAGGATCGAGTACTTGGTCTCGAGCCAGCCGCGGGTGAGCCCGGCGCGGACAGCAGCCCAGCGCGCGTCGTTCTGAGTGCGCCTGTCGGTGGTCGCGGTCGCGGTCATGACTGCACTCCCTCGCTCTGCTCGGCCCGGTCGGTCGGGCCCTCCCCCGCCAGATCCGGCTCGGAGTGGTCCGGCCCGGCGCCGTCCGACACTGCGCCGTCCGACACCGCACCGTCCGACTCCGGCCGGTAGGTCTCGGCCCGGTGCACGAGTGCCATGTAGGTGTCCTCGAGGCTGGCCCGCTTGACCTCGAGCTCGCTGACATCGGGGTCGCCTGCCAACAGCCGGCGGACGAACGCGGTGGGATCGCCCTCGGTCACCGCGTGGATGTTCCGGCGTCCCTCGGACGTCCAGCGCACTTCTGCCTGCGTGGTCAGCTCGCGTGCCAGCTGTTCCGCCGACCCATTGGCGACGACCACACCCCCGTCGAGCACCAGGATCCGGTCGGCCAGCTTCTCGGCCTCGTCGAGGTCGTGTGTCGTGAGCAGGACCGTCGTGTTCTCGAAGTCGGCCAGGCGGTGCACCAGGTCGTGGAACTCGCGCCGGGCGTGCGGGTCGAAGCCCGCCGTCGGCTCGTCGAGGAACACGAGCTCCGGACGGCCGACGATCCCGATGGCCACGTCAAGGCGGCGCCGCTGACCGCCCGAGAGGGTCTGGACCTTGGCCTTGGTCTGCTCGGCGAGGCCGACCACCTTGATCAGCTCGTCCACGTCCCACGGCCGCGACACCTCGGCGGTCGAGTAGGGGACGTAGAACCGTGCGAGGTATCCGAGCAGGTCCCGCACCCGCCACCGGCCGTGGTCGCGCCACGACTGGAGCACGACGCCCAGCCGTGCGCGCCATGCCTCGTCGCCGTGCGCCGGGTCCTGCCCGAGCACCGAGACCTCGCCGGCCGACCGCATGCGGAAGCCCTCGAGGATCTCGATCGTGGTGGTCTTGCCGGCGCCGTTGGGCCCGAGCAGGGCGACGACCTCGCCGCGCTGCGCCGTGAAGGACACGCCCTTGAGCACGTCCTTCGTCCCGTACCTCATTCGTAGGTCACGCACGTCGAGCGCCACGTCGCCCGACGGCGGAGGTCGGTCCTGTGCAGTCATCGCACTCTCCATACCATCCATAGCAGTGATACTACGATCCGTCGGGGTTCCACGTCATCCCCTTTTCCCGTGGGCCGGCCCTCGCCGTTGCCCGCGCTTGCCCCAGAGCACCGCCGAACTCCCCCACCGGCCCGGCGGCCGCGCGCGTCGCGACGACCCGCACCACTCCTCCGCCGAGCACCTCGCACGACGCGACCGTCGCGCCGTTGCGCACGACGGCCGCGCCCGCCGTACCGCACGGGTCGAACCCGTCGCGGAGCGCGGTCGCGCCGGCGATCGCTCCGAGGTCGGCCGCCGCCTGCGCGGTGCCTCGCGCGTTCTGGGCCGCGCCGAGCGCCGCGATCCCCACCGCGAGAAGCAGGGCCCCGGCGACGATCCCGAGCACCAGGACGGTGCCGGCACCACGCTCGGGATCGCTCCCGAGGCGACACCGTCCCGCACGACGCGGCCATGGATCCCACCGCCCGGCCCCGTCCCGCTGGGCCCCGTCCCGCCCGGGGCCGGCCGAGGCACTCGCCGAGCACCTCACGGCTCCACCCACGCCGCCGCCGTCCCCGTGGCCCGCAGCGGACCGGACACCCAGCCGCCCGAGACCGGTCGCGTGACGGTCACCCGCACCCATTCGCCCTCCCGCGCGAGCGACATCTCGGCCTCGGGCCCGCCCACCCGCGCGACGACCGCCGCCACGGCATCGCTCTGCTCCCCGATCGCCACCGCCCGTGCCCCCGCGCGGGCCGCGTCCAGGGCGCGCATCTGCGCCGTGGACGCGGCCACGAGGGTGAGCACGGCGACGAGCACGAGGACGACGACCGGCAGCCCGAGGGCCAGCTCGGCCGTCACCGTGCCGCGTTCCGACTCACGCTCCGCCATGGGTCAGCCGGCCGTCAGCGCCGACTGGATGAGCGACGTGAGCATCGACTTCACGTCACCGCCCTTGAGGACTGCCATCAGCGCACCCGCGAAGGCAGCCGCGGCGAGCGTCGCGATCGCGTACTCGGCCGTGGCCAGCCCCCTCTCCGACTCGCGCCCGTCGGCATCCGTCCGCGACCGGTCGTCCGGGTCGGGACAGGCCACCGCTGTCGTGATCGTCATGTCTTCTCCTCCTGCTCCGCCCGCGCGCAAACCTCACGGCCTGCCCGCGGGCACCCTGTACGGCCCGTCTCGACGGGCCCCGTCCGCCGTACGGCGGACGGCACCGGCGCGCGTGAGCACGCCGAAGTCCTCCATCTCTCGTCGGGTGCCGGCCGCCCGGTACCCCGGCCCGCCCCCGTCCCGCCTCAGCCGGTGAGCAGGTCGATCCCCAGGGCCAGCAGCACCGGGACCAGGCCCACCAGCACGAACGCCGGCAGGTAGCAGACGCCGAGCGGCAGCACCAGCCGCACCCCGAGCCGTGCCGCGGCGGTCCGGCTCGCCGCGCTCCGCACGTGCCGCACCTCTGCCCCGGCGGCGCGCAACGCCTCGCCCGCCGGGGCGCCGTCCAGCCACGCACCGCGCAGCGCGTGCACCACCGGGCCGAGGGCGTTCGGCGTGTGGGCCCACGCCCGCTCCCAGGCGGCGCCGAGCACGAGCGCGTGAGCCGCGCGGGTGAGCACCTCACCATCAGGACCGTCAACGGCTGCCCCCACCGCCTGGAGCGCGCGCGGCACACCTGCTCCGGACCGCATCGCGGCCGCCACCAGCTCCAGCACCACCTGGACGTCAACTCCGGACCGCTCCGCGCCACCGGCCGCGACCACCAGCCGGTCCGACCAGATCCGCCCGGCCACGAGCAGCACCGCACCAGCCACCAGGGCCGCCGTTCCGACGCCACCGTCCGTGGCCGTACCCACCGGGTCGGCGCCGAGCACCCACCCGAGAAACCCACCCGCGACCGGCAGCCACATGAGCAGGCGACCCGTGGTCCGCGGCCCGGCGAGTGCCGTGTCTCGCTCGGCTTGTGCCTCGGCCTCCGCGACCAGGGTCGCCGCGACCTGCTCCAGGACCCGGCCGAGCGGCGCCCCGACGTCGAGCGCGAGCCTGGTTGCCGCGACCACCGCCTCCGCATGACGGGAGCCGAGCACCCGGGACAGCGCGTCGACGTCGGGCACACCCGCGAGGTCGACGCCCACCCCTGCGGCACGCGACCACGCCGCGCCGGGCGGCGCGCCCGCCTTGAGCAGCGCGACCACCTGCAGCACGACCACCCGGACGTCGCCGCCGGGCGCCCGCCCGCCCGTGCCCCCGCGCCCTGACCGGCCAGTCGCCGCGCCGGCCGCACTGGCTTCGGGTGCCACGGCCACGCGCGGCACAGGACCCGAACCAGCCCCAAGGCCAGGTCCGACGAGCACCTTACGCAGCCGCCGGCCGCCGCGCGCCAGCACCAGCCAGACGCCGACCGCGACGAGCAGGCCCACGCCGAGCGACTCCACGACCCTCACCACGGCCCGTACCTCCCCACCAGGTCGCTCCACGCGCCCGGGTCAGTCGTCCACTCGCCGCCGCCGTCCCAGCGCCCGGCGGTGCGCACCTCCAGCTCACCGCCCGGGCCGCGTCCCACGAGCCCGATCTCCGCCAGGTACCGCGTGCCCTGCCCGCGCCGCAGGTGCAGCACCACGTCCAGCGCACCCACCGCCTGCGCGGCCACCGCCTCCCGGGTCATCCCGGCGAGGCCCGCGAGCGCCTCCAGCCGAGCGGGCACCGCCCCGACGGCGTTGGCGTGCAGCGTCGCGAAGCCGCCGTCGTGCCCGGTGTTCATGGCCATGAGGACCTCGCGCACCTCGGCGCCCCGGCACTCGCCGAGCACGATCCGGTCGGGCCGCATGCGCAGTGCGTTCCGTACCAGGTCGGCGAGGTCCACGGCGCCGGCGCCCTCGACGTTGGGGCGCCGCGCGGTCAGGTGCACCACGTGCGGGTGGACAGGTCGCAGCTCGCGGGCTTCCTCGACGGTCACGACGCGTTCGCCGTCCGGCACCAGGGAGAGCAGGGCGGCGAGCAACGTCGTCTTGCCGGTGCCCGTGCCCCCGCTGATCAGCACGTTCGCCCGGCACCGCACGAGGGATCGCAGGAGGCCCGCCCACTGCCGCGGCAGGGCGCGGCCGGCCACGAGCTCGTCGAGCGTGAACGCGCGGGTGCGCAGCACGCGCAGCGAGATCAGGGCGCCCGTCTCGGCCAGGGGTTCGAGCACGGCGTGCAGCCGGGTGCCGTCGGGCAGGCGCGCGTCGACGGTGGGGCAGGCGTCGTCGAGGCGCTGGCCGCCGAGCGCCGCCAGGCGGACGGCGAGCGCCCGCACGTCCGCGGCCGAGCCCAGGTCGACCACGGCCCGCTCCAGCCCGGCACCCCGCTCGATCCATACGTCGCGCGGGCCGTTGACCAGCACGTCGGTCACGTCGGGTGCGTCGAGCAGCGGCTGCAGCGGACCGGCGCCCGTGAGCTCGGCCCGGGCCGCCCGCTCCAGTTCCCGCAGGGCGTCGGACCCGAGCACCCGCCCGGAGTCCCGTACCGCGGCACGCACGGCGGCGCCCGCGCCGGCACGGCCCGTCGCGAGCCGCGCGCGGACGTCGTCGAGCAGGGCCGGCTCGACCGACGGCGCGGTCACAGGGCGGCCGCCACATCGGCAGCGAAGCGCCCCAGCACCGTCCGGTGGGTCACGGCGGGGCCCTCGCCCCGCTCGATCGCCCGGGCCAGTCCCGCGTCCCGGCCCAGGACGCCGATCACGGGCAGCCCGAGTGCGGCGGCGATGTCGTCGGGGTCGACCGCTCCGGGCGCGGGGCCGCGCGCCACCACGCGCACGTCGGACACGTCCGCCGCGCGGAGCGCGTCCCGCACCCGCTGCGCGGCGACGGCGCCGGGCAGGGTCAGCGGGACGACGAGCAGCACCGTCTCGCAGGCCGCGAGGAGTGCCCGGACGGCACGCCCACCGCCGCTCCGCACATCCACAGGCTCACGACCCTGCGCGGCCACGGCTCCGGCGCCGCCCGACGGCGCGGTCGAGGATCCACCGCCGTCCCGACGGGTGGCGGACTCCCACGCGCCGGGCCGCGGCAGGTCGAGCACGAGCATCTCGCCGGCGCGCACGAGGCCGCGGCAGACGCCGAGCACCACGTCGTCGTCCGGCGGCGGCCCCGACGCCGTGCCGCTCAGCACGGGTACCGCGCCCCAGCGGGGCAGCGCCGCCACCACGCCCAGCCCGTCGACCTCGCCGCGCGCCTCGACGAGGTCCGGCCAGCGTGCGCCGCGTCCGCCGTCGGCCCCGAGGAGCAGGCCCGTACCCGGCCCGTGCGCGTCGAGGTCGACGAGCGTGGCGCGCTCGCCGCCACGGCGCAGGCCGTGCGCGACGCACGCGGCCACCACCGACGTGCCCGCTCCACCGCACGCCCCGACCACCCCGATCACGCGACCCGGCTCCGGCCGGGCACCACCCGTCGTGCTGACCATCACGCCTCCTCCGACACAGGCCTGGCAGCCGGTCCGGCGGCCGTCCCGGGCACGTCGCCCGGGCTCTGCGACCAGGTTGGTCGTAGAGCCGCACCCCGTGCGGCCCGCATCGGCGCGACTGTGCACGAACGGCGAGAAGTGACCCCTGTGGTCGGGCTCGGACGCCCGTCCCGCCGTGCGGACGGTCTGTCGTCCGGGCGGACGAGTTCATCCGGGTGGAAGAAATCACGGCGCGGACACCTGCTCCGGCGGACGGCCCCGCTAGGCTCGTCGCGTGACCGAGCAGGTGCCCCAGATCGCTTCTCGACCGCAGTCGCGCGCACAGCGCACCGCCGCGTTCTTCGATCTCGACAAGACGATCATCGCCACCAGCTCGTCGGCGGCGTTCTCCAGACCGCTCCTCGCGGGCGGGCTGCTGTCGCGTGCCGACGTGCTGCGGAGCGCCTATGCCCACTTCATCTTCATGATCGGCAACGCCGACGCCGACCAGACCGAGCGGATGCGCGCACACCTCTCGTCACTGGTGACCGGCTGGGACGTGGAGAAGGTCCGGCAGATCGTCACCGAGACGGTGCACGAGCTCATCGACCCCTACGTCTACGCCGAGGCCGTCGAGCTGATCGAGGAGCACCACGCGGCCGGCCGCGACGTGGTGGTGGTGTCGGCGTCGGCCGCCGTGCTGGTGGAGCCCATCGCGGCGGTGCTCGGCGCGGACCACGTGCTCTCCACGCAGATGACGGTGCGGGACGGCCGCTTCACCGGCGAGATCGACTTCTACAACTACGGCGACAACAAGGCCGTGGGCGTCCGCCGCCTCGCCGCGAGCGAGGACTACGACCTCGCGCGGAGCTTCGCCTACTCCGACTCCATCACGGACGCCCCCATGCTGGCCGCGGTCGGCCACGCCTTCGTGGTCAACCCGGACCGGGTCCTCAGGCGCCGGGCCACGCAGTCAGGCTGGGGCGTGCTCGCGTTCACCCGCCCGATCGCGCTGCGCCCCCGCATCGAACCCCTCCCGCTCCTCGCGGTCGTGGGCACCGTGGCGGTCGGGGTCACGGTCTGGCTGGTCTGGCGCGCCGCCCGACGCCGCGCACGCCGCCGCTGAGCCACCCCTGTACACGTCAGCCGCCGGCACCTGGCTGCCTCTGAGACTGCCCCCAGGTCGGCAGACCGCCCAGTGAGGTCGGCAGTTGGCATCGAGATCGGCACAGGCCTGTGCGGGCAACGGCGACTGGGACCTGGAGGTGGACGGGCAGCCGTACACGGTCCGCGGCTTCACGTGGGGCCCGGCGTTCAGCACGGCCGACCACTACAT
>NZ_JBFAKX010000030.1:0-32966 GCF_040655935.1 Promicromonospora sp. NPDC050262 | reverse complement strand
CGTTGCCCTTGGCCACGATGCTGAACCCGCGGTCCGCGAGCACCGACTCGTGCGCGCTGGCCACTTCGCTTTGAGCGACCTCAAAGCGAAGAAACCCCGGGTCTCGAAGCGAGCTGGATGTCAGTCGTCGGCGAGCGAGGCGACCACTCCGGCGCGGCTCTCGTCCTCGCTGGCGAGCACGCCGCCGTTGGCGACGATGTCGGGGGTGATCTCGCTGAACACCATACGGACGTCCTGGCGGCGGGCACCCAGGATCTCGACGGCGCTGTCGGCCACGGCCTGGGCGAATGCGCGACGCTGCTCGATCGTGCGGCCGCGCAGCAGCTCGACGGTGATGTTGGGCATGTCTTCCCTCCGGTGGCGGCCGCCCCGCAGTTCACGGCTGCGACCTTGATTCAGTGACGTGAACCACCGTACGCGTAGCGCACCCCGAAATCCATGGTCTCGGGTGCATCGGTTCACACTCTTGACACTAGTTCGACAGGCTGGTTTGGTGTGCGGGCCAGCTCCACTCCCCAGGAGTCACCATGAATCGCACGACAACGATCCGTCGCGCGGCCCTCACCGGCCTTGCCGCCGCGGGCCTCGTGGCCCTCGGGACGACGACGGCGGCGGCCCACGTGACCATCACGCCGTCCACCACCGCAGCGGGCGCCACCGCCGTCCTCCGCGTCGAGATCCCGCACGGCTGCGAGGAGTCGGCGACGACCGCGATCACCATCCGGGTCCCCGAGGAGGCCACGGACGTGACCGCCTCCGGTACGGACCGCTGGGCGGTCGAGCAGAGCCCGGACGGCCTGACCTGGGCGACCGACGAGCCGCTCCCGGACGGGGAGCACGCCGAGGTCGAGTTCTCCGTGCGCCTGCCCGACGACGCCGGCGCGACCCTCGTGTTCCCGATCGTCCAGCAGTGCGAGGTGGGGGAGGCGGCCTGGACCGAGGTCGCCGAGCACGGGGAGGGGCACGACGCGCTCGAGCGGCCGGCGCCGGTCCTCGTGGTGACGGCGGGCGACGCCGGGGCGGCCGCGGACGCGACCGCCGAGCCGGTCGCCGAGCCTGCCGCCGAAACTTCTGCCGAGCCGGGTGCGGAGCCAGTCGCCGAGCCCGCCGCGGAGCCCGCAGCGGAGCCGGCCGCCGCCGAGGCCCGCGGCTCTCTCGTCACCTACGGTGCCGCCGGGCTCCTGGCCGCGGGCGTCCTGGTGGGCGGGGCGGTGCTGCTGCGGCAGCGCCGACGCGGATGACCCGCCGGACCGCGGGGCGGCGCGCCGGCGGCTGGCTGCTCCTGCTCGCCGTCGCCTGGGCGCTCCTGCTCGGGTCGGCGAGCCCGGCCGCGGCCCACGCGACGCTCATCGGCACCGACCCGGCGCAGGGCGCGGTGCTCGACGTCGCCCCCGAGCGCGTCACCTTCACCTTCAACGAGTCCGTGATCGGCGTCCCGGCGGGCATCAAGGTGTTCGACGCGACCGGTGAGGAGGTGGCCTCCACGGCCACGGTCCGCGCGTCGCGGCTGCTGGTCGACCTCGACGGCGAGGTCCCGGACGGCACGCTCGTGGTGGTGTGGCGGCTCGTGTCGGAGGACGGGCACCCGATCGGCGGCTCGCTGAGCTTCGCTGTCGGCGCGCCCAGCGACGTGGTGGACGTACCGACCGGCGCGGACGCGGGCACCGACGCGCCCGTCCTGCTCGGCGTGGTCCGCGGGGTGGGCTACGTGGGCCTGCTGGTGGCCGCCGGGACGGCGGCCTTCACGGTCCTGTTCCTCCCGCGCGACCGCATGGCCGACCGGTCACGCACCCGCCTGCGTCCCGTCGCCCGCACGGCGGCCGGCGTCGCGGCCCTGGGCTGGGGGCTGGCCGTGCCGCTCGTCGCGCTCTACCAGCTCGGCCTGCCGGCCTCGGCGATCACCGACGGCTCGACCTGGTCGGCGCTCGCGCCCGCCGAGTACGCCGTCCCCGCCGTCGTGGTCGCGGGGCTCGCTCTCGCCGCCTGGTCGCTCCCCGCGGGTGCGGCGCCCGACCGGACACGGGTCGTCCTCGTGCTGGCCGGCTGTGCGCTCGCGGTCGCCGCGCCCGCCTTCACCGGGCACACGCGCGCCGCGACGCCCGAGGCGCTGGTGATCGGCGTGGACGTGCTGCACCTGGCCGCGGGAGCCCTGTGGCTCGGCGGCCTGGTGGCGGTCGCGCTCGTGCTCGGGGACCTCGCGCGCGGCGACGCCGGCGCCGTCGTGCTCGGCCGCTTCTCCACCTGGGCCTCGGTCCTGCTGGCCGTGCTCGTGGTCGCCGGGACGGTCCTGGCCTGGCGTGTCGCCGGGAGCTGGGGCGCGCTCGTCGACTCCGGCTACGGCGGCCTCCTCCTCGTCAAGGTGCTCGCCGCGCTGGTCGCGATCGGGATCGCCGCGTGGAACCGGTTCGCCCTGCTGCCCCGCCTCCGGACGGCACCGCGCAAGGGCCGTGCGGCGCCCGCCGCCCTGCTGGTCCGGACGACGCTCGCGGAGGCCGGCGTGCTGGTGGTGGTCCTTGTCGTCACGGGCTTCCTGGTGGACCGGAGCCCGGAGTCCGACACGACCGTCACCGCGAGTGAGGAGCGGGGACCGAGTGCCGAGGAGTCGGTGCGGCTGGACGACATCTCGGCGCGGATCACCCTGGACCCCCTCGCCGTCGGGCCCGCCACCCTCACCATCGAGATGACCGACGCGACCGGCGAGCCCGTGGAGGGCTACGAGGCCCCGCGGATGAGTCTGGCGTCCGACGAGGTGGAGCTCGGCGAGGTGACGCTCAGCTCGCTCGGCCCGGGCGTCTACGCGGGCGACCTCGTGCTGCCGACCACGGGGGAGTGGGAGGTGCAGGTGTCGCTGCGCACCACGGAGTTCGACAACCCGGTGCGGACGGTGACGTTCGTCGTGCCGTGACGGATGCGTTCGGTGAACCGCCCCGCGGCGGGGGCCCGGGCGTCAGGCGAGCGCGGCCCGCAGGCGGTTCGCGTAGGCGCGGCGGCGGTCGGCCGGGAGCCACTCCGGCTCCGGGAGCGTGCCGTAGAGGTCGTCGCCCGGGTACCGGGGGAACAGGTGCTGGTGGAAGTGCCACACGTCCTGGTTGCCGGCGGGCTCGTTGTGCTGGCGGGTGGAGACGCCCGCGCAGTCGTACGCGGTGCGCATCGCACGGGCGAGCCGCTGCGTGACGTCGAAGATCGCGTGGCCGTCGGCTGCCGGGAGGTCGTACAGGTTCTCGTGGTGGGCCACCGGGATGATCAGCGCGTGACCGGCGTTCCGCGGCCACCAGCGGGGCGCGATGATCGCGAAGACCCGGTCGTCGCGGTAGACCACGTCGGCCTCGCGCTCTGCCGCGAAGTCGCAGAACGGGCAGTCATAGCCTGCGGGCTCGTGGTTGTGCACAGGGCGGACCCTAGTGCGCCTGCGACCTCGTCTCGGCGAGCGAACGCTCCAGCAGCGCGCGCAGCACCCCACGGTCCACGCCGGTCAGCCGCGTGAGGTAGAGGCAGACCTTGCTCGCGCGGTACGTGCCCAGCTCGGCGAGAAGGTCGGGCCAGCGCTCCGCGAAGTGCTCGGGGAGGTAGATCGTGTGCCTCGTGGGACCCGGCGCGAAGGCGAGCAGGGGTGAGCGGCCACCGTGCCCGCTCTCGTAGCGGTACTCGTACTCCCCGAAGCCGATGATGCGCCCCGCCCACACGACCGGCTTCTCGCCGCTGACCTCGCCGAAGATCGCCAGCAGCTCGTCGGCCTCGGCACGCCGCGGGCCGGTGGCGTGGTCGAGCACCTCCGTGACGGGCAGGTCCGACGGCGACATCGCGGGCTGCTTCGTCGGCATCGGACCGCCTCTCGCTCGTGCTGGATCCTCAGCGTACCGCGGCGGCGTCGGCCCACCACGGCGGGCGATCCCGCCCGGGCGCGAGCCGGGCGGTGCCCCCGTACGGTGGCGGCATGACCGAAGCCCCGGCGCTGATCTGGTTCCGCCGCGACCTGCGGGTCGCCGACCAGCCCACCTTTCTCGCCGCAGGTCAGGACACCCGCGCGCTGGCCCTGTTCGTGCTCGACCCGCGCCTGCTCGAGCCCTCCGGCGCGGCACGCCGGTGGTTCCTCTACGGCTGCCTGCGGGACTTGAGCGAGAGCCTCGGCGGCCGGCTCCTGGTCGTGCAGGGCGACCCGGTCGACGTCGTGCCCCGGGTGGCCGAGGCGCTCGGCGCGGGCGCCGTCCACATCGCGGCCGACTTCGGTCCCTACGGCCAGGCTCGCGACGACGACGTCGAGCGCGCGCTCGGCGCGCAGGGCCGCGAGCTGGTGCGCACCGGTTCGCCCTATGCCGTGGCGCCCGGCCGGGTCCGGTCCGGGGACGGCGGCCGCTACCGCGTGTTCACGCCGTTCAGCCGGGCCTGGGCCGACCACGGGTGGCGCGCCCCGGCGGACACCGACGCCGGCTCCCTGGACTGGATCGACCCCGCGACCGTCGACGTGGAGGCAGTGGAGATCCCGGACCAGCCTGCCGTCGACGCCGACCTGCCCGAGCCAGGGGAAGCGGCGGCACACCGGCGCTGGGACGAGTTCGTGCGCGACCACCTCCAGGACTACGCCGACGGTCGGGACCGGCCCGACCGGCCCGGCACCTCGCGGATGTCGGTCTACCTCAAGTACGGCTGCGTGCACCCGCGCAGCCTGCTCGCCGACCTCGCGGCCAAACGGTCCGACGGCGCCCAGTCGTTCCGCAACGAGCTCGCGTGGCGCGACTTCTACGCCGACGTGCTCGACCAGCGACCCGACTCCGCCCACCGCAACTACGACCGCTCCTTCGACGCGCTGGTCACCGACAGCGGCCCGGAGGCCGACGAGCTGTTCGCCGCCTGGCGCGAGGGGCGCACCGGCTTTCCCATCGTCGACGCCGGGATGCGGCAGCTCCTGGCCGAGGGCTGGATGCACAACCGGGTGCGCATGATCACGGCGTCGTTCCTCGTCAAGGACCTGCACCTGCCGTGGTGGTGGGGCGCCCGACACTTCATGAGCCGGCTGGTCGACGGCGACCTCGCCTCCAACCAGCATGGCTGGCAGTGGGTGGCCGGCAGCGGCACCGACGCCGCGCCCTACTTCCGGGTGTTCAACCCGGTGCTGCAGGGCGAGCGGTTCGACCCGGACGGTGACTACGTGCGCCGGTACGTCCCCGAGCTCGCGGAGGTGTCGGGCAAGGCCGCGCACCAGCCCTGGAAGCTGCCGGACGGTCCGCCGCGCGGGTATCCCGCACCCGTCGTGGACCACAAGGCGGAACGAGCGGAGGCCCTGGAGCGCTACGAGGCCGTCCGCGCGGCGCGGGAGAGCATGCGCGCGACGTCCTGACCGGGGCGCGCGGGAGCCCGGTGGCGCCGTCCGCCCCGGGACTTCGCCCGAACCGGGTGAACGCCCCCGCACGCGGGAGTGATCGACTGCCGGGTGTCGTGCCCACACGGCAGCAAGGCGCACACCTAGGAGAGTCGGCCATGAGCGACTCGTTCGGCGGGAACGTGCTCGTCTACCAGGCGAAGCTGCGCCCCGCCGTGAACCCCGAGTACCTGGTGCGTCGGCCGCGGCTCATCGAGCTGCTCGACACGGCCGTCGAGTCGCCGCTCACCCTCGTCGTCGCGCCGGCGGGCTCGGGCAAGACGTCCCTCCTGCGGGACTGGGTGGGCTGGACCGACCTGCCGAACGCCTGGCTGTCCGTCGACGAGTCGGACCGCGACCCCGCGCAGCTCTGGCTGAGCATCCTCGCCGCGCTCGACGGCATCGCCCCGGGGTGCGCGGAGCCTGCCGCCGACCTGGTCCGACGCCGGCACGCGCTGCTCGACGCCGTGGGGACGCTGCTCGACGACCTGGAGTCGCGGCGGTACGGCCCGCGGGTGCTGGTCATCGACGACCTGGAGGTCGTGGACGAGGCGGTGGCGGGCGGGTCGCTGACCATGTTCGTCCAGCACCTGCCCCGCTGGCTGCGCGTCGTCCTGGTGAGCCGGCACGTCCCAGCCCTCCCGGTGGACCGGCTGCGCGCACGGGGCATGGTCGGCGAGGTCCGGTTTCCCGAGCTGCGGTTCTCGTTCGACGAGGCGACCGAGATGCTGGCCCGGCTGGCGCCGACGCTGCCGCCGCAGCGCGTGGCCAAGGCCGCCCGGCACGCCGGCGGCTGGGCCGCCAGCATCCAGCTCGCCGCGCTGGCCGCCCGGTCCGCGGACGCCCGCGCGGGCCCCGACGCACCGCAGCAGGACGAGGTCGAGCGCTACCTGGGCGACTACGTCTGGCACGAGGTGCTGAGCGGGGAGCCCGCCGACGTCGTCGACGTCCTGGTCGCGGTGTCCGTCGTCGACCGGGCGGAACCCGGCCTCGCCCGGGCGCTCGCCGGCCGCCTCGACGCCCCGATCCTGCTGGAGCGGGCGGAGGAGCGGGGGCTGTTCGCCGCGCGCATCGAGCCGTCGGGCGCCTACGAGACGCACGCCCTGGTGCGCGAGGCCCTGCTGTCCGACCTGCGCAGGCGCGAGCCCGAGCGGGTGACCGAGCTCCACCGGCGCGCGGCGCAGTGGTTCGAGGACGCCGGGCAGCCGGTGGCCGCGCTCGAGCACCTGCTGCGCGCCGGCGAGGTCCGCGCGGCGCTGCGGCTGCTGGCGTCGTGCGTGCCCGAGCTCTACGACAGCGGGCGCGAGGTCACCGTGCGGCGCATGCTCGCCGCGATCCCGGCGGGCACCGCGGTGGTCGACACGGCCGCGGCCGTCGACCTCGCGTGGTGCCAGCTGTTCGCCGACCGGAACGTCTTCGTGCAGACCGTGCACACCGTCGTGGCCCGGGCGGACGGGGACGGCGCGGTCGAACCGTCCTTGCTCGCGCGGCTGGAGATGCTCCGCGCGGCGTCGGCGGCCGTCTCGGGCGACTGGGGCGCGGGGGCCCGGTCCGCCCGGTGGTCCCTCGCGACCATCGGGGACCGCTGGCAGACCGACCCGCTGTGCAAGTTCGGCTGGAACCTGCTGGCCCGGGAGATCGCCCTCGCGGAGCGGTGGGACGACGCCGGCCCGGAGGTGCGGCAGATCGCCCGCACCCTCGGCCCGGCACCCGGCCGACGGATCGCCTTCGAGGCCACCCGGGCCCTGGGGGCGGCCCTCGCCGGGCGCCCGGTCGAGGCGCTGCGCCTGGTGTACGGCCCGCGGCAGGTGTCCGAGGCGGCGAACCTGACGACGGCGCGGACCGAGCTGATGATCGCCGAGGCGCTGGCCAACCGGGAGATCGGGGAGCAGTCGGCCGCGCTGCCGGTGCTGTCGCGCCTGGTCGAGACCCCGTGCGACCCGGTGCCGCACTGCCGGCTGCTGGCGTGCCTCGAGCTGGCGCGGGCCGCGGTCGACTCCGGGGACGGCGCCGCGGCCGAGCGTGCCTTCGGCGACGCCACGGAGCTGGTCGACACGGAGCTCACCGGTCCGGGCAGCCGCACGCTCCTTGCCCGTACGGGCACCCTGCTGGCCCTGGCGGAGAGCCGCCTCGACGACGCCGGGCGCTGGGCCGCCGAGGTCGACGACCCGTTCTGGGGCGGCGTCGAGACGGCGCGTGTGCTCATCGCGGAGGGCGACGTCGGGACGGCGGACACGACGCTGCGCGCGGCCGCCCCGCGTTGCGTGCGCCACCACGTGCTTCTCGACCTGCTCCTGAGCCGCACGACCCGCAACGCGGACGAGGCCGAGTCCGCCCTGTCGCGTGCGGTACGGCTCGCCGCCGCGCACGGCCTCGTGCAGACGGTCGCGTCCGAGGGGACGGAGGTCGTCGAGGCGATCGAGCGACTGGCCTGGCAGGTGCCGAGGCCGTGGCTGGACCGGCTCCGCCGCGTCCCGCTCTCCGGGGCGTCACCGCCCGGTACGGCGGTGGTCGAGCTCGTCGAGGACCTGACCGACCGGCAGCTCGGGATCCTCCGGATGCTCCCGAGCCGGCTCAGCCTGCGGGAGATCGCGGACGAGCTGTTCATCTCGGTGAACACGCTCAAGTTCCATCTCAAGGTGATCTACCGCAAGCTGGGCTGCGGGTCCCGCGCCGAGGCGGCCGACCTGGCCCGGGCGCTGATGAACCGGCACCGGCGGGGTCAGCCCTCGGGCGCCTGGCGGCGCTGAGGCGCCGTTCCGGGATCACTGCTCGCCGGGCGCGCCGTCCCCGGCCGTCAGGGCGGCCAGCGCCGCCTTGGTCTTGGTCTCCTGCGGGGAGCCGAGGTCGAGCCCCTTGCCGGCGAGGAGGGCCTTCGTCTCCGCGGCGGCCTGGAACGCCTCGTCGGGCGGCGCCTTGGTGGACAGCTCGAGGATCCTGGTTCCGTCGGGCAGCACCCACAGCTCGGCGACCATGCGGCGGGGGTACCCCTTGGCCCGGAACCGGCACTTCAGCAGGTTGATCGGCCCGAGCACGGTGAGGTCGTCCACCCCGACGTCCCCGGGCAGGCGCTCGCCCAGCAGGGCCCGCTGGTCGTCGTCGAGCAGGCCGTGGATGCCCCGGTCGCCGATCATCAGCTTGCGCACCCGGCGGTCGGGCGCCTCGACGGTCAGCGAGCACGAGCAGGTGTACCCGGCGGGCGACGCGTCCAGCTCGACCTTGAACCCTTCGTGGCCGCGGTAGCCGTCAGGCACGTCGTGCGGCATCGCGGGGCGGAGCTTGACCGTCAGGTCGCCGGGCTTGCGCTGGGTCCGCCGGGCGCGCAGCACCACCCCGGCCGAAGAGAGCCGCAGGTCGGGGGTGTCGACGAACGCGACCTGGCGCAGGACGGCGTCCAGCGGGTCGATGCCCAGTGCTCGGACGGCGGAGCGCTGGAAGTTGTCGGGCACGGTGAGCTTGAGCTCGACGGAGTCCACGTCGGGCAGGATCGCGAGCATGCCGGCGAGCTGCTCGGCGTCGTAGGTGGGTATGGCGGACATGGGGGCCTCCGGGGGTATGTCTCCCGATCATGCCCCGGGGCCGGGTGGCGCAGGTCCACCCCGGTGGGGGTGGGCCGCGACCACCCCTGGTGCTGCCAGTGTCGGAGAGAACCGCTGTACCCGCCCGCCACCGCAGGAGGCCCGGAGATGACCGAGCTGGACGTCGGACCGATCGACTACCTTGCCGTCGAGTTCCCGGGCAGCCGGCTGCGGGGCCAGGGCCTCGCCGCTCTGCTGGACCTCGTCGAACGCGGGATCATCCGGATCCTCGACCTCCGGGTCGCCAGACGCACCGAGGAGGGCGACATCGTGGCGGTCGCGCTCACCGACCTGGACCACGACGGCACGCTCGACCTCGCCGTGTTCGAGGGCGTGGGTTCCGGGCTGCTCGACGACGAGGACCTGGCGCAGAGCGTCGCGCTGGTGGCCCCCGGCGACGCCGTCGGCCTCATCGTGTACGAGAACACGTGGGCCGGGCCGTTCGTGACGGCCATGCGGGAGGCCGGGGCACAGGTGATCGCCAGCGGCCGCATCCCGGTCGAGGACGTCGTCGCGGTGCTCGACGCCCTCGAGGCGGAGCAGACGGCCCCGTCGACGACACCGACCACTCAGCCTGAAGGGACGACGTGATGGGACTTCTCCGAGGTGTGGCACGCACCGCTGTCGTGGCAGGCACCGCGACCGCGGTGTCCAACCGGGTCTCCCGGCGTCAGGCGAACCGCTGGGCCGGGCAGCAGGAGGCCTACGCGGCACCGCCGCCGCAGCAGGCATACGCGCCCCCGCCGCAGGAGGCCTACGCGGCGCCCCCGCCGGCCGCGTCGGAGGACGTGATCGCGCAGCTCGAACGGCTCGGCAAGCTACGGGACGACGGCATCCTCACCGACGCCGAGTTCAGCGCCCAGAAGGCCAAGCTGCTCGCCGGCTGAGGTCCCTGCCGGCAGACGTGTACCTGTGTGTCGAGGGGTGGGAGCCGCCGCGCCCGCCGGGGGTTCCTTCGCGCGGCGGCGAGGCTGTCCCGAGAGCGAGGCAACTCATGAGTGCGATGGATGCTTCTCACGAAGCCGGGGCCGAACCCCCGGCCGAACCCCCCACCCGGGCCGAGGTCCGGGCCCAGGCCCGGGCCAAGGTGCCGGCGACGACATGGATCTCCTGGGTCGCGCTCGCCATGATGACCACCAGCTCGGTCGCGAGCCTGCGGGCCGCGCCGACCATGGCGGTCTACGGGCTGGCGTGCGTCTTCCTCTACCTGGTGCCCGCGGTGGTCTTCCTCCTGCCGACGTCGCTCGTCTCCGCCGAGCTGGCCTCCGGCTGGAAGGGCGGCGTGTACAACTGGGTGGCGCGCGGCATCTCCAAGCCCATGGGGTTCCTCGCGGTGTGGTGCCAGTTCGCGATGACGATCTTCTACTACCCGAGCCTGCTCGGGTTCGTCGCGAGCACGCTGGCCTACGTCTTCAACCCGGCGCTCGCGAGCAGCGGCGTCTGGACGGCGTGCGTCATCATCGTCGTCTACTGGAGCGGCGTCTGGGTCTCCTCACGCGGTACCAAGGGTGTCGCGGGGCTCGCGAGCGGCGGCCTCATCATCGGCACGCTGATCCCGGGCGTGGTGCTCGTGGTGCTCGGCATGGTGTTCCTCGGCCAGGGCAACGAGTCGGCCGCGCCGATGACCGCCGACAACATCCTCCCCGCGTGGGCCGGGCTCGCCAGCCTCGTGCTCATCGTGAACAACTTTCTCTCCTACTCGGGCATGGAGATGAACGCCGTGCACGTGTCGTCGCTGCGTAACCCGGGCAAGGAGTTCCCCAAGTCGATGTTCCTGGCGATGGGCATGGTGCTGCTGATCTTCATCCTCCCGGCCCTGGCGATCAGCTGGGTGGTGCCCGCCGAGCAGCTCTCGCTCACCGCGGGCGTGATGCAGGCCTTCGACGCGGTGTTCGCCAACTTCGGCACGCAGTGGCTCACCCCGATCGTCGGGATCATGCTCGTGACGGCCTCGCTCGGCGGGATGCTCACCTGGCTCGCCGGCCCGTCCAAGGGTCTGTTGCTGATCTCGCGGCAGGAGGGCTACCTGCCACCGTTCCTGCAGCGGCTCAACAAGAACGGGGTGCAGCAGAACATCCTGGTGGTCCAGGGCATCGTCACCACGGCGATCGGCCTGATGTACGCGCTGATCCCGAACGTCTCCAGCGCGTACTGGATCTTCTCGGTGATCACCACGCAGGTGTACCTGATCATGTACCTGCTCATGTTCGTCGCGGCCATCGGCCTGCGCCGCAAGTACCCCGACCATCCGCGCGGCTTCCGCAGCCCGATGCTCAAGTCGCTCTGCGGCGTCGGTTTCGGGGCGTCGCTCGCGGCCCTGCTGGTCGGGTTCGTCCCGCCGTCCCAGTTCAGCGGGGGCAACCCGGTCGTGTACGTCGTGATCGTCGTGGTCGGTGCCCTGGGGCTCGGCCTGCTGGTCCCGTACCTCTTCTACCGGGCCCGCAAGCCCTCGTGGAAGCAGGAGGCCCCGACGGAGGAGGTGAGCCCGGAATGAGCACCGTCGGCGAGACGCAGTCCGGGCGCGAGCGCACGTTCCTGTACGTGGCGGTGGGCGTCGTGATCGGCGTCCTCCTCGTCCTGGCCCTGGTTCTCTACCGTGCGGCGGACGCGACCCACGACGCCGAGGCGAAGGCCGACGAGCTGATCCAGGCGCTCGACGAGGCGGGGGCGACGGTCACGCCGTCCAAGGACCAGATCGTCACGGTGCTCGGCGACGACGGCGGGGCGGTCTGCGCGAACCCCAACGACGCCCTGAACCGCGCGACGCTGCAGGCGCAGCTCGCCAACGGCGCCAGCGGCCCCGGCGCACGCCCCGTGATCACGGACCGCAAGATCCTGCGCGGGCAGACGCTGATCATCGAGATCTACTGCCCCGACGAGCTCGCGGAGTTCCAGCAGTACGTGGACGACCTCACGACCGACGACGTGGTGGGCTCGTGACCACCGACCTCCGCGCCCTGGTCGACCAGGAGATGCCGCGGGTCCGCGCCGAGCTCGCCGAGCTCGTCGCCATCCGGTCGGTCGCGGACCCCCGGCAGTTCCCGCCCCAGGAGTGCGACCGGGCGGCGCAATGGGTGCTCGCCAGGTTCGCCGGGGTCGGCTTCCAGGACGCGCACCTGGAGCGGACGGCGGACGGGAGCATGGCGGTGGTCGGCTCGCGGCCCTGCGCCGACCCGTCCGCGCCGACCGTGCTGCTCTACGCGCACTACGACGTGCAGCCGCCGCTCGACGAGTCCGCCTGGCGCACGCCGCCCTTCGAGCTCACCGACGCCGACGGCAGGTGGTACGGCCGCGGCAGCGCCGACTGCAAGGGGAACATCGTCATGCTCCTGGCCGCGCTGCGGGCGCTGGGCGAGGCGCCGGTGCACCTCAAGCTGGTCGTCGAGGGCTCGGAGGAGCAGGGCACGGGCGGCCTGGAGGCGTTCGTGCCCGAGCACGCCGACCTGCTGCGCGCCGATGCCGTCCTCGTGTGCGACACCGGCAACGCCGCCGTCGGGCAACCCGCCGCGACCGTCAGCCTGCGCGGGATGGTCAACGTGGTGCTGACGCTCCAGGCGCTCGCCTCGGAGGTCCACTCCGGCATGTTCGGGGGCGCCGCCCCCGACGCCCTGGCGGCCCTCGTCGCGGTGCTGGGCACCCTGCGCGACAGCAACGGGGACACCACGGTCGCAGGGCTCGACCACCGCGGGACCTGGCCCGGCGAGGGCTATCCCGCCGACCGGTTCCGGTGGGACGCGACCGTGCTGGAGGGCGTCTCCCTGCTGGGTGACGGCACCGTCGCGGACCTGCTCTGGGCGCGGCCCGCGCTGACCATCCTGGGCATCGACTGCCCGCCGGTGGTCGGCTCCGCCTCGGCGATCACGCCCCGTGCCTCCGCCCGGCTGAACCTCCGCATCCCGCCCGGCACCACGGCGGACCAGGCCCGGACGGCGCTCGAGAGGCAGCTCCGTGCGGCGGCACCCTGGGGCGTCGCGGTGCAGGTCACGGTCGAGGCGGAGGGCGAGCCCTTCCTCGCGGCGGTCGACGGCCCCGCGTTCCACGCGCTGGCCGGGGCGCTGGAGGAGACCTACGGCCGGCCGATGGCCCGGCTCGGGCAGGGCGGGTCGATCCCGCTCTGCAACGTGTTCGCGGACACCTACCCCGGGGCGGAGATCCTCCTGGTCGGCGTCGAGGAACCGCTCGCGGCCATCCACGCCCCGAACGAGAGCGTGGACCCCACCGAGATCGCGAACATGGCGCGGGGCACGGCCCGCTTCCTCCAGCTCTACGCGGAGGCCGCCGCCCGCTGACCGTCCGGCGTCCGCCGACCGTCCGGCGGCCGCTCCCGGAAGGTGCGTGCGCATGCTCTCGACCTCGAGAGCATGCGCACGCACCTTCTTGCGCCGGACTCTTGCGCGCCTTCCATGTCTTTCGATAGTGTCCCGATCATCGACACAGCAGTCCCGATCATCGGGACAGCACACAATGAGGTGGAGGCGTGGAGATGAGTACGCTCACGCGCCGCACGGTCCTGCGGGCGATCGGCGCGGCCGGGCTCGCCGGCGTCGCGGCGACGATCGCGGGCTGCGCGCCGACGATCGGGACGGCGCGGCTGCCGCGGGTCCCCGCGGCCTACGACGGGCCGCCGGTCACGCTGAAGTTCTGGAACGGGCTCACCGGCGGCGACGGGCCGGTGATGCGGACCCTGATCGACGAGTTCACGCGGGAGCACCCGCACATCGGCATCGACATGTACGCCCTGCCGTGGGGCGACTTCTACCAGAAGTTCCCCGCCGCGGTGACGAGCGGCCTCGCACCGGACTTCGCCCTCATGCACAACTTCCAGGTGGCGACCAACGCCGCGCGGAAGGTGATCATGCCGGTCGACGACGTCCTGGAGACGGTCGGCCTGGTCGAGTCGGACTACCTCCCGGTCGTCTGGGGCTCCGGCGTCTACCGGGACCAGCGCTGGTCGCTGCCGCTGGACATGTGGCCCGACTCGCTGTTCTACAACCGCCGGGTGCTGGAGCAGGCCGGGCTGGACCCGGACGCGCCGCCGACGGACCGCGCCGCCTACGAGCACGCGCTCGACGCGCTGGCGTCGGCCGGGGTCCAGGGCCACTGGCTCCCCGCCGTCGACCCGCAGGGGGTGGGGCGCGGCTTCGACTCCCTGCTCTGGCAGTTCGGCGGCGAGCACTATGACAGCGCTGGCAGGGCCGCGACGTTCGGCGCCCAGGCCGGGGTGGACGCGCTCACCTGGCAGCAGTCCCTGATCCGGGCGGGCTGGAGCCCGCGGAATGTCAGCGGCTCGGACGCCTCGATGGCGTTCAAGAACGACCAGAACGCGTTCCTCTGGGGCGGCCCCGGCGCCCTCATCAACGACCTCGGCTCGGTCGACGGGCTCGACTGGGACGTCGCTCCGCTGCCGCGGATCGGCGGCGGGCGGGCCGCGTTCTCCGGCTCGCACCAGTTCGTGGTCGCGCGCCAGCCGCGGTTCGACGCCGACCGGCTCGCCGCCGTCGTGACGTTCCTCGGGTGGATCCTCGCGAACTCGATCGGCTGGGCCACGGCGGGTCCGGTCCCCGCCCGCATGCCGATCCTGGACTCGCCCGAGCTGGCTGAGCTGACAGCGCAGTCACACGTCGCCGAGGGCGTGGAGCACATCCGGTTCTACCCGCTGGTGCCGGGGATCGCGGAGGTGCAGACCACCATCCTGTACCCCGCGATCGGCGACGCCCTGCTCTCGCTCGGCGACCCGCGCGCGGCGCTGGAGACCGCGACGACCCAGGCGTCCTTCCTGCTCCAGGAGAACGCCGAGAAGTACGGGAGGGCCTGACATGACCGCCACCGCCGTCCGCGCGACCACCACGGCCGCCGTCGCCACCACCGCCGTCTCGCCCAGCCGGCCCCGGCCCTGGACGCCCTATCTCTTCCTCGCGCCGTTCCTGCTGATCTTCGGCACGTTCGTGCTGGTCCCCGCCGTGTCGGGGCTCTGGATGAGCCTGCACAACTGGGACTTCTTCCTGCCCGACCGGCCGTTCGTGGGCCTCCAGAACTACGTGGACCTGTTCACCCCGGACGCGCTCGTGGCGCAGCAGTTCTGGGAGAGCATGCGGGCCACCGGGCTGTTCGTGGTGCTCTCGGTGCCGCTGCTCATGGCCATCCCGCTGGGCCTGGCGCTGCTGCTCAACCAGCGGTTCCGCGGGCGTACCTTCTTCCGCGCGGTCTTCTTCGCGCCGTACGTGCTGGGCGTCAGCGTGGTCGGCCTGCTCTGGCAGTACCTCCTGAACGGCAACACCGGCCTGGTCAACGGGTACCTCGCGGAGCTCGGCGTCACCGAGGCGGTGCCGTGGCTGACGGCGACGCCGTGGGTCTGGGTCTCGCTGGTGGGCGTCACGGTCTGGTGGACCATGGGCTTCAACTCCGTGGTCTACCTCGCGGGCCTGCAGAACGTGGACGAGGCGCTCTACGACGCCGCCAAGGTCGACGGCGCGAACCGGTGGCAGCAGCTCGTGCACGTGACGATCCCGCAGCTGCGCCCCGTCATCCTCTTCGTCCTGACGATGACGGTCCTGGCCTCGGCGAACATGTTCGGCCAGTCCTACCTGCTCACCGCGGGCAACCCGTCGAACGAGACGCGCACGGCCATCATGTTCATCGCCGAGGTGGGTCTGGAGCAGTTCCGCATGGGCCTCGCCGCCGCGATGAGCTATCTCCTCGCCCTCCTGCTGATCGCCGTCAGTGCCCTGAACTTCCTGTTCCTGCGACAGAAGGAGAGCTGACGTGGCCACCACCGTCGTTCCCACCGGCAGCACCACCCGTCCCGCGGCGACGCGGCAGCCCGCGGCCCGGCGCCTGCGCGACGAAGCGACCGGCCGCGGCGTCGTCGGCACGCTGCTGCTGTACGCGATGCTGCTCATCCTGTCCGTGCTCATCCTGGCGCCGCTGCTGTGGATGCTCTCCACGTCGTTCAAGACGACGGGCGACGCCACGGCCCTGCCGCCGGAGTGGATCCCGCCCACGCCGACCGTCGAGGGCTACACCCGGCTGTTCGCCGACGCGCAGGCCCCGCTGCTGCGCTGGCTCGGCAACTCCGTGCTCGTCGGCGTGCTGCACACCGTCCTGGTGCTCGCCACGGCGTCGGCGGCCGCGTACCCGCTGGCCCGGATGCGGTTCCCCGGCCGCCGGCTGATCTTCGCGCTGATCATCGCCACGCTGTTCGTCCCCGGCTTCGTCTTTCTCATGCCGAACTACCTGATCGTGGACGGGCTGGGCTGGCTCGACAGCGTCTGGGCGCTGGTGGTGCCGGGCGCGGCGAGCGCGTTCGGCGTGTTCTTCCTGGTCCAGTTCTTCCAGAGCCTCCCGGCGGAGCTGGAGGAGGCGGCGCTGATCGACGGCGCCAACCGCTGGCAGATCTTCGTCCGCGTGGTGCTGCCCCTGTCCCGGGCGCCGCTCGCGACGCTCGGCCTGCTGTCGTTCCTCGGGAGCTGGAACGACTTTCTCTGGCCGCTGTACGTGCTGTTCAACCCGGAGCAGCTCACGCTTCCCGCCGGTCTGGCGACGCTGCGGGGTGCCTACGCCACCGACTTCCCGGCGGTCATGGCGGGGGCGGCGATCGCGAGCGTCCCGGTGCTGATCCTGTTCGCGTTCGTGCAGCGCCACGTGATCGCCGGCGTCGCCCGCTCCGGTCTCAAGGGATGAGCAGGTGCCGTGCAGAATGGCAGCGTGACTGACTCGAGCAACCGGACCCCCGCCGACGGCGGGGCCGCCGGCACCCTCGCACGCGGCCTGGACATCGTCGAACGGATCGCGGCGACGCCGGGCCTGACCGTCCAGCGGCTGGCCGCGGACCTCGGGCTCAGCCGCAGCGCCGCCTACCGCATCGTGGGCACGCTGCGGGAGCGCGGCTACGTGGTGGGCGAGACCGAGCTGCGGCTCGGGCCCGTCGTGATGCGCCTGGGGCTGCAGGCGCTGGACGGCCTCGACGTCCACGCCGTGGGGCCCGAGCACCTGCGCGAGCTCGTCGCCGAGACCGAGGAGACGGCGTTCATCGCCATCTTCGACGACGACCAGATGTGCTACGTGATGCAGCAGGAGGGGCCACAGGTGGTGAAGGTGGTCTCCAAGCTGGGCAGTCGCGCCCCGCTGCACGCGTCGGCACTGGGCAAGGCCTACCTGTCGGCGCTCCCGCCGGCCGAGGCCCGGGCGATCGTCGACCGCATCCCGCTGACCGGCTACACCCCGACCACCCTCACCACCGCGCCCACGCTGCACGCGGAGCTCGACCGCATCCGCGATCGTGGCTGGGCCCTCGACGACGCCGAGCGGGAGCCCGGCGTGCGCTGCGTCGCCGCGCCGATCCTCGGTGCGGGTGATCTCCCGGTCGCCGCGATCAGCGCGGCCGGGCCCCGGGACCGCATCGTCGCGGCCCAGCCCTCGATCGTGGCGGCCGTGCGCCGTACCGCCGCCCGCCTCTCCGTCGCGCTCGGCGCGGCACCACCGCCCGACCTTCCCTGATTGGACCCCATGGCCTCCGCAGACCCCCGCATCCGTACCGTCCGGCTCGCCTCGCTGGAGACCCGCTACCCCCGGACCGTGGGCCGCAACGCCCGGCTCGGCAGCCACGGCGCCGGACCCGGCTCGGACGTCGCAGTGCTCGTCACCGACGACGGCCGGGCCGGCTGGGGGCTGTTCGAGGGGCCGCCGGGCGACGTCGCCCGGGTCGAGGGTCGCCTGCTCTCGGAGCTGATCGACCCCGCCACGGGCATCCTCGACGACGCGGAGCACTGGCTCGACATCGCCCTGCACGACCTGCTCGGCGTGGTGCACGACGCCCCGGTGCACGCGCTGCTCGGCGGTCGGGGCACGCCGGACGTCGCCGTCTACGACGGCGCGATCTACTTCGACGACCTGGACCCCGACGACGCGCCGCGCGGCGTCGGCGTGCTGGTCGAGGAGTGCCGCGCGGACGCCGCGCTGGGCTTCCGGGACTTCAAGCTCAAGATCGGCCGGGGCAACAAGTGGCTCTCCCGTGCGGCCGGCGACGCCCGCGACATCGAGGTGACCCGCGCGATCCGCGACGCGTTCCCGGACGCCCGGATCCTGGTGGACGCCAACGACGGCTACGACCGCGACGGGTTCGTCGCCTACCTGGAGGCCGTCGCCGACGTGGGGCTGTACTGGGTCGAGGAGCCGTTCCCGGACGACGCGGACGACCTGAAGGCCCTGCGCGCGTGGCTCGACGCGCACTCGCCGGAGACCCGGATCGCCGAGGGGGAGACCTCGCCCGACGTCGCCGCGCTGCTGCCGGTCGCCGCCGCCGGGTCGATCGACGTGCTGCTCATGGACGTGATGTCGTACGGCCTGACCGCCTGGCGCGCCCTGATGCCCCGGCTCGTGGCGGACGGCGTCCACGCCTCGCCGCACGCGTGGGGGCGGCCACTCAAGACCCGCTACGCCGCGCACCTCGCGGCAGGGCTGGGCAACGTCGAGGTCGTCGAGGGCGTGCCGGGCACCGTGGCCGGCGTCGACCCCGGGCTGCTCACCCCGGCCGGCGGTGTGCTGCGGCTGGGTGACGCCCCCGGCTTCGGCATCCCCGTGCCGGACGACGTCCACCTGCGCCCGATCGGCTGATCCCGGCCGGCGTGCCGGGCGTGCGCGTCCGGCGGGACACGAAGGAGGGGGCCGGGGCGTCGCTCGCGCGACGCTCCGGCCCCCGTCGTCCTCGTCCGGCGTCCTCAGCTGCCCAGGGCGGCGACCTCCCGCACGGCGTCGGCGACGGCACGGAAGTCCTTGTTGAGGATCGCGCCGTGGTTGCTGGGCACCTTGGCGCTGATCCTGATGTTCGGGTTGCCCGCCGTCGCGGCCTCCAGGCCGGCGCGGATCTGCTCCTGCTCGTCGCCCCTGCTGCCGAGCGACGTGCCCGAGGCCACCACGTAGCGCACCGGGACGCCGATGTCGTTCAGCACCGGCGCCAGGGCGCTCTCGCGGGACAGCCTGCCGAGCTCGATGTTGCTCTCGGCCTGTTCCGCCGCGGTCATCCGCGGCGTGATGCCCGTGATCCGCAGCGGGATCGTGAACCAGCTCATCCGGCGGAACAGCTTGCGAATGCGGACCTCCATCGCGTCGTCGAGCCAGTCGTGCGGAAAGGCGCCGTCGACCAGGACCGCGCCCAGGGTGCGTCCCGGGTTGCGCTGCGCCCAGTGAGCCGCGACGACGGCCCCGTAGGACCAGCCGATCACCAGCGCCTTCTCCACGCCGCGGGCGGCGAGGACGGCGTCGACGTCGCGCACGGCGGCCTCGAACGAGTAGTCCGCGGACGTCCCGGACTTCTTGCCGCGGGCGCGCTCGTCGAAGGTGATGTGCCGGTAGCCGGTGCCCAGGTCGGCGATGGTCTTGCGCCAGTAGCCCTGGGTCGCGAACTGGCCGTTCAGGTAGACGACCGGGAGACCGGGGCCGCCGGTGTCGGTCACGGCCAGGGCCGTGTCGTCGACCGGCACCATGCCGGACCACGCCGTGCTGGTCGAGGAAGCGCTGTCGTTCGTCATGTTCTCCACCTTGTGGGTCGTGGTGCGGTCGGTGCGGTCGGGTGGTGCCGTCGTGCGTGGTGCCGGCGCTCAGGCGCCGTGGTTCGTGGGGCCGGCCCGGTCGGCCGGGGCCGGCACCGCCCCGCTCAGAGGCTGCGAGCGGAGATGTCGCCGTAGGCGGTCGTCGCGCGGACGTCCAGCACGGCGGCGCCGTCGTTCTTGAGGGTGTTGCTGATGCGGCCGAGGCTCGTACCGGCGTCGAGGGTGGCCGAGACGCCGGCGCCCGCGGCGACCGTGATGTCACCGGCCTGGGTGCTGAGCACGACCGAACCGTTCGTGGCCTCCGCGACCCGGATGTCGCCACGGGCGGTGGTGATCTCCGCGGGACCGGTGAGCCGGCCCACCTCGACGTCGCCGTCGATCGCGGTGAGGCGCAGGCTCGCCGCCTCGTCGATCTTGATCTGCTGGTAGGCGCCGTCGAAGACCACGTCACCGAGGCGGCCGACGGCGCGGAGCTCGGCGGCCTCGGACGTGCCCTCGAGACCCGAGCCCGCGGGGAGCTGGACGGTGACCTCCACGGAACCCGCGTGGCCGACGAGCTTGCTGCGGGGCTCGGCGGTGCGGATCTGCAGCACGCCGTCGGCGTAGGTGACGGTGGTCTGCTCGGCGGTCTGGACGTCGCGGCTCTTGGCGGGGTTGGTGGGCCGCACCTCGACGGTGGTGTCGGCGCGGTCGGCGGCGATGAGCTGGACCCGGCCGGCGGGGATCTCGACGACGGTGGAGATCGGGGCGGGGGTGTCGAAGTTCTGCATGGTGATCGGCTCCTGTGCTGGTTGCTGCCCGGTGTTTCTGACATCGCAAACGCTACGTTGCTTTCCAGAGCGTGGCAACATCCTTGTTGCGTTGACAGGACATATGCGCAGGTCAGAGCGCACAAAGTGTTGCAACTGTTCTGAAACTAACGCAACGCAACGGGCGTCGGCCATTGCAATGGCTCTGAAGTGAACGCTATGCTGGGCAGGCAGGGACACCACGAGGGGCCACGGAGGGGATCGCGATGCCGGGAGGCAGACTCACCAAGCAGGAGCGTCAGCAGATCGCGCTGGGCCTGGCCGACGACCTGTCCTACGCCGAGATCGCGCGGCGCCTCGACCGCCCGACGTCCACGGTCACACGTGAGGTGCTGCGCAACGGCGGCCCCACCGGCTACCGCGCGGAGCTGGCCCATCGCGCCACGGAACGCCGTGCCCACCGGAGCCGGCAGGCAGCGCCCCGCAGTGCCCAGGCGCTGCCCCAGGCGCACGGGCGCGACGCCGCGGCGGTGGCCGACTTCGAGGAGACGCTCACCACGGTGCTCATGGCCTCGGGCCTGCCCAAGATGACCGCTCGCGTGCTGACCTGCCTGTTCACCACCGACGCGGGCAGCGTCACCGCCGCCGACCTCGTCCGGCGGCTCCAGGTCAGCCCGGCGTCCGTCTCCAAGGCGATCACGTTCCTCGAGGGACAGGGCCTCGTGCGGCGGGAGCGCGACGAGGGCCGCCGCGAGCGGTACGTCGCGGACAACGACGTCTGGTACCAGTCGACGATCGCCAGCGCCCGGGCCAACGACCAGCTCGCCGAGACCGCCCGGCAGGGCGTCGTCGTGCTCGGGGCGAGCACGCCCGCAGCGGCGCGCCTGGAGAACATCGCCCGGTTCCTCGACTTCATCAGCGAGAGCATCGTCCGCGCCGCCGAGCAGGCCCGCGAGGTGCTGCACACCGGTCCCGTGCAGACGGCGGACGACGCCGGAGCGGGGGACCGTGACCGCTAGTGCAGCGCCAGCTTCAGCCCGATCATCGCGACCCCCAGCAGACCCGCGGTCGCCGTGGCGGCCAGGCGCCTGCCGCCCGTCAGCCCGCTGTCGGTGCTCATGCGCCAGCCCACGACCAGCAGCAGCACGAGGTTGACGACGAGGGCGATGTCGACGGCCACGTCGGCCGGCACCCGGAGCACCGCCTCGATCAGGAGCACGACGACGGGCGCGGTGCAGGCAGCCACGAGCGGCAGCCCCTCGGTGAGCACGTGCCGGCGTTCGGCGGCGTCGAGGGGGCGGCGCGCGAGGGAGCGCGCGGCGATGAGGTGCGCGTAGGACTCGGCGCACCAGTAGACCAGCAGCGTGCCGCCCAGCAGCCCGGCGACCCGCACGAGCCCGAGGTCAGCGGGGGCGGACGCGAGCACGGAGCCGGTGATGACCAGCCCGTACAGGTACGCCGCGCGCTCCTTGAGCGACTCGCCCGGCTCACCGTGCTCGTCGGCTCTGACATGCCGCCCCGTGCGGCGGGGGTCCGGCTCGTCGGCACGCACGACGACCGCGCCTACTGCCGTGCCATGGCGACGCGGAGCCGCTCCTCGGGGCTGATGAAGTGATCGTGGTCGTCGCTGCCGAGGTCGAGCTGGACCCACTCGATCCGGCCGGTGAACCGGCTCGAACCGGCGCTGTAGGCGTCGGACACGCTCGTCCCGGACTCGTAGCCGATGTCCGTGGTCTCGTCGGCGGAGAAGATCAGAGGCTGGGTCGCCTCCACGCGGCCGCGCCCCACCGGGGACCCGTCGTGGAAGAGGGTGACGTCACCGCCCTTGCCCAGCCCGCCGCCGTCGTAGGCGAACTCGACGCGGAGCTGGTGCCTGCCGGACGGCACCGGCACGTCGGCCACGACGTCGTACCGGCTGATGCCGAGCACGTTGTAGGTGAACGTCAGCCGGCCGCCCGCTGCGTGCACCGACCAGCCGCCGAACCGCCCGCCCTGCGCGATGAGGACGCCGCTGGTGGCGCCCTCGGCGACGTCGGCCTCGGCGGTCACGGAGAACGACTTGTTCTTGACGCTGACGACGCTGTTCTCCGACAGCCGTCCCATCCCGGGGAAGAAGAGCTGTGAGTCGCCGTGGATCAGGGTGGGCCGGCCGGCGAGCTCGGGCACGAGCCGCTCCGCGGTGCGGTCGTCCATCGGCAGCACGTTGTACTTCGTGGCCTCGATGAGCCACAGCCGCTGGAGCCTGGCGAGCGCCTCGGGCCGCTCGGCGGCGAGGTCGTGCGCCTGGCTGAAGTCCGTCGTGCCGTCGTACAGCTCCCAGACGTCGTCGTCGAACGCGGGCGGCGGTGCCCCGGTCAGCTCCCATGGCGTGCGGTGCTTGGTGACGGCGCTCCAGCCGCGGTCGTAGATCCCTCGGTTGCCGAACATCTCGAAGTACTGCAGGTCGTGCCGTTCGGGTGTGGCGGCGTCGCCGAACGCGTAGACCATGGAGGTGCCCTCGATGGGTGCCTGCAGCACGCCGTTGACCGTGGTCGGCTCGGGCAGCCCCGCGGCCTCGAGGATCGTGGGCGCGACGTCGATGACGTGGGCGAACTGCGTGCGGAGCCCGCCGCGCTCCGTGATGCCGCCGGGCCAGTGCACGATCGTGCCGTTGCGGGTGCCGCCCCAGTGCGAGGCGACCTGCTTGGTCCACTGGTAGGGCGTGTCCATGGCCCAGGCCCAGCCCACCGCGTAGTGGTTGTAGGAGCTGGGCGAGCCGAACTCGTCGATCTTGGACCGCATGAAATCGGGCGTCTCCAGGGCGGCCATGCCGTTGAAGTTCGCCATCTCGTTGAAGGCGCCGTTCACCGTGCCCTCGGCCGAGGCGCCGTTGTCGCCGATGATGTAGTAGACGATCGTGTCGTCGAGGACGCCCAGGTCCTCCAGCGTGTCGATCACCCGGCCGACCTGGACGTCGGTGTGCTCCAGGAAGCCCGCGTACACCTCCATCTCGCGCGCGAGCACGGGCTTGAGGGTGTCGGGCATGTCGTCCCAGGCGGGGATCTCGTCGTGCCGCGCGGTGAGGTCGGCCTCGGGCGGGATGACCCCGAGCTCCTTCTGCCGCGCGAACGTCCGCTCGCGCTGCACGTCCCACCCGTCGTCGAACCGCCCGCGGTACTTCTCGACCCACTCCGGCGGGACATGGTGCGGGGCGTGCGTCGCTCCCGGGGCGAGGTAGACGAAGAACGGCTTGTCGGGCATCAGGGCCTTCTGCTGCCGCACCCACGAGCACGCGTGGTCCACCAGGTCCTCGGTCAGGTGATAGCCCTCCTCGGCGGTCGCCGGGGGCTCGACCGGCGTCGTCCCGTTGTACAGGGCGGGGGCCCACTGGTTGTTCTCGCCGCCGATGAACCCGTAGAAGGTCTCGAAGCCCCCGCCGCCGGTCGGCCACGCGTCGAACGGGCCCATCGGCGACGACTGCCACACCGGCACCTCGTGGCACTTGCCGAACTGCGCCGTCGAGTACCCGTTCAGCCGGAGCGTCTCGGCCAGCGGGGCCTTGGTGTTGGGGCGCAGCGAGCTGTTCCCGGGCGCCGACGTCGCCGTCTCGGTGATGCTGCCCATGCCCACCGAGTGGTGGTTGCGGCCCGTCAGCAGCGCCTGTCGCGTCGGCGCGCACAGCGCCGTCGTGTGGAAGCGGTTGAAGCGCAGGCCGCCCGCGGCGAGCCGCTCCGCCGTCGGCGTCGAGCAGGGCCCGCCGAACGCGCTCGACGCCCCGAACCCGACGTCGTCGAGCAGGACGACCAGCACGTTGGGCGCGCCGGATGGGGGTAGCAGCGGCTCGATCGGGGGGTACGACGTGTCGGGATCCTTCGCGTCGTACGTCGTCAGGCCCGACGCCGGCCGGTCCGGGATCGGCAGCATCGTGCGGGCGTGCGGGTGAGGACGCATGGGATGCTCCGCTTCGTCGCGCTGAGGGTCGGGCATCTTCCACGCTAGGCCGGCGCCACGAGCGCGCATCCCACAAAAGAGGTGAGTTCCCCTGGCGCCGGACGTCGGCCCAGGTCGGCTGATCAGCCCAGGTCGGCGAGGACCGTCGTGGGCGGCACGAAGAAGGTCGTGCCGGTCTGCGGGGTCGAGAAGTCGAGGATCCGGTCGTGCAGGCCGGGCGGGTCGCCCACGAACATGCGCTCCAGCATCCGCTCGATGACCCACAGGTGGCGGGCGTAGCCGATGAAGTAGGTGCCGAACTCGCCGTGCCCCGGGCGGCCGAACGGCATGTTGTCGCGCAGGATGTCGTGCTCGCCGTCCTCGTCGGTGATCGTGGCGAGGGTCTTGTGCGACTTCTGGCCGGTGACCGCGTCGTCGAGCTCGACGCCGTCCGCCTTGGTGCGGCCGATGATCCGCTCCTGCTGCTCGGTCGGCAGCGCCTGCCAGGCGGCGAGGGTGTGCAGGTACTTCTGCACGACGACGTAGCTGCCGCCGGCGAACTCCGGGTCCTCGTCACCCACCAGGGTGGACTCCGGGAGGTCCGCGCCCACCGGGTTGGCCGTGCCGTCGACGAAGCCGAGCAGGTCGCGGGTGTCGAAGTAGCGGAACCCCGACACCTCGTCGACGGTGGTGACCGCGCTGCCGAGCGCGGCGAGCAGCAGGCGCTCCAGCTCGAAGCACAGGTCCTGGCGGTCCGACCAGATGTGGAACAGCAGGTCACCCGGGGTGGAGACCGCTGTGTGGGCGGCGCCGGCGATCTCCCGGAAGGGGTGGAGCTCGGCCGGCTGCTCCCGTCCGGTCAGCTCCGTCCAGATCCGGCTGCCGATGCCGACGGTGCAGGAGACCGGGTTCCCCAGGTCGCGGAACCCGACGGTCTTGACCAGACCGTCGAGGTCGGCGAGCACCTCGCGGACGGTGCTCATTGCCGCGTCGCCGTCGTTCACGACGAGCGTGAGGAAGACGGCCGACCGCCGCAGCGGGGCGTCCACGCCCTGCGGCGAGACGGGTGCGCCGTAGGTCGACGGGGCGGTCCGCCCGCTGTGTCCGCTGCTCAGGCTGCTGTTCGTGCTGTCCGGCATGCCGGAAGGCTAACAGCGGCGGTTCGGGCCGTCGGGCTCTTCCCGTGCCGCCCGCCAGGCCTCGGCCAGCGCCGCGACCGAGGGCCAACGCTCCTTCCGCTCCGGGCGGACCGCGCGGTCGGCGACGGCGAGCTGCGCGGCCGAGCCGGCCCAGGCCGCGGGCGACCGCGTCGCGTCGTCGCCCAGGAACGTGTGCGCGAGCGCCCCGAGCGCGAAGACGTTCGTGACCTCGTCGATCGGCGCGCCGAGCGCGTACTCCTCGGGCGACATGAACCGGGACGACCCCCACATCCGCCCCATCCGGTTGACCACCGGTGCACGCTCGTAGAGGTCCAGGTCGCACAGGACGACGCGCCCGGTCGCCGGCTCGATCATCACCGAGCCGTCGTACAGGTCGACGGCCACCCAGCCGAGCGCCGCCGCGTGCGCGTGGAAGTCGTAGAGCTGCCGCACCGCGTCGACCCGGGCGGTCAGGTCCAGGGACCGCACGACGTGCGACCGCTCGTACTGCCTGCCGACCGGCGTCGCGTCGGTCCAGTCGAACACGAGGGCGTGGCCGGTCCCGACGTCCACGGCCTCGCGCAGGGTCACGAGGGTGGGGTGGGCGAGCGCCCGGTAGACGTCGGCGGCCCGGCGGGCCCGCGCGGCCGCGTCGACCCCGTCGCCGTCGTACCGCTCCGTGGGCGCGCCCGCGTACTTGACGAACACCCGGCCCGCGGGCCCCTGGACCCCCAGGCAGAGGTTGCCCGAGTCCTGCTGGTCGAGCACCGCGAACACGGTGCCCCAGCGCGCCGTGAAGGACAGGTCGTGCGGCGTCCGCAGGCGCACGGGCAGGCCGTCCAGGTCGGTCACGATCACGCGCGGAGCCTAGCCGGAACTCACCCGCTTCCACGGGGCGCGGCCCGGCCCACGGACGTACCGTCGAACAGACGGAGCGACGGCGACGGAGGAACGATGACCACCACACCCGCCCCGCGTGAACCCGAGCTTGCCGGTCAGACCGTCGTCGTGATCGGCGGCAGCGCGGGCATCGGGCTCGAGACCGCGCGCCGCGCCCGGACCGAGGGTGCCGACGTCGTCCTCACCGGCCGGGACCCGGCCCGCCTGGAGCGCGCCGGTACCGACGTCGGCGCGCGCGCCACCGCGGCCTTCGACGCCACCGACACCGCCGCCCTCGCGCGGTTCTTCGGGGAGCTGCCGGACCCGATCGACCACGTGCTGATCACGGCCGGCGGCCCGCACTACGGACCCCTGCTGGAGATGGACGCCGCCGAGGTGCGCGACGCGCTCGGCGACCACATGGTCGTGGCCCTCGACGTGGCCCGCAACGTCGCCGGCCGGCTGCGGCCCGGCGGGACGCTCCTGCTGATGGGCGGCACCGGGGCGCGGCGCGTCGGCCACGGCCTCGGGATCGCCTCGGCCACCACCGCCGCCCTGCCGCCGTTCACGGCGGCCCTCGCGCTCGAGCTGGCGCCGGTCCGGGTCAACCTCATCGCCGCGGGCTTCGTCGACACACCGCTGTCGGCCTCGCTGCTCGGCGACAAGCTGGACGAACGTCGCGCCGAGCTGCGGGACACCCTGCCGATCGGGCGGGTCGTCGGTCCGGCCGACGTGGCGGCGCTCGCCGTCCACCTCATGGCCAACACCGCACTGACCGGTGCGACCTATGACATCGACGGCGGCCAGCAGTTCGTCTGGTGACCCGTCCGGCGATCCGTCCGATGATCCGTCCGGCAAGGAGCACGACCATGAGCACGGAGCAGTTCCACGTCGACGAGGTCTCGCCGTCGTACTGGCGGGTGACCTTCGACAACGGGCCCGTCAACCTGCTGGACCCCGACACCGTCGAGCAGCTCGCGGTGCTGGTGGACCGGATCGAGGCGGCCCCCGACCTCACGGTCGTCGTGTTCCGCAGCGACACGCCCGGCTACTTCATGGCGCACTGGGACTTCCTGTCCGACACCTCCCGCGTCGTGGGGATGCCGCCCGGGCCGACGGGCCTGCACCCGTACCTGGACAACTTCGTCCGGCTGAGCCGCGTGCCGGTCGCGACCATCTCGGAGATCCGTGGCCGCACCCGCGGCGCGGGGAGCGAGTTCGTGCTCGCCACCGACATCCGCCTCGCGTCCGAGCAGGCCGTGCTCGGCCAGTTCGAGGTCGGCGTGGGCGCCGTCCCCGGCGGCGGTCCGATGGCGCGCCTGGGGCGGCTGGTCGGCCGGGGCCGCGCGCTGGAGATCCTGCTCGGCGGCGAGGACGTCCCAGCCGCGCGGGCCGCCGAGTACGGGTACGTGAACCGGCTCGTGCCCGACGCCGAGCTGGAGCGGGTCACCGACGCGTTCGCCCGCCGGATCGCGGCCTTCGACAAGGTGGCGGTGGCGGGCATCAAGCAGCTGGTGGACGTGGCGACCCTGCCCGCCGACGACGAGCTCGCCCGCGGGCTCGACGCCTACTTCGCCACCGCCGGCCGCCCCGAGCACCGGCCGTTCGTCGGCCTGCTCCTCGAGCACGGCCTCCAGCGGCCCGACGGCGTCGAGACCGACCTCGGCACCGCGATCGGCCGGCTCCGCCAGGGTTCCTGATCCGCAGCAGGGCGGGCCGCCTGGGCGCTGCCGCTACTTCGGCAGTCCGCCCTTGACGTCGGCAGTCGGCATCGAGATCGGCACAGGCCTGTGCCGATCTCAGTGCCATCTGCCGACTTGGCGGAGCTGACTGCCGGCCTCGCGTGCGCCCGGCCGCTCCCGCTACGGGTTCCGCAGCCCGCGGAGGGTGTGCTCGAAGCTGCGGACGTAGCTGTCGCGGTGCTGCTCGTCGCAGGCGCGGGCGATGATGCCGCGCTCCCAGATCAGCACGTCGACGTCGTCGGGCGTGAGGTCGGCCCGGATCGCGCCGGTGGCCTGTGCCTCGGCGAGGAATCCTCCGGCGACCTCGCTGGCGCGCTCGCACAGCGCGGTCAGCGCGCCGGACCCGGGCTGGGCGCGCAGCAGCACGTCGTTGGCCGCGGGCTCGTCGAACGCGACCAGCCAGATCCGCCGCAGGTAGCCCTCGAACCGCTCGACGGGATCCTCGATGGCGCCGACCGCGGTGATGATGCCCGCGATGCGCTCGGCGAACAGCTCCTCCACCACCGCGTCGATCAGGCCCTGCCGGCCCCCGAAGCGGTGGTAGATGGTGCCCTTGCTGACGCCCGCGGCCCGCGCGACCTCGTCCAGGGGGCTGTTCAGCCCGCCCGCGCGGAACACGTCGAGGGCGGCCAGCCGGATGCCCTCGACGTTGCGCCGCGCGTCAGCGCGGAGCCGCGGCGGGTCCGAGGTCATCGACCGATCCCGGCGGCGGCGGGCGAGCCCACCGTCTCGTTCCAGCTCGTCTGCAGGGCCTGGAGGAACGCCTCCACCGGCTGCGCGCCGGACACGGCGTACTTCCCGGCGAACACGAAGAACGGCACGCCCGTGATGCCGAGCTGCCGGGCCTGCTGGATGTCGGCCTCGACGGCGTCGGCGAACTCGTCGTCGGCGAGCGCGGTCAGGGCGGCGTCGCGGTCCAGGCCCACCTGCGCGGCCAGGTCCGCGAGGACCTGGTGGTCGGCCACGTTCAGGCCGTCGGTGAAGTACGCCTGGAACAGCCGCTGGACCATCTCGTGTTGCTTGCCGTGCCCGGCGGCGAAGTGGCTGAGCTGGTGCGCGGTGCGGGTGCCCACGGCCTTGGCCCGGTCGAACCGGTAGTCCAGCCCGACCTGCCGGCCGCGCTCCGCGATCTGGTCGTGCATCGCCGCCGCCTGCTCGCGCGGGAACCCGCGCTTGGCCGAGAGCAGCTCCAGCAGGTCGATCGGCTCGTCGCCGGTCAGCTCCGGCATCAGCAGGAAGCTGTGGTAGCGCACCTCGACCCCGGAGGCGTGCGGGAACTGTTCCAGCGCCCGCTCCAGGAGCGCGTCGCCCATGTAGCAGAACGGGCACATCACGTCGCTCCACACGTCGACCACGAGCTTGTCCGCGGCCCGACCGAACGCACCGGCCATCAGGAGCACACCCCGTCCACGGAGCAGACGCCGAACGCCTCGCCCACGGGCAGGAGCTCGAACGGGGACCGGACCGCCGGGGCGCCGTCGACTGCTACGGGCATCACCTCTGCCGGGGCCTGGACCGCGGCCTCGACCACGGGGGCGGCCTGCACGACCGCGTCACCTGTCTTCATGGTCAAGGACGGTAGGACTAACTTGAACCCCCCGTCAACTTGGGCTGCGTTCACCGCCGTCGGACGACGGGTCGGTCAGGAGCTGCTCAGCGGCCCGCGGTGACGGCCTGGGTCACCGGCGCCCAGGACAGCGCGCGCAGGCATCCCGAGCGGATGTCGTCGAGGTGCGCGGCGAGCCGGGCCGGGGCGTGGCTGTTCAGGCCCTGGCGGACGGCGGTCAGGCCGGGGCCGAGCCGCAGGTGCAGCCCCCACGTGAGGTGGGCGACGGCGAAGCCGAGGGCTGCGGCCGGGCGCAGGTCGGTGCCCGCCAGGGCACTGACGGCCTCGGCGTAGACGTCGAGGACGGCCGGCTCGTCCAGCTCGCCGTGGCCGCCGAAGGCCCGGTACATGGAGACGAACGTGCCGAGGTCGTAGCCGACCGGCCCCACCCCGACGTGCTCCCAGTCGATGAGGACCAGGGCGCCGCCGGCGGTCAGGCCTGCGTTGCGGGGCGTGAGGTCGCCGTGGACGAGGGTGGTCGGCAGCTCCGCCGCGCGCGCCGCGAGCTCGTCCGCGGCGTCCAGGCCCGCGTGCAGCGCGTCGACCTGCTCGGGCGTGAACAGGTTCCGCAGCCGCGGGTCGCCGGGCAGGGCGTCGAGGTTGTCGTGCCCGTCCGGCACGTGGTGGGCGTAGGCGGCGTAGCCCGCGGTCTCCAGCCAGGGAGCGCCGAGCAGGCCGGGCTCCAGGTCACCGGGCACGTGCAGCAGCGCGGCCCGCTCGGCGGCGGTGGCCGCGGCGGCGGGCGTCCAGCTCTGCTGCAGCACGGCGTCGACGTCGCGCATGATGATCCAGTCGAGGCCGTTGTGACCGACCACCGTGACGTGGGGCGGCGTCGTCGTGCCGCGGGGGAGGAGGTCCGGGACGCCGCTCCGGAAGAAGCGGGCCTCGCGGTGGTCCAGCTCGGCGTCGCGCGAGTCGAGCAGGGACGGCTGGCCCCAGCCCGGGACCTTGACGATCCAGGCGGACGGGTCCGCGTGCGGGACCGCGACGCAGACCCGGAGCACGGCGGCCCGGCTCAGGCCCTGCGACAGGTCGCGCACCGAGAGCACGCGCGCCCCCGGACCCCATGCGCCCTCTCGGGACGAGAGGACGGTCTCGATCGTCTCGGCGTCGGGCAGGCCAGGTGCGTTCATCATCTTCCCTCGATGTCGAGAACGTGGCGGCGGCTCCGTCCCAGGGATATCAGCAGCCACACGGGCAGCGCGAATGCTTGGAGTGATACCGATGGAACAGCACGAGATCACCGAGATCCTGAACCGGCCGCTCAGCCAGGAGCTGCTGGCCCGCGACATCACGCGCCTGGCGTACGTCGCCACGGACGGCACGCCCCGCACCGTGCCGATCGGGTTCTCCTGGAACGGCACCGAGATCGTGATGTGCACCCCGACGAACGCGCCCAAGCTCCCGCACCTGCGGGCGAACCCGGCGGTCGCCCTGACGATCGACACCGAGGTGCACCCGCCCACGATCCTGCTGGTCCGCGGCCGGGCGGAGCTGGACGTCGTCGACGGCATCCCGGACGAGTACATGGAGGCGAACACCAGCTACGAGATGACGCCGGAGCAGCGCGCCGAGTGGGAGGTGGGCGTGCGTGCGCTCTACGACGGCATGGTCCGGGTCGTGGTGACCCCGACCTGGGCGAAGCTGATCGACTTCGAGACGACCCTGCCCACCGCCGTCGAGGAGCTGCTCCGGAAGCAGGCCGAGCGCCACGGGTCGTGAGGTCGGTCCCGGCGTCGATACGGTGCACCGGGGCCGCTCACGGACGCACCGGGTGAAACCGGCGAAACGGGGGTTACCACCGCGCGCTCGCCTGCTTACGCTCGTCGCAGGTGAGCCACGAGGAGCGGGCATGATCTCCGAGGAATCGACCGTGATCGTCACCGGTGCGACGGGCGGCATCGGGCTCCAGACCGCGCGTGAGCTCGTGGGCCGGGTCCGGCGCGTGATCGTCCAGGGCCCGGAGCCGGAGACCATGGTGCGTCCGGCGCTCCAGGTGCTCGGCGAGGGGACCGCGGAGGTGCGCTACGTCCGGTGCGACTTCGAGTCCTTGGCGGACGTCGCAGACGCCGCTGACGCCATGACCGCGCTGGCCGCGGGTCCGATCGACGCCGTCGTCAACAACGCCGGCGTCCCCGGGGCGATGACCCGGCAGGTCACGAAGGACGAGCACGAACGCACGCTCCAGGTGAACTTCCTCGCGATGGTGCTGCTCACCGAGCGGCTGCTGCCGGCGCTCGCGGACGACGGCCGCGTCGTCAACCTCGCGTCGGCCACCCACGAGATGACCGACCTCGACCTGGCGGACATCGAGCTGGAGCGCGGCTACGACGCCGTGCGGGCCTACGCGCGGTCCAAGCTCGCGATCATCCTCTACACCCGGTGGCTCGCGGACCGGCCGGCGGGCCGGGGCGTCGTACCCGTGAGCCTCAGCCCCGGCGTGATCAGCACGCCGCTGCTGCACGCGATGTTCAACATCGGCGGGGTGTCGGTGCGGCACGGGGCCGACAACGTCCTGGCCGCGGTCACCGGGCCGGTCCGTGCGGGCGACTACTTCGACGACGGCGAGCTGGTGGAGCCGAGCGCCCAGGCGCGGGACGCCCGGCTCGGGCGGGCGCTCATGGACTACGCCTTCGGGGCGCTGCGGCCGCACCTGTCGTGAGCGTTCCGGCATAGCCTGGAGCGGACCCTGACGGAAGGAAGCACCATGTCCCGCGTTCTGATCATCGGCGGCCACGGAAAGATCGCGCTGCGGCTCGCGCCCCTGCTCGTCGAGCGAGGTGACGAGGTCACCAGCGTCTTCCGCAACCCGGACCACCGGGAGGAGGTCGCGGCCACGGGGGCGACGCCGCTGGTCGCCGACGTCGAGCAGCTCGACACCGCGGGCCTCACGGACCTGGTGCGCGGCCAGGACGCCGTCGTCTGGTCGGCGGGAGCGGGTGGCGGCAACCCGGCGCGCACCTACGCCGTCGACCGCGACGCCGCGATCCGGTCGATGGACGCCGCGAAGGCGGCGGGCGTCGCGCGCTACGTGATGGTGTCCTACCTCGGCGCGGGCCCCGGCCACGGCGTGCCCGAGGACAACTCGTTCTTCGCCTATGCGGAGTCGAAGACGGCGGCCGACGAGCACCTGCGCGGCACCGGGCTCGACTACACGATCCTCCAGCCGGGACCGCTCACGCTGGACGAGCCGACGGGGCTCATCGAGGTGGCCGAGCCGGGTGACGGTCGCGTCGCGCGCGCCGACGTCGCCGGGGTGATCGCCGCCGTCCTGCTGGACGACGGCACCGTGGGGCGCACCATCGCCTTCGGCAACGGTGGCACGCCGATCGCGGAGGCGATCGCCGCGGGCTGACCCGGGCTCCGGAACCAGACGCGTGCGCCCGCCGTGTTGCTCGACATGTCCGGTCCTCCTCGACCACCTGCGCCATGAAACGGTTCATAATGTAGCCCGAAGCAAG